>JAOTVR010000006.1 GCA_029863305.1 Gammaproteobacteria bacterium | reverse complement strand
GAAAGTACTCATTTGCATTTCTTTCCTCGCGGCGACATTCCTTTCGCCCGCTACGATGGCGGAAGATGGGGTGGCAGCTGACCCGGAGCATTACACTGTCGAATTTGAAAACGATAAAGTTCGAATAATACGGATCAAATACGGGCCAGGCGAAAAGTCCGTTATGCATACGCATGGCCCGAACGCGGCGGTTTTTCTGACCTCAAATGCCGTCCGCTTTACCCTGCCTGACGGCACATCCGTGGAGACGACATCGGAGGCGGGCGCCACTCAATGGTCCGATTCGGAAGAGCACTTGCCAGAAAACCTGAGCGACGAAACGCTGGAAGTTATCCTCGTTGAACTGAAAGAATAGTAACTACGAATACATCGGTTTAGGTCATAGCGGGCACTTCATCGTTCCTGGAGTGTCCGCTTCTCTAATCGGGCATTGAAGTCAAGCTTTTGGCCGACTGCAGTAGTTCACCAGGAACCTGAACGAACGACCGCTATTGGCGGGAGCGGACGCTCAATAATGGGTTATCGAGTTTTCGAGGTCTGAGTGACACCTAAGCGTCGCATAGCCGCCAGTTGGTTAGTTCGCGCTATAATTTCCGCTGGTGACCCGACGCGGACACTTGCGCTAAGCACTATTCCAAATTGACATCGGAAGTGTGAATGGGAGGATGGTCTCTATAGGTAACCTCTCACTTCAGACGGAAGAGGCCACAGCGAACTGAAGAGCACGCTGTCCAATGAGAAACAGGCTTTGGCTTATTGTGTGGGGGCTCGCTAGCCTAGTTTGGCTGTCGTTGCCCTTTTGGTGCGAAATCTTCGGTGGCGACGAACGACTGTTGTCGTGTCGCGACGAGCGGGCGATGGCGGTAGACGTACTTGGTTCGGCGCTACCGGAGTGGGGCTTTACATTCAAAGCGTACGCACTTTGGTTTGGCCCGCCGATCGCAGTATTGCTTCTTGTACTTGTGTTGAAGTGGATAATTCGTGGGATTCGTTGCAACGGATGATCGACCTCTTTTGGCCGGAAGGCAACGGTCGCCTGGTTTGCGGTATGATTTCTGCTAATGACCCTTTATAGATAGTCAGTCTCTCCCTCAGTGATACTTAGAGACAGCCGGCAGGTATCTGTCGGTGAGGGGGACATGCACCCGCGGACTACGAATATGTTGACCCAAACACGCGATGTTCACCGCTTTGGCTTCGAGTCCGCAGGTGCGCTTGAGCTCGACAACGAATACTCAGGGCGCGTCGCGTAACCGGCTCACCTATATTGCCTTCGCAGAGCTCGTGGCCTGCATGTCCCGGTCCATAACGATACCACTTTCGGGGGCATGCAATGCAGACGGCGCTATCCAACTACACCGCAATAATCGGCATTGACTGGGCAGACAAGAAGCACGATGTCTGCATCCACGTAACGGCGACTGGCAAACAGGAACTCTTACAGATCCCGCACCAGTCGGAGAAGATTGACGAATGGGCCCGATCGCTCCATCGGAAGCACGGTGGACCGATGGCGGTGGCCCTGGAGTTATCGAAGGGGCCGATCGTTGCTGCGCTACAGAAGTACGACTTCTTTGTGCTGTACCCGGTCAACCCGTCGAGCCTGGTCTCGTACCGCAGGACCTTTACGCCGAGTGGCGCCAAGGACGATCCCACCGATGCCGTGTACATCCTCAACCTGTTGCTGCGTCACCCGGACCAGTTCCATCCACTGAAACCACAGAGCATCGAGATGCGTGCCTTGATGACGCTGACCGAACAGCGCCGTCGCCTGATGAACGATCGCGTGCGGCTCACCAACCGTCTGCGTAATGCGCTGAAGCAATACTATCCACAGGCACTTGAGTGGTTCGATCGCATCGACACGAAGCTGTTCTGCGACTTCATCAAGCGATGGCCCACGGTGGTCCAGGCAAGACGCGCACGCAAGGCGACCCTGGAGACGTTCTTCCGCGCGCACAACATGAACCGCAAGCCACTACTGGACAGGCGCATCACCGCCATCAAGTCGGCCGTGCCGCTGACCACCGATGATGGTGTCGTCATCCCTTATCGCCTGTTGGCGCTGACACTCGTCGAGCAGCTCGAGACGATGCTGGCGTGCCTGGATAGCTTCGATGAAGAGATCGCCGCTCTGGCGCCACAGCATCCGGATCACGAACTGTTCGACGGTCTGCCGGGCGCCGGACCGGTGTACACATCACGACTGATGGTCGCCTTCGGTGAGCAGCGTGAGCGCTTCAACAATGCTGCTGAGGTGCAAAAGTACGGCGGTATTGCACCCGTCACGGAGCGTAGCGGCCAGCAACTGTGGATCCACTGGCGATGGCAAGCCCCGACGTTCCTGCGACAGACCTTCGTTGAATGGGCCGCTCAAACAATCAACAAATCGTACTGGGCCGGTCTGTATTATTATCAGCAGCGAGCAAAAGGTTGCTCGTACCAGGCGGCGGTCAGAGCACTGGCGTTCAAGTGGATCCGCATCCTGTACCGATGCTGGAAAACTCGAACACCGTATGACGAAGCCAGGTATCTAAAAGCTCTACAGGAACGCGGATCGTCCTTGCTCAAAACAGCAGAAGCTGCTTGACTGAGTGACTCAGGGCGTGAAGCGGTCGCTGGTAATCGACCAAACGCGCGCGCCGCAGCGAGCAAGTTTGCGGCCATCGAATTGTGAGAATGACCTGGTGTCGAAGATAGTATTGGAAGGTGGTTCAGACGTCGCGGAGATGGTGCTGTTCAGCATTGACGAAATACCGCCTGCGCGCGTTTCCGAAAAGACACTCGCAGGACTTGAAGCCAATAATCAAGCCATTCGCATGCCGACTGGGGGGGATGGCGGTTACTTGCTGCACTTGTACGTCGATGAGCAAGTGCCCGACGAGGTCATGCAGTACTGCATTGAAGACGATGCACTGACGGCAGAGTTTCGAGCTAACTCTGGTCAGATAGCCTTCGGCGGTGCTGAATCAACGTTCGCTGAGTTCAACCCCAACGACAATATTCGCACCGATACGCGTATCGCCCCCGGCGTGTACGACGCCGTGGCATTTCACACTGATCATCCGGACGATCTCGTCGAAGATGCAGTTGAAAAGGTAATCGGGCCCGATGGGAAACGCGCTGAAGACGTTTCAACCTACATCATCATTGGTACCGTGGTCCTGGCATTTGCGTTCTATATTCTGGGCAGTGCCATTGCACAAACTCGTGCAGTCGGCTTAGTCTTGGCCGCCATTGTCGTGATTGCGGGCAGACTTTGGTACAAGTCTCACGCACGATCTGAGCACTACAGAAAGGCTGACGCCCTGAGACGCGAGGTCCACCTCGAGTATCCGAGTATTGTGATTCGGTTGACCAAACGGGGCGCCTGAATGCGCGCCAACAGAGATCGTGCAATGACCGCTTTTGGCCGTCAGCGGAAGGTCGCGTCTTCCCCAAACAAGACACTCAGGCGACTGCTATCGGAAAAAGCAGACGTTCATTAGCAGCATCAGCTCCTGACCCCGAGAAGCCCCTGGCCATCTCACATTTCCAATCTATTGAAGCCTATATTCCAGAGCACCTCGAAAAGATTCAGTTCTTTATTCTCTTTTGACTTGTTTATTACCTCGGACCATTCGCAAAACGGCATACGACCTGTTGCTATTCAACCGTTACCGACTTCGCAAGATTCCTCGGCTGATCTATATCGGTACCCCTTAATACAGCAACGTGATATGCCAAAAGCTGAAGCGGAATGGTATAAACGATAGGCGCAATCAGTCGGTCTGCATGTGGCATTGCAATTACTTTCATGCCAGGTTCGCTTTTGATGCCCGTCTCTTTATCCGCGAACACGTACAGCTGGCCACCGCGTGCGCGCACCACTTGCATATTGGATTTCAGTTTATCCAGCAGTTCGTTATTTGGCGCGACGACAACGACCGGCATGTCTTCGTCGATCAGGGCCAAGGGTCCGTGCTTTAGTTCACCAGCCGCATAGGCCTCTGCGTGAATATACGAAATCTCTTTGAGCTTCAGCGCACCCTCCATTGCGATGGGCCACATCGGGCCTCGCCCGAGAAAAAGCGTGTGTTGCTTTTCGGCAAAATCTTCGGCCAACTCTTGCAACTGGTCGCTCATTTGCAGCGCCAGATCAGAGGCGGCGGCGGCGTGCGTAAGGTTTGATACGAACTCCTTCTCCTGTTCCTTCGACAATCCTCGATGCCGAGCCATCATCAGCGTGACAAGAAGGACTGAGAGTAACTGGGTCGTAAATGCCTTGGTGCTCGCTACGCCAATCTCGGGACCTGCCTGGGTCATCATGACAAGATCGGACTCGCGCACCATCGAACTGTGTGCGCTGTTGCAGATCGTCAATGAGCCGATATAGCCGCCCTCCTTGGCCATGCGTAAGGCCTCGAGCGTATCGGCGGTTTCGCCGGACTGCGACAGTGTCACGAAAAGCGTGTTAGGCGGGACCAGGACGTGGCGATAGCGGTACTCGCTTGCGATCTCTACCTGGCACGGCACATGGGCAATGGACTCGATCCAGTACTTGCCGACGCAACCCGCATGATAACTGGTTCCACAAGCGACGATGTGAATGTGTTCGACCTTGTCGAGCAACTCTGACGCTCGCGGTCCGAGCGACTCGGGCCTGACCCGCTGATTCGCAACGCGGCCATAGAGAGTATCGGCCAGCGCGCTCGGCTGTTCGAATATTTCCTTTAGCATGAAATGGCTGTAGGGAGCTTTTTCCGCGGACTCGCTGTCCCACTCGGTTTCGTGAACCTCGCGCGAAACTTCTTTGCCCTCCGTGTTCACAATTCGCACGCCATCGCGGCGAATCTCGGCCAGATCGCCTTGTTCCAGGTAGATAAATCGCTGCGTAACCGGTAGCAAGGCCGGTACACCGCTGGCGACAAAATTCTCGCCGTCCCCCAGCCCGATAACCAGTGGGCTGGCGACCCGGCTAACGACGATTCGGTCCGGGTCTTCGGCATCAACGACGAGCAGCGCGTACGCGCCTTCAAATCGCTCGACGGCCTGGCCAACGGCCTCGACCAGATCCAGGCCTTGAGTCAGGTAGCTGTGAATCAGATGTGCTGCAACCTCGGTGTCCGTCTCGGATTGAAAGTCGTAGCCGATTGCCTGAAGCTCCTCCTTGATCGGCTGGAAGTTCTCAATAATTCCATTATGAATTACGGCGACACGGCCGCCGGAAAGATGTGGGTGTGCATTCGCTTCGGTAACGCCGCCATGCGTTGCCCATCGCGTATGCGCGACGCCAAGGCGGCCGTGCAACGGCTGTTGCTCGAGTTTCTTGTCGAGCTCCGATACTTTTCCAACGGTACGGCACAGACCAATTACCTTGTCGTCGCCAACAACGGCCACGCCGGCCGAGTCGTAACCGCGATACTCGAGGCGACGCAGGCCCTCTACGAGCGTTGGAACAATATCCCGTTCGGCGACTGCGCCGACGATTCCACACATGACTAACTCCCTTTCTTGACCGGTTTCTTCCAGCCCTTGATGGTCATTTGCTTTGCGCGCCCGAGCGTGAGTTCACCTGCCGCTGCCGGTTTCGTGATCGTCGAGCCGGCGCCGATCGTCGCGCCCTTGCCTATCTCCACAGGTGCCACCAGGTTTACGCCGGAGCCGATGAAAGCGTCATCACCAATCGTCGTCTTGTATTTGTTCGCACCGTCGTAATTGCACGTGATCGTACCGGCCCCGACATTGACGCCTGCCCCGACCTCGGCATCACCGATGTAGGTCAGATGGTTGATCTTGCTGCCATCCGCGACCGTGCTCTTTTTGATCTCGACGAAATTGCCGACTTTGACATTGTTCGAGAGCGCAGCACCCGGACGCATGCGTGCAAACGGGCCGATTTCACAGTCCCGGCCCGTTGTTGCTCCCTCGATATGGCAATTCGAGTGAACCACGGTACCCGGCCCCATTTTACTGTCGCGGATAAGGTTGTTGGACTCGATGCGCGAACCGTCACCTAACGATACGTCGCCCTCGAATACCGCGTTTACATCAATGAACACATCCTTGCCACAGGTCAACTTGCCGCGGATGTCGACCCGCGCCGGGTCGGCAAACCCGACGCCCTCTGCCATCAGTTCGTCGACAAGACGAGCTTGCAATGCGCGCTCGGCCTCGGCCAGTTGTTTCTTATCGTTGATACCCATCACCTCTATCCGGTTGCTTGCCTTCACGCCCCTGACATCGACTCCATCGCGCACGGCCATCGCGACGACATCGGTCAAATAGTACTCGCCCTGAGCGTTGTCGTTACTCAGGTTTTGCAGCCAGTCTCCCAGTCTGCCCGCCGGACAAACCATGACACCGGTGTTGATCTCCGTGATTGCCCGCTGCGCCGGCGTTGCGTCCTTCTGCTCGACGATGCCAACCACACGCTCACCGTCACGGACGATGCGCCCGTATCCGTACGGATCATGAAGATCGACGGTCAGAACCGCGACGCCATCTGCCGGAGTGTCCTCGAGCAAGCGCGTGAGCGTCGCGACCGTGAGCAATGGTACATCGCCAAACAGGATCAACGCACGATTGCCGGGCGGTGTTTCCGGCATCGCTTGCTGCACCGCGTGCCCCGTGCCGTGCTGCTCTGCCTGCAGCACCCAGCGCAGATCCTCCTGCCCGATGGTCGAGGGCACGGTTTCACCGCCATGGCCGTATACAACGCAGATGTCGGCAGCCTGCAGTGCGCGGGCACACTCCAGAACATGGCTCAGCATCGGCCTGCCGGCAAGGGTTTGCAAGACCTTTGGCAGATCGGAGCGCATGCGGGTACCCTGCCCCGCGGCGAGAATAATGATGCTTAGCGGCAAGCGTGAAACTCCCTGTTTCGTGGCTTGCGCATGATACCGTATGTGCCGTTATGAGTAATGAGACGATCATCTTTATCGGCGTTGCGATCTACATGGTCGGGATGCTCGTCGTCGGATACTTCGCGTCGAAAAAGACCCACTCGGTCACCGAGTTCGTCGTCGCGGGCCGCGGCCTCCCGGTCTGGCTGTGCTCGATGACCGTGATCGCGACATGGTTCGGTGGCAGCACAATGATGGGTGGCGCCGGCGCGGCCTACGATAGCGGGATGCTGGGAGTCATCGAGGACCCGTGGGGTGGCGCTCTTGCCTTGCTCCTCGTCGGCTTTTTCTTTGCAAGAATGTTCCGGCGCCTTCGCGTAATGACGGTTGCCGACTTTATGGAGCAGCGCTACGGAAAGGTCGCCGCGATGGCCATTACCGCCACTTCGCTGTTCTCGAATATCGCCTGGGTCGGAGCGGTCCTGGTCGCGTTTGGCCTTATTTTCGAGTCACTGACGAACATTCCGCTGGAGATCGGCATCGTTAGCGGTGCGATCGTGATATTCATCTACACCGCCATTGGTGGTATGTGGGCGGTCGCGATGACCGATTTTGTCCAGATGCTGATCATTATCCTTGGATTGCTCGTCCTGTTGATCGTCGTCCTCGTCGACGTCGGCGGCTGGCAGGCTGTGTCCCCGCAGCTGAACGAATACACATTTCGTATGCTGCCTATGGACAACACACCAGAGCAGTGGCTCAACTACCTGCGGGCCTGGACAATCATCGGCGTTGTCGATATTTCGGCGCAAACGCTGTTCCAGCGAGTTTCCGCCGCAAAGAGCGAGCAGGTTGCACAAAACTCATTTTACTTTGGCGGCATCGGCTACCTGGCATTCGGGTTGATCCCCGTGTTTCTTGGCATCATTGCCAGCGTGACGATGCCCAACCTGAGTTCCTCAGAATCCGTTATTCCGATGCTGGCAATCGAGCATCTCCACCCTGTTCTCGTCGCTGTATTTGTTGGTGCCATTTTGGCTGCAATAATGAGTTCCGGCGATAGCGCGCTACTGGCATGTGCCAGCCTGCTGGCCAAGAATGTTTTGCCGCTGGTCAAACGCGCCCCTTCGGCAAAGCTCTCGCTGCTCGTCGCGCGGCTTGCAATCCCGGCTTGTGGGATTATTTCTATTGCCGTTGCAATAAAGATTCAGGTCGTATTCAACCTGATGGTTGACGCCAATATCCTCGGTCTGGCCGCAATCATCGTTCCATTCATCCTCGGCGTCTGGTGGAAGAAAGCGAACAGGGCGGGGGCGCTGTCCGCGATGGCGGCGGGCATATTGGCCTGGCTGTTGACCAATTTCTTCTCGCCGACATTGCCGGCTGACTTTATCGGCCTTGCTTTTTCTCTGGTCACGATGTTGATCGTTACGCCGTTGACGCAGAAGATAGACCCGCCGCGTGAACTGCGCGACAGTGATGGGAATCCAGTGGAAATGCGGAACCGGCTGGGAACGCTGCCACTATTGAAACGCATGGGCTCGGAGCCCCTGGGACGAGAAGGGCTCTGAGCCCACCCGCTATTTGCGCTTGCCCCTGAGTTTCTGCGCTGCCTGGTAGCGAGCACGCGCTTCGGCAAGCTCCTGCTGCGCGCGCGCGATATCGGTTTCTTCGGAGGCGCCCTGCAATGCCTGCTCTGCCTGTTGCTGCGCAGCGAGCGCTGCCGCCTCGTCGAGCTGCTCGCCTCGCAGCGCCGTATCGGCAAGCACCGTCACGAGCGCCGGCTGCACTTCGAGCATGCCACCGGTGACGTAGAAGAAGTGCTCGGCGCCTTCGGGATCCTGAACACGAACTTCGCCTGGCTTCAACGCCGTCAGCAATGGTGCATGCCGCGGCGCAATGCCGATTTCGCCCATTATTGCGGGAGCGAAAACCATCAGCGCTTCGCCTGAATGGATTTCACCTTCCGCTGATACGATGTCGACTTTTATCGTGGCCATCAGTTCGTCTCGATTCGTTATTTCATGCTCTTGGCGTTTTCGACTACTTCGTCGATCGAGCCAACCATGTAGAACGCCTGCTCCGGAATATGATCGTAATCGCCATTAACGATTCCATTGAACCCGCGAATCGTCTCAGCGAGAGATACGTACTTGCCCGGCGAGTTCGTAAACACTTCGGCGACGAAGAACGGCTGCGACAGGAAGCGTTGAACCTTGCGCGCGCGGGTAACGATGAGTTTGTCGTCTTCGGACAGCTCGTCCATACCGAGGATAGCGATGATGTCCTGCAGTTCCTTGTAGCGCTGCAGCACGGCCTGCACTCCACGCGCACAATCGTAATGTTCCTGACCAATGATGTTTGGATCGAGAATTCGGGAGGTGGAATCAAGTGGGTCCACAGCCGGATAGATGCCGAGCTCCGCAATCTGGCGCGACAGTACGAGCGTTGCGTCCAGGTGGGCAAACGTCGTAGCCGGTGACGGATCCGTCAGGTCGTCGGCAGGTACGTACACGGCCTGGAACGAGGTGATCGAGCCGGTTTTGGTCGACGCGATACGTTCCTGCAGGATGCCCATTTCTTCAGCAAGAGTCGGCTGGTAACCGACGGCCGACGGCATGCGGCCGAGCAGTGCAGACACTTCGGTTCCAGCCAGCGTGTAACGGTAGATGTTATCGATGAACATCAGCACGTCACGACCTTCGTCGCGGAATGCCTCTGCCATCGTCAGGCCCGTCAGTGCAACACGAAGACGGTTGCCTGGCGGCTCGTTCATCTGTCCGTACACGAGCGATACCTTGTCGATAACGCCCGATTCAGTCATCTCATGGTAGAAGTCATTGCCCTCGCGAGTACGCTCACCAACACCGGCAAACACCGAATAGCCAGAGTGCTCGTGCGCGATATTTCGAATCAACTCCATCAGCGTTACTGTCTTGCCGACGCCGGCGCCCCCGAACAGACCGACTTTGCCGCCTTTGGAGATCGGCATGATGAGGTCAATGACCTTGATGCCTGTTTCGAGAACCTCGGTTGTCGCCGCCTGCTCTTCGTAGGTCGGCGCCGCGCGGTGAATTGGCATCAGCTTTTCGGCGCCAATCTCGCCGGCGTTATCGATCGGCCTGCCAAGCACGTCCATTATGCGGCCGAGCGTCTTCTCGCCTACCGGAACGGAAATCGGCCCGCCGGTGTTACTCACCGACATACCACGCTTCAGACCTTCCGACGAACCCATCGCGATCGCGCGGACAACACCGTCGCCCAGCTGCTGCTGCACCTCGAGCGTTATGTCGACGTCATCGATAATCAATGCGTCGTAGATTTTCGGAATCTGGTCTGCGGGAAACTCAACGTCCACGACAGCGCCAATAATTTGCACAGTGTTTCCGGTGCTCATGTGTAAGTCCTTATCCAAGTTCAGCGAATTTGTCGCTGATAAGTGTTTCTAAAATCCTGTTAGCCAGAAACGGCGGCTGCACCGCCGACAATTTCTGAAATTTCCTGCGTGATGGCGGCTTGTCGGGCCTTGTTGTATTGCAGCTGTAGCTTTTCGATGATCTCGCCCGCGTTGTCGGTCGCCGACTTCATCGCCACCATTTTGGCCGCCATTTCGCAGGCAAAATTCTCGACCGCGCCGCGATATACCTGCGACTCGATAAAGCGCATCAGAAATGCATCAAGCAGGTCGGCCGCTTCGGGTTCGTAAATATAATCCCAGCGCTCCTGTAGCTCGTCATCGGATTCCTCGATCTCACTGACCGGCAACAACGTCACTGCTTCCGGCTTCTGGCTCATGGCGCTTACATACTCGTTGTGCAGCAGGTACAGACGATCGATTTTCCCGTTGGTGTAAGCATCGAGCATTATCTTGATCGAGCCGATCAGGTCGTTGATTGTCGGCCTGTCGCCGAGGTGAGTTGCCGTACCGACAACGTTACCGCCGAGGCGTCGGAAGAACTGCACAGCCTTCGCGCCAACGAGTACGAGATCGACGTGAACGTCCTTTTCCCTCCAGTCAGAGATTTCGCCGATGACTCTTTTGAACAGATTAACGTTCAAGCCGCCGCAAAGACCGCGATCAGTCGAAATGACGATGAGGCCGACCCGCCTGACTTCCCGATGTGTCATGAACGGGTGATTGACCTCGGCATTCGCCTTCGCAAGGTGGCTGATCACCCGACGAATACGCTGCGCATACGGTCTCGACGCTTCCATCTGATTCTGCGCTTTGCGAATCTTGCTGGCAGCAACCTTCTCCATCGCACTGGTGATCTTCTGCATGTTCTTCACGCTTCTGATCTTATTGCGAATTTCTTTTTCGCCCGGCAACTCTGAAGTCCTTTTAAGTTATTTCGATGCTGATTCTGGTTGAATGAATGATTTTTCTGGGGCTTACGCGGCTGGCTAATACGCGCCTTTCTCGGCAAACCCGTCGCAGACTTTCTTGAGGTCTGCCGCGACATCGTCATCGTAATCGCCGGATTTGTTGATCGATTCGAGCAGCTCGCCGTAGTTCGCATGCGCGAAGTCGTGCAGTGCCGTCTCGTAGTCAATAATCTTGGTGACTTCTACACCATCGAGGTAGCCTTCATTGACTGCAAATAGCGACAAGGCCATCTCGGCAACCGATAACGGTGTGTATTGCTTTTGCTTCATGAGCTCGGTGACTCGCTCGCCGCGCTCGAGCTGCGCGCGTGTTGTGGCATCGAGATCTGAGGCAAACTGTGCGAACGCCGCAAGCTCGCGATACTGTGCAAGCGCCAGCCGGACGCCGCCGCCGAGCTTCTTGATAATCTTCGTTTGCGCCGCACCGCCCACTCGAGATACCGACAAGCCTGCGTTAATCGCCGGTCGGATGCCGGCGTTGAACAGGTCGGTTTCCAGGAAGATCTGGCCATCCGTGATCGAGATGACGTTGGTCGGTACAAACGCCGACACGTCGCCGGCCTGCGTTTCGATGATCGGCAATGCAGTCAATGAGCCGGTCTTGCCTTTGATTTTGCCGCCCGACACTTCCTCGACATGCGCCGCATTGACCCGCGACGAACGCTCGAGCAAACGTGAGTGTAAATAGAAGATGTCGCCCGGATACGCTTCGCGGCCCGGCGGGCGTCTGAGCAACAGCGACACCTGGCGATAGGCCCAGGCCTGTTTGGTCAGGTCGTCGTAAATAATCAATGCGTCTTCGCCATTATCGAGGAAGTACTCACCCATCGAACAGCCCGAGTACGGCGCGATGTATTGCATCGCGGGGCTGTCGGCTGCGGCGGCGGCAACGACAATCGTGTGCTCCATCGCGCCTTCTTCTTCGAGCTTTCTGACAACGCCGGCGATCGACGAGGCCTTCTGCCCGATCGCGACGTAGATGCATTTAATACCCGTGCCACGCTGGTTGATGATCGTGTCGATAGCGACGGCAGTCTTGCCGGTCTGCCGGTCGCCGATAATCAGTTCGCGCTGGCCGCGGCCAATGGGCACCATCGAGTCGATCGACTTCAAACCTGTCTGCACGGGCTGGCTGACGGACTGGCGCTGAATAACGCCCGGCGCCACCTTCTCGATCGGTGAGGTCTGATCCGTCGCGATCGGGCCCTTGCCGTCGATAGGCATGCCCAGCGAGTCGACGACCCGACCCAGCAGGGCCCTGCCCACCGGCACTTCAAGAATTCGACCTGTGGTCTTGACGGTGTCGCCTTCGGAAATGTGCTTGTAGTCGCCGAGGACCACAGCACCAACCGAGTCCTGCTCGAGGTTCAACGCCAGGCCGAAAGTGTCTTGTGGAAACTCGAGCATCTCGCCATAGCGTGCGTCGGTCAGCCCATGAATGCGGACGATGCCGTCCGTTACGCCGATAACCGTACCGACATCACGCGCTTCCGCGGATGCTTCGAAGTTCTCGATGCGTTCTTTAATCAGCCGGCTGATTTCAGAAGCTTTGAGTGCCATGTTGTTTTCCTTTTTACTTGGTCAGTGCGGTTGCGAGGCCTTCAAGCCTTGCCCGCAATGAGCCATCAATTACGACATCGCCAGCCTTAATGACCGCGCCGCCGATGAGATTTTCGTCAATTGCCGTCGCGATGCTGACATCGCGCCCCAGTCGCTTGCGAAGCGCCTTCGAAATCGCGTCCTGCTGTTCCTTGCTGATTGCACTTGCCGAGGTAACGGTTACATCCACAATGTTCTCGACCTCGGCTTTCAATGCGTCGAAGTGTCCGGCAATCTCGGGCAGCACCGCTGTCCTGCCGTATTCAAGCAACAACTTGAGGAAGTTGTTGCCCCTCTTGTCCTGGCCGCCAAGAATGCCGGCACCTGCCTTGGCAAACAGACCCGTCAGGAACTCCAGGCGCTGCGCATTGCTGAACGCCGGGTTGCTCAGATAGGCGGCAACCTGTCCGTCGGCCAGAAGCTGGCCTGCAATATCAAGCGCTTCTGCCCAGCTCCCAAGCTCTCCGGCCTCTCTGGCGAGTTCGAACACTGCCTGCGCGTATGGGCGAGCAACTGTATGGTGATCTGCCATCTTGTCTTAGAGCTCTTGCGCCAGCTTGCCGAGGATGTCCTCGTGCTGCTTGTCATCAATCTCGCGACGCAGAATCTTCTCGGCGCTCGCAATCGCAATCGCAGAGACCTGACCGCGCAGTTCCTCGCGCGCACGATTGGCTTCCTGCTCGATCTCGGCTTTGGCGGCACTAAGCTGACGTTCGCGCTCTTTCACGCCATCGGCTTTGCCTTCGGCAACTATCTCGTTCGCACGCGCATGCGCCTGGTCGAGAATGCCGGTTGCCTGTTTGCGCGCGTGATCGACAATTTCACCAGCCTGCGCCTTCGCTTCTTCAAGTCGCAGCTCGCCTTGTTCGGCAGCCGCAAGACCTTCAGCAATCTTCTCCTGTCGCTCTTCAATTGCGCTGAGCAAGGGCGGCCAGATGTACTTCATACAGAACCAGACAAACACGATCATGGCGATCGTCTGGCCGATTAAAGTCGCATTAATATCCACGGAAGTCTCCTGAGCCTCTCTGTCGCGCCCCGGCGGGCGTCACGTCGAGGCGTACGTGGGTGTTAGCCGCCAGTTGCGTTCTGCAACTGACCAATGAACGGGTTGGCGAACGCGAAAAATAACGCGATACCCACACCGATCATCGCAACGGCGTCAAGCAGTGCAACGACGATGAACATCTTCGTCTGCAACATCGGCGCCAGTTCGGGCTGCCGCGCAGCACCTTCGAGGAAGCGGCCGCCCAACAGACCCATGCCGATACCAACGCCGAGGGCGCCGAGGCCGATCAGAAGTGCGACGGCGATCGCCGTGAAGCCAATAACAGTTTCCATCAGTTTCTCCTAGATAGGATCAAGTCCAGCTTGTTGAAATAAATCGCAATAAAATCAGTGTGATTCCGACGCAAGGCTCAAATAGACTATGGTCAGCATCATGAAAATGAAGGCCTGCAACGTGACAATCAGTATGTGGAATACAGCCCAGCCAAAGTGCAACGGCAGCTGATACCAGCCGATCAACGCGATCAGGATGAATATCAGTTCGCCGGCAAACATATTGCCGAAAAGTCGCAGGCTGAGCGATACGGGCTTGGCGAGCAGCGCGACGCTTTCGAGAATGAAGTTAAAAGCAATGATGAACGGTGCCGCAATGATGCCAGGGCCCTTCAGCGGCGGCGCGATCGGGTGCAGCGTCAACTCGCCGATGAAGCCGAGAACGCCCTTGTTGCTGATTGTGTAGTAAATGATCAGGAAAAACACGGCAATCGACATACCGAATGTGACGTTGACGTCGGTCGTCGGCACGACTTTCATATAGGGAACGCCCGCGGCGCCGGCAGCCATTGGAATCCAGTCAACTGGCACGAGGTCCATCAGGTTCATCAGGAACACCCAGACGAAGATGGTCATCGCCAACGGCGCAATCAGACGGCTCTTGCCATGAAACGTGTCTTTAACGGAGCTGTCGACGAACTCAACGATGATTTCAACAAATGCCTGAAATCTGCTGGGCTTATCGGCTGAGGACTTGTTGGCGACACGGCGGAACAGGGTCACAAAGAGCAGGCCCAGCAGCACCGACCAGAACATCGAGTCGACGTTGATCGTCAGCGGATTGCCGGCACAGTGATTCCACACCCACTCGCCGCTCGCGTCCTTGCAGACCTGGAGGTTCTGCAAATGGTGCGATATGTAGTCGCTGGTGGTCTGCGGGCCGTGTCCGCCTTCACTCGCCATCTTGATTACTCGTTTGTCCGTTGTGTTCCTGACCGTCTCGCATCACGAGACCGGCGAGGGTCACGAGCTGCGCCGCGATGAAGCCTGCAAACAATGGTGCCGCCGCGAGCGGCCGCACCAGGGCGAATACGATGCTGAACATCAGCACGGTCAACGCCAGCTTTCCAAGTTCACCGATGTATGCTGCCCGGATCAGGGCGCGAGCCCCGGCGTCCCGGCGTGGTACTACGAGCCGCAATGCCAAAAAAGCGTTCGGAATTACGCAGGTCAGGCTGCCAAGCAGCGCCGAGTAGCCCGCGACGTGTCCGTAAAACCCCCAAAGCACAACGGCCAGGGCCGCCCCAATCCCGAGTTGTCCCACTAGCACCCTGAGCATTTTTCACTTGTCTCCGGCACTAAAAACGCCACGTCCAACGGCTGGGCCGGCGGCATGTGGCGCACATTTTATCGGTAATTCCAGGCGGGCCTGTAAACAGCTCGCGCATTATAGTGTTCGGCCCCTGGCATGGCAACAGATTCGGGCCGGAATTGCGTTCTTTCTGCCGTCCCGTTTTGCTGTGTTTTTCCGGGGTTTACCGCAATTTTCGGCATTGCGACTCAGCGCACATATGGTCCGTGATTTCACCGGTATAAATGCCGAATCAGGAGGCCATATGCTATTCATCACCAGCGAATCCCCGCAGCGGGCTCAAGCGCTCAATGACGTCACACGCGAACTTAGCCTTACGCCGGCCTATTTTGCCAGCGCCGACACACTGACCCAGCTCATGGGCGGCCATGCACGACGTATCATCCTGCTCCGCGAGGCGGATATTGTCGAAGATGTGCTCGGCACGATCGAGACGGCGGCCGGACCCGGCGAGTTCGGCGTTATTGTCGCGGCCGATCGCGAGGCGCTTCGGCTCAGCAGCAAGGCCGAGCTCCTGGAGCGCCTTACGGACCTGAGGAATGTCTGGTGGATTGCCCCTGAATTCGACTTCGACCTGCTCAGTGATGCGGCCCGCAGCTGTCGGCGCCGGATGTTGCGGCTCTCTCGCAAGGATATCGAGGACGCTATCGTCAATCGCGAGTTCCTGGTTCAGTACCAGCCCAAGGTCGAGCGTAGCTCCGCTGCCGAGTGGCTGACCCGCGAAGCCGAGGCGCTCGTGCGCTGGCGGCACCCGCAACACGGGTTCGTCGGCCCGCTCGAGTTTTTGCCCGAGGTCGAGGCGTTCGACCTGATGGGCTCTATCAGTGAATTCGTCCTGCGCGAGGCGGCCTCTCAGCTACAGAAGTGGGAACAACAGGGCCTGGTACTCAATTCCTGCATCAATCTGGCGTCGAGCCTCCTCAGCGACGCGTCCCTGGCCGAACAGTATGAGGACATCGTCACGAGCTTCGGCTTCGAGTGCTCTCGCTTCACGTTCGAAATCGCAGAGCAGGAGCTGGCCGACCCTGAGGCGCCACACTTGAGGGCCCTTGCCGCATTGCGGGACAGGGGCTTTCGGCTGTGTCTTGATGATTTTCGAGTGGCGGCCGCGTCTCTCGGCACATTCGAGCAACTGCCGTTCGACGAAATCAAGATCCACGCCTCTGCCCTGAAGCGCGCGCAAAAAGACCCCGTGAAAAGGACGATACTCGCCGCCGTAACCGGCCTGGCACACAACCTCGGCATGTCGGTCTGTGCCGAAGGTGTGGAAGACGACGCGACGTTCGAATTCCTGAAGACCATCGAATGCGACAAGATGCAGGGCTTTCTGATATCGGAAGCCGTGATGCCTGACATAATGCGCCGCGTTTATGGTCCCGGCCACGGCGTCGGCGAAGTCGCTTAGCGATTCTCGAAGCGCCGCCGTTCCTCCTGCGCCCTCAGGAACAACATCCCGGCGCTCTTTTATTTGATGTGCTTGAGGATTCCGTCGAGTTCGTCGAGGCTGTTGTAGCTGATCACCAGCTTGCCCGAGCCTTTCGTGGTGTGACTGACGCGAACCCTGGCACCGAGCTTCTCCGACACTTCCATCTCGAGGCGACGAATATCCGCATTTCCCGACGTCGCCGGCGCTGCCGGCTTTTTCGCCACGGCACTGTCCAGCATGCGCCTGACCAGCCGCTCCGTTTCTCGTACCGACAGGCCTTTCTTTACCACCTGCCTTGCCGCGTCATGTTGTTGCACCGCGCTACTGATACCCAGTAGTGCACGCGCGTGGCCCATCTCGAGCTGGCGGGACTCGAGCATCGCCTTGACCTTTTCGGACAACTCCTGCAGGCGCAGCAAGTTGCTCACGGCCGCCCGCGAGCGCCCGACCGCCTGGGCTGCCTCTGCGTGCGTGAGTTTGAATTCCCGTATGAGTCGATCGAGGGCGCGCGACTCTTCGAGCGGGTTGAGATTTTCTCGCTGGATGTTCTCGATTAGCGCCATCGCAATCGCGGCTTCGTCAGGGATCTCCCTGACGACGGCCGGAATCTTATCGAGACCGGCCATCTGTGCCGCGCGCCAGCGCCTCTCTCCGGCGACTATTTCATAGCGTTGCGTCCCCGAGCCAGCGGAGATGGGCCGCGCAACGATGGGTTGCACGACGCCCTGCGCCTGTATCGAGTTGGCGAGGTCTTCAAGTGTGTCCTGGCGAATATCGGCGCGAGGCTGATACTGCCCGCGCTGCAGCAGCTCGACCGGAATGTGCCGCAGTTCATCGGCGCCCGCTGCCGCCGTAACGGCAGCGGTCTCAGCAACGGGTTTGCTGAGCAATGCATCGAGGCCTCGGCCCAGTCTTCTTTTTGGTGCCATCATTTTTTCCTACACAACCCGGAGGTGCCCTTTGCGGGCATCTTCCCGCCGCAAAATTTCGCCGGCTAGCGCAAGGTACGAAATCGCACCGCGCGACGAGCGATCGTGCAGCAACACCGGACGGCCGAAACTGGGCGCCTCGGCCAGGCGAATATTGCGCGGAATAACCGTGCGAAACACCTGTCTGTCGAAATGCTTGATCAGTTGCAACGATACTTCGTTGGATAGATTTATCCGCGGATCGAACATCGTCCGCAATATGCCAAACACCTCCAGCGTCGGATTAACAGAGTCCCTGACCTGCTCGATCGTGTTCAGGAGCGCACTCAACCCCTCCAGCGCGTAGTACTCACACTGCATCGGGATCAACACACCGTCGGCCGCGGTCAGAGCATTGACCGTGAGCATATTGATCGATGGCGGGCAGTCGATCAGAATAAAATCATAAAGTCCGGCCACGGGCGCAAGCGCCTTCTTGAGCTTCATCTCACGACCAATTTCCTGCAGCAGCTTCACTTCGGCGAGCGTCAGATCCTCGTTTCCCGGCAAGACAGCGAAACCGCCTTCAGGCGGTGAGATAATCGTGTCGGCCGCAGACGCATCGCCGAGCAGCACATCGCAGGCCGAGTTCTCGACCTCCATCTTGTTGATGCCGCAACCCATGGTGGCATTGCCCTGCGGATCCATGTCGACCAGCAAGACCCGGCGCTGCGTTGCCGCAAGCGATGCCGCCAGATTGACGCAGGTCGTCGTCTTGCCGACCCCGCCTTTCTGGTTTGCTACTGCAATGATGCGCATCATTAAGTCACTTATGCTCGATCAACACGGCATGCCGGGAACCCGCCTCGAGCCCCGGCACCTTGAGTTCCGTTACGTTACTGCCCCACGTATCGGGTAATTGTTCTAATTCGTCTGCCGGGTAGCGCCCCTTGAGCGCCACGAACAACCCGCCCTCTCCAACGTGATGTCCGGCCATTTCAACGAGCCGTGGCAACGCAGCAACCGCCCGGGCGATCACCGTATCAAAGCGCTTGCCGGGTGCAAAGTCCTCTGTGCGCGCATTTACGGCGGTTACGTTGCCCAGACCAAGTAATCCGGCGATGTGTTCAACAAAGCGGATCTTCTTGTTATTACTGTCGAGCAGCACAAAAGACCTGTCCGGCTCCACAATTGCGAGCGGCAGCCCGGGAAAACCGGCGCCAGTGCCCACATCGAGAATACGCTTGCCGCGCAACAGTGGCCGGGCCGACAGGCTATCGAGTATATGCACCGTGACCATCTCCTCCGCGCTACGAATCGCGGTGAGATTCATGCGCCGATTCCAGCGGCCGAGTTCATCGAGCAGTATCGCGCATTTTTGCGCTGTCTGCTCCGGGTAGTTTTGGTCGAACCCGGAGAGGGCTTCTTGGATGGTTTCGAGCATGCCCGCACAGCTTAAGGCGTCAGAGCCCTATTTGGCAAAAGGGATCTGGCCCTCCAGGTAACTCAGACGACCAGCAACGCCATGAAATCATCGACGGCCGTCATCCCCAGCTTTTCGCGATCCTCGCAAAGAGCGCTCAGCGCCTCCCACTGTCCTGCGGCGAGTTTCGGCGACACGCTGTCGACGAACTTCTGCTTCAGAACGGGGATACCTTCCTCGCGGCGCTCACGATGGCCAATCGGAAAATCCACCACAATACGATCTGTACTGCTGCCGTCTTTGAAGAACACCTGCAGCGCGTTGCCGATATAACGTTTCTCGGGATCGAAGTAGTCCCTGGTGAACCGTTCGTGCTCGCGAACCTGCATCTTGTCTCGCAGCACATCGATGCGTGGATCGCCGGCGACATCGTCTTCGTAGTCTGCTGCGGTAAGCCGGCCGAATATCAATGGCACCGCGGTCATGTACTGAATGCAGTGATCCCGATCTGCCGGGTTATCGAGCGGCCCGGTCTTGTCGATGATACGAACGCCGGCCTCCTGTGTTTCGATAACGACCGTCTCAATATCGTCGAGTCGAGTCCTGACCTCATCGTGCAAGGTCATCGCTGCCTCAACGGCCGTTTGCGAATGAAACTCAGCCGGGTAGGAGATCTTGAACAACACGTTCTCCATGACATAACTACCGTAGCCGCGTTGAAAGCCGAACGGTTTGCCCTTGAACAACACGTCGTAATAGCCCCAGGTCCTGGCAGACAGCGCCGACGGGTAGCCCATCTCGCCGGTCATCGCAATCAATGCAAGACGCACTGCGCGACTCGTTGCGTCTCCGGCTGCCCAGCTCTTACGTGACCCGGTGTTCGGCGCGTGCCGGTATGTTCGCAACGCACCGCCGTCAATCCATGCGTGCGACAGCGCATTGAGGACCTGCTCTTTGCTGCCACCGAGCATGCGTGTGACCACTGCCGCAGACGCGACACGCACGAGAAGTACGTGATCCAGACCGACGCGGTTATAACTGTTCTCCAGCGCGAGCACGCCCTGAATTTCGTGCGCACGAATCATAGCCTCGAGCACGTCGTGCATCGTCAGCGCCTTCTTGCCGGCCGCGCGATTCCGGCGACTCAGATAATCCGCGACAGCCAGTATGCCGCCCAGATTATCCGATGGGTGGCCCCATTCGGCGGCAAGCCAGGTGTCATTGAAGTCGAGCCAGCGATTCATCGCCCCGATGTTGAAGGCCGCCATGACCGGTTCGAGCTCGAATGACGTACCCGGCACACGCGCACCGCCGGCCAGCGTAGCCCCGGGAACAACCGGCCCGAGAAGTTTCGTACAGGCCGGATAGTCAAGCGCCTGGAATCCGCAGGCGAGCGTATCCATCAGGCAGTAATGTGCGGTATCGAAAGCAAGCGGGCTGTCTATTTCTGCGTCGCAGACAAAGTCGGCGATATCAACCAGTTCCTGATCCCAGTCAGGCCGTTTCGCAGAGCGAATATCAAGGTTGGACATGGTGTCTCCGGATTTCCGTTTTGTGCAGGCTCGGGCGCAATTTGGAAAAAGATCGTATGCTGGTTCGCCGACTTCAGTCCTTGCCGGTGTCCAGCCCTTTTTCGGCAAACAATTCGTCGAGCTTGTCCTCGTACTTCTGATAGCCAAGCACGTCGTATAGCTCCATGCGCGTTTGCATTTTGTCCAGAGACGCAACCTGCGTTCCGTCCTGGCGCAACGTTGTATAAACATCCAGCGCAGCCGCCGACATTGCACGAAAAGCGCTTAGCGGATACAAGGTCATGCGAATGCCGACCTTCGCCAGCTCGTCCGTCGTAAACAATGGCGTCTTGCCGAACTCCGTCAGGTTTGCCAGCACTGGCACGTGAATGGCGTCGGTGAATTGCCGATACTCGTCCAGGGTCGTCAGCGCTTCGGCAAAAATCATATCGGCGCCGGCTTCGACGTAGGCCGCGGCGCGATCCAGAGCCGCCTGCTGCCCTTCGACTGCATGTGCATCCGTGCGCGCCATGATCACGAACTGGTCATCGATTCGGCCATCGACGGCGGCCTTGATGCGGTCGCACATCTCCTGCGGTTCGACCAGCGCCTTGCCGGGACGGTGTCCGCAGCGTTTGGCTGCGACCTGATCTTCGAGGTGACATCCGGCCGCGCCGGCCCAGGTCATTTCACGCATCGTTCTCGCGATCATGAATGCGCTGCCCCAGCCAGTATCGGCATCGACGAGCAACGGCAGGTCGCTGACCGATGCAATCCGGCGCACGTCTTCACAGACGTCGTTCAAGGTCGTCATTGCCAGATCCGGCAAGCCGAAGGACGCATTGGCAACGCCCGCGCCTGACAGGTATATCGCCCTGAAGCCGGCCTTTTCGGCCAGCAGCGCTGTAAATGCGTTGATCGTGCCCACGATTTGCAGCGGCCGCTCCGCCTCGAGCGCGGCCCGGAAACGTGCTCCTGAACTCATTACTTGTTTGCTCCCGAGCAGATTTTAATCTGCATTAAAACAGCATGGGGGAGCGATTCTAAACCACGGCAGGCGCCATTCCCAAATCGTATGATCTGAGGGTCTCTTCGCCTGGGCCGGCGTCAGGCGATTTCGACCACCGTGCGGCCCGTCACAGCGCCGTCCATGTAGTCTTGAAATGCTCCGGGCAGTTCATCGAATGGAAGCGTGCGCCGACCGATCACATCGAGGTGCTGTGGTTTCAGGTCGCCGCCAATTCTGGACCAGACGGCAAGTCGAAGGTCGCGTGGCGTCTCGACTGAATTGATGCCGAGCAGGCAGACGGCGCGCAGGATGAACGGCAGGACAGTCGTGTTGAGTTCGTGACTGGCCGCCAGACCGATGCTGGCAATATTGCCGCCGTATGCCATCGTGCGCGTCAACCACGCCAGGTAGTCGCCGCCGAGGTTGTCGATCGCGCCTGCCCACTCCGCTTTTTCCATTGGCCGCTTGCCCAGGTCGATCTGCTCGCGCAACAGCACGCGCTGTGCGCCGATGCTCCTGAGGTAGCTCTCTTCTGCGCCCTTGCCGGTTACGGCTACAACCTCGTAACCGCGCCTGCCAAGCATGTCGATCGCAATACTCCCGACACCGCCGGTGGCGCCGGTGACAACCACCGGACCGTTTTCCGGCAGCTGGCCGTTCTGTTCCATGCGGTGAATCGCGAGCGCCGCAGTATAACCGGCCGTACCGATTTGCATGGCCTCATTGGCCGTCATGCCCTGTGGAATCGGCACGACGCTCGCACTGTCGACGCGAGCGAACTCGGAGTAGCCGCCGTCGACGGTCTCGCTGAGACCACAGCCGTTCACCAGCACGCTTGCGCCGGCCTGAAGCTCGGCATCCTCCGAACTGACCACCGTGCCGGCGAGGTCGATGCCGCCGTTCAAGGGATAGCGTCGCAATATTCGGCCGCTGCCTGTCGCCGCCAGCGCATCCTTGTAATTGATTGTCGAGTGACTGACCTTGATGACGACATTGCCCGGCGTCAGGTCCTCAAGTGCCAGCTCCTGAAACCCGGCGACAACGTTCCCGTCTTGTTCGTCGATCCTGTACGCGCGAAATTTGTCCGTCATTTTGCCCTCTCCAGCCACACTTCCAGGCCCTGTGCATTAAGGTCGATGTCGATGCCGAGTACGGCTTGAATGGCGTCACCGTCACCGCTGAAACCATGTTCGGCAAGCTGTTGTTCGTAATACTCGAAAATGCTCTTTTGTATCGACTCGATTCTGTTCACGGCGTGCTCGTGTTTGCGCGCGATCGCGACATAAGCCTCGATTCCCTCGTGCATCTGCGCCGCGAGCCGGTCGACATTACGGACACGGCTGTAGTGGGTCAGATAACAATGCTCGGGCTCACAGGCCATGATGCGGTCGACCGCTTTGTGCGCTTCGTGTGGGTCGAATTGCACCGGCGTCGTTGTCGGAAATACGATTTCGCCGTTCGCAGTATCGAATTCGCGATACGACACGCCAAAACTGTCGCCCGTAAAAACACCTTGCGAGCCAGGGTCGTTGAGCACGTAGTGATGCCGGGCATGACCTTCTGTATAGATGGTCTGCAGCGCTCGACCGTTAAGGTCGAACCATTGCTCATCACCGCTTATGACGATTCGTCGCTCGTCAATCGGCTCGATCCTGCCGTAGATACGTCGCGTTTTCTCTTTACCGTAGACCACCTCGGCGCCCGCAACAAGCTTGGTCGGATCGATCATGTGCGGCGCTCCGTAGGGGTGCAGGACGCACTTTGCATTCGGCAGTTGCTGCATGAGCGAGCCTGCGCCGCCGGCATGATCGAGATGCACGTGCGTCAGGAACACGAAGTCGACATCGGCCGGATCGAGATTCAGTTGCATGAGCGCGTCGAGCAGGAGCGGCACGCTGCTGTTTACGCCCGTGTCGATTATCGCGGCGCGTCCGCTCTCAACGAGCAGATGGCTCGCATCCTGCAACGGCCGGGCATATTCGGTATCGACAGCAACGATGCCATCATTGAGCTTCGTTGTTTGCGCGTGCCGCTCCGGCATGGTCGGTGTTCCCTGAGTTGGGGGCGGCGCTTACTCGGCCTTCGTTGTTTGCAGGCCGTCGAGGCGTGCGTAGTATTTCGCCAGCAAGGCGATATCGTCGTCGCTCAGCGCCGCCACAATTGGTGACATTACCGGATCCTTGCGCTTGCCGTCTCGATATTGATTCAGCGCATGCACCAGGTAATCTTCGTGTTGCCCGGCCAGCGTCGGCCAGGTCGGTGACAGGCTGATGCCATTTTGCCCGTGGCAGGCGATGCACGTTGTTGTCGCCTCGTTGCTGGGCGCCCTCGATCCGCCGGCGGCGACCCGGTCCGCATTCAGGCTGGCGAAATACGCTGCCAGATCTTCGATTTGCTGGTCCGTCAGGCTCGATGCCTGTCCTGCCATGGTCGGATGCGCCCGCATGCCGTCTCGATAGCCCCTCAGAGCAACGACAAGATACGAGGCTTTTTGTCCGCCAAGCTTCGGTACCCGGTAGGACGGGTAGGCATTGCGATAGCCTTCGATTCCGTGGCAACCGAGACAGGTGTAGCCAGGCTTTGCGCCGCGAGCGGCGTCGCCTTCGGCAAAAGCGGGCAGGAAAGCGCTGCCGATGAAGATCATCGCAGCGATCAGGGCGCATCTTGTGTTGGTAATCACTATGTTTTTCAACGCTTTGTGAGGTTGGGCACGGGTATCGAGGCCGTTCGAGGCCGTTCGAGGCCGCTATGGTAGTGACAACAGTCTGTGATTTCTAGCCCGAAGCCAGGGGGATCGCATGCTAGCATCACGCCCTCGAGTCATGCGCCGTGAGGATTTGCCGTGAAGAAAGGCTTTGTCGCCCTGCTGATCGTGCTTGCCGTCGTAGTCCTGGTCTCACCGGGAATCGTCGGTCGGCTTGCCGAAAAGTCGATGGACGAAAACCTGGACTGGGCCGCCGCCGAGAGCCAGGACGTCGTCGTAAAGTCGCAGGGGTTTGATCGTGGCTGGTTTTCCTCGGCAGGCCAGCACAGGGTTGAGGTCCGCAATGGCGACTTGCGAGACTTGCTGCTGGCACTCGCTGACGAAGGCCCCGGCTCCGACTTGCCGGTGCTGATAATCGATACGCGACTTGATCACGGACTGGTTCCTGTTACGTCGATGACTCGCGACGAGGGCTCACTGATGCCGGGACTCGGCAGGGCGGTGTCAACGCTCAGCCTCGAGTTCGACAATGGCGAGCGCGTCGATTTGCCCGGCACGATCTACAGCGAGGTCAGCCTGACCGGCGAGCTCTCATCCAGTTATAAGCTGCAGGCCGGTTCATTCAGTCGCGCCGGATCAACCGTAAACTGGGGAGATTCTGACCTTCTCGTAACAACCAACCCCTCGGACAGCAGCGTCGACTTCCGCGGCGCATTCGAAGAGCTGAGTGTCGTCACATACGACAGCGATATCAGCCTCATCGCGCTCGAACTCGAGGGCAGCCAAAAACCAACGAAATTCGGCTTCAGCGTCGGCGACATAAGCATGAGCATCGCGTCGATAACGCTGCCAACCGCGCAAGGCACCGAGACGATAGGTCCGATACTCCTCGACACCGCGGCGGAGATGCACGGCGACCTCGTCTCGGGCCGCACAAAGATGCGGCTCAACAACGTGCCTTTCGGCGACCTCGGTCCGGCAGGCATATTCATCGACGCGACCATCAAGGACATGGACGGCGCCGCCATCGGCAACATCACCCGCGTGCTCGAGCAGATCGACTCCTACGGCAGCCCCGATGAGGCGATGTTCTATTTGCAGGACGACCTGCAACGTCTGCTCGCAAAAGGCTTCGAGCTTCAGGTTGAACACCTCGATATTGCTCTGCCAGAAGGCAAGCTCGAAACCCGAATCGATGTTTCCGCCACCGGCTTCGATGTCGACGAGTTCAGTTGGCCGGCCGCGCTGCTTGCACTCGATGCCTCGTTTGATCTGCGAGTACCTGCAGCGCTGATGGATATCGCGACCGCTATGGACCCACAAATCAATGGCGCTGTCGGCATGGGTTTTCTGCGGCGCAACGGTGACGTCTATGAGATGCAGGCAGCCTTTGAAAACGGGCTGCTCACCGTCAACGGCGCGCCGATGCCAATTCCGGGATTCCAGTAGGGGCGCAGCCGGCAGGCATCGACCTACGCGCCGCTCAGGTCTTCGGCGAAATGACACGCCACGGTCGCACCGTCGATCTTTCTTGGCGGCGGTCGTTCGGCGCTGCAAATATCGCGTGCGAACGGGCAACGCGGATGAAATGCACATCCATCCGGTGGCCGCAAAGCCGACGGCACCTCTCCGGCCAATATCGCCTTGCCTCCGGCATGCTCGGGATCGGGCACGGGCACGGCCTGCAGCAGCGCTTGCGTATACGGATGTCTCGCGTTCGCAAACAGCTCCGCATTGTCTGCAAGCTCCACCAAAGAACCCAGGTACATGACGAGCACACGATGACTGATCGCCCGCACGACAGACAGGTCGTGTGTGATGAATATGATCGCTAATGCCGCCTCGGCCTGCACCTCTCGCAGCAACGCCAGTATTTGTTCGCGCACAGTGCCATCAAGCGCCGCAACCGCCTCATCGCATACCAGCACTTTCGGTCTGAGTATCAGCGCGCGCGCGATCGCGACGCGCTGCGCCTGCCCGCCGGACAGCTCGTGCGGATAACGATGCACATAGTCGGTACCAAGGCCCACCTTTTCCAGCATCGCAATGACGCGCTCCTGACGTGTTTCGGCATCGACAGCCGGCTCATGAACCACCAGCGGTTCCGCAACGATGCTTGCGACACGCATCTGTGGATTGAGCGACCCGGCCGGATCCTGAAAAACGAGCTGCAATCCCCGGCGAACAGCCTTCTTCCGGTGTTGCACGCGACCGGCCAGCGCCGTGCCGCAAAACACGACACGACCGGCGTGCATGGGCACCAGGCCTAGCGCCGCCCGCACCAGGCTCGACTTGCCTGACCCCGACTCGCCCACGATTGCAACGGTCTCGCCCGAACGCACCGTCAGGTCGACGCCCCTCACCGCCTGTAATGACTCCTGACCCCGGTCGGCATAGATGACTTCCGCACCACTGATCGCCAGCACCGTATCGCCACGGGGCCCGGTGGGGATGTCCGTACGATCTAGCCGCGGTGCGGCCGCGAGCAATCGAGCTGTGTGTTCATGCTGTGGCCGCGCAAACACCTCGCGGGTCGCGCCCCGCTCGATGAGTCTGCCATCCGCAAGTATCAGCATGCGCTCGCAGTGACCTGCGACGATGCCGAGGTCATGTGTAATCAGCAGCAACGCCGTGTCCCTGCGTATATCGGCAAGCAGTTCGAGAATCTGTGCCTGCACCGTAACATCGAGCGCCGTGGTCGGCTCGTCCGCTATGAGCAACTTCGGTTCGGCGATCAGTGCCGAGGCGATCATTGCTCGTTGCCGCATACCGCCGGACAGCTGGTGTGGGTACGCGTGGAACTGGCGGGCGGGGTCGGGCAAGCCAACCCGCTCGAACATCCTGATGACACGCGCGCGGGCCTCTGCGGCGCTCGCAAGCTTGTGCTGAATCAATATGCGCCCCACCTGCTGACCGATTTGCGTAAACGGGTTGAGCGCTTGCATCGGATCCTGGAAGACCATCGCCACGTGGCGCGCACGCACGGAATTCAGCGCTTTTTCACTGGCACCAAGAAGCTCCGTGCCATCAATCCTGATGCTGCCGGCGACCGTCGCGTTCGCCGGCAACAGGCCAAGAATAGCCAGTGCGGTCTGTGTTTTGCCGGAGCCCGATTCGCCGACCAGGCCTACCGACTCGCCGTTGTCGACGCCAAAGCTCAGATCCCTGACGACGTCTGTGTCTCCGTAGCGTATCGTCAGGCCGTCGAGCTCCAACAGGCTCATCGCGGGTTCCTCGCGTCGAACACATCACGCATTGCGTCGCCGAGAAAATTAAAGCACAACAGGACGATCGCAAGCAGGCCCGCCGGTATCAGCAGCATCCACGATGCGCCCTCCATCTGATTGACGCCTGCGTCCACAAGCCCGCCAAGCGATGTCTGAGGCTCCTGAATCCCCAACCCGAGAAAACTCAGAAATGACTCCACCAGAATTGCCTGCGGGATCGTCAGCGTCACGTAGACGATGACGACGCCAAGGAGGTTCGGCGCGATGTGGCGGAAGATGATGCGCAGCGTTGAAACGCCGGTCAGCCGCGCGGCTTCGACGAACTCGCGTTCACGCAGCGACAGCGTTTGTCCGCGCACGATACGCGCCATGTCCAGCCAGTTGATCGCGCCAATAGCAACAAAGATCAACAGGAAGTTCCGCTCAAAGGCGACCATCAGCAGAATGACAAAGAAAATGAATGGCAATGCGTACAGCGTATCGACAAAACGCATCATGACGGCGTCGACGCGCCCACCGACGTATCCTGCTATCGCGCCATACGCCACGCCAATGACAAGGCTTACGATACTCGCGACGATCGCAACGACGATTGTGACCTGCACGCCGAGCATTGCTCGAACAAACAAGTCGCGGCCCAGATCGTCGGTGCCAAACAGGCGTGCCCCGCTGAGAGTTGGCCGCTGCAGCAGCGCATCGAAATTCGTCTGCAGGTAATCGTGCGGACTGATCAGTGGCCCCAGGATCGCAACAACGACGATGCCCGCGAGAATGCCGCCACTGACCATCACAGCGCGGCTCCGTCGCATGCGTCGCCAGATAGCCGCGAGCGTTCTCATCGGCGCCGGATCCGCGGGTCGATCGCGCCATAAAGAATGTCGACGACGAGATTCAACAGCACCACGAGAGTTGCATAAAAGATAACGATGCCGAGCACCAGTGTGTAATCCCTGTTCAGCGCGCCGCGCACGAAGAACTGGCCCAGTCCGGGAATGCCGAAGATCTCCTCGACCACGACGGAGCCGGTGAGGATGGCGGCTATAGCGGGACCCAGGTACGACAGGACCGGCAGCATCGCCGGCTTCAGGGCGTGATAGCGAACGATTGCTGCTGTCCCCAGTCCCTGGGCTCGGGCAGTGCGCACGAAATCACTCGCTAGCACATCGATCATGCTGGCGCGCGTGAGACGCGCGATGTACGCGATCTGCGGTAGCGCCAATGCTATGACGGGCAGCAGAAATCGCGCCGCGCCCTCGTTGCCGCTCCACCCGGCTGGCAGCCATTGCAGCCTGACCGCGAGAAACAGGACCAGCACCGGAGCAATGACGAATACCGGTATCGATATTCCGGTCATTGCGAGCATCATCAGCACGCGATCCGACAGGGTGTTGCGCCGCAACGCCGCCAGCGAACCCGCCGCAACGCCAACGATGAGCGCCAGCAACATCGCCATCGCCCCAAGCTTCAGCGACAGCGGAAACGCCGTAGCAATCAGCTCGCTGACGGTATGATCGCGGTAGCGGTAGGACGGGCCGAGATCGCCTTGCACCAAGCCCTTGAGGTAGCGAACAAACTGTTGATAGAGCGGCTCGTCGAGGTGATACGCCGCAGCGATGTTGGCTTCGATTTCGGCAGGCAGCGCCCGTTCGGCGTCAAACGGCCCGCCCGGTGCGGCATGCACCATCAGAAAGGCAAGCACAATAACCAACAGTAGCGTTGGAATTGCGCCCAGCAGTCGCAGCAGGGCGTATCGCAGCAAGGCTGTGTTCCGATTAAGGTGTGGCGTCAGACGATGCCAGACTCAGGTGCTGACTGTAATGATAATCCAGCACATTGTCTCCCCAGCCAACGACCTCGGGGCTGACGAGGTGCTTGCTGACATAAAAATAGATCGGGATGACCGGGTGGTCGGTGAGCAACACGCGCTCGGCCTCCTCGAGGTACAACCTGCGTGCCTTCGCATCGAGTTGAGTGCTCGCTTTTTGCATCAGCTCGTCGAATTCGTCGCTCGCGTACAGCGGCGTATTCGAGGGATTGCCGGTTTGCAGGATGCTAAGAAAGGTATGTGCGTCGTTGTAGTCGCCGATCCAGCTCGAACGAAACACCTGCGTGACTTCGGCAGCACGCATGTTCGCCAGCAGCACCTGAAACTCCTCATTGATCAGCGTGGTTTCGACGCCGAGCGCCTCGCGCCACATCGCTTGTACAGCCAGTGCGATGCGTTGCTGCGTATCGGAGGTGTTGTAACGCAGCTCTATTTGCAACGGGTTTTCCGGACCGTAGCCCGCTTCGGCCATGAGCCGGCGCGCGTGCCCATTGCGTTCATCCTGGCTTTCGTCCGCATAGGCGAGGCGCCTGGGCTCGTAGTTGGCAACGCCGGGCGGCACCCAGCTGTATGCGGGCGCTTCTCCGCGACCCGTGATCTTTGCCACGAGTACGTCACGATCGATCGCCATGGACAGCGCCTCACGCAGCCGCGGACTATCCCTGAACGGCGGCTTGCTCAGATTGAAGCCGAAGTAATAGACACCGAGATATGGTGCGATGTGCATTTCCTCCGGCCGCTCCTGTCGAAGCTGCTCGAAACTGTCCGGTGGAATCGCGCCCGTTATGTGGAGCTCGCCTGCCCGATAGCGGCTGAGCTCGGTCATCTCCTGTGTGATCACGTGATGGTTTACCGCATCGATGGCTGTCGCCGCATTATTCCAGTAATGCACATTACGGCTAAGCTGCAGCACCGAGCCGGGCTCCCAGCTATCCAGTTTGTATGCGCCATTGGACAACAGCGTGCCCGGTCGACTGAACGCATCACCGTGCACGGCAATCAGCCCGGGGTGCACCGGAAAGGTGCTTGCGTGCGTCAGCAGGCTCAGGAAGTAGGGCGTCGGCTGCGCCAGCCTGATCACCAGCATTTGATCGTTGACCGCCTGCACCCCCAGCTCCGTCGGCGGCTTTTCGCCCGACGAAATCGCCCGGGCGTTGACGACGTCCGCAATCAGGTGCGCGTTAAATGCTGCCGTTGCCGGATCGACCAGCCGGCGCAGACTGAATGCGAAGTGCTCCGCGGTTACCGCGTCGCCGTTTGACCAGCGCGCGTCGGCACGAATCGCAAACGTGTACGTGAGCCCGTCATCGGACATCGTCCAGGACTCCGCCGCGGCCGGTATGAGTTCGCCGGTCGGCGTGTAACCCGCAAGACCTTCGCCGATATCCCGCAGGACTTCGCCGGCCTGCACGCTGCGAATCTTGTGTGGATCCAGCGATTCCGGATCCGAGGATATTCCGCGATTCAGTACCGGCCGGGCACTGCCTGCATCCTGTGGCCCTCCGCATGAGACAAGCACAACACCGCAAAGTCCGGCGACGACTATCGCAACGAGGGCAGCGCGGACGCTTTTCATGCGGACTTCCTGAGCTGCCGCTTCTTGAGGTGAATCAGGAGCAGCGATACGGCCGACGGCGTCATGCCCTCGAGCCGTGAAGCCTGCCCGAGCGTTACCGGGCGCACTCGCTGCAATCGCTGCCGCGCTTCATTCGACAGGCCATCGACCGCGGCGTAGTCGATGTCATCCGGCAGGCGCAGCGACTCCTGCTTCGCATGCTTCGCGATTTCGCGCTCTTGCCGGTCGATGTAACCCGCGTATTTCGCCTGCACCTCGAGCTGCAGCTCCACCTGCTCGCGCTGCTCATCGCTCGCCAATGTACTCGCGTCGAAGTAACCGACGGCCGACAAAGCGGACACCGCCGCATAATCGAGTTCCGGGCGCCGCAACAGCTCCGCGGCCGTGCATTCGCGTTGCAGTGACTTGCCGATCAGAATCTCGTCGTTTGTGGTCAGCACCGCCGGTCGCAGCATGATGCCGCTCAGCCGCTCCTGCTCTGTTGCGACGAGCTGTTGTTTTTCATTGAACGCCGACCAGCGCGTATCGCCAATCAGGCCAAGTTCTCGGCCAATCGGGGTCAGTCGCTGATCGGCGTTGTCCTCGCGTAAGGTGAGCCGATACTCTGCCCTGCTCGTGAACATGCGATATGGCTCGCTCACGCCACGCGTGATCAGGTCATCAACCAGCACACCCAGATACGCCTCGTGGCGCTGCGGAAACCATTGCTCCTTCTGTTGTGCCTGGCGCGCTGCATTAAGGCCAGCGAGCAGGCCTTGCGCGCCGGCTTCTTCGTAGCCTGTCGTGCCATTGATCTGCCCGGCAAAGTACAGTCCTGCAATGGGCTTCGTTTCGAGGGTCGGCCGCAGGTCGCGAGGATCGAAATAGTCGTACTCGATCGCGTAGCCCGGCTGCGTTATGCGCGCCCTTTCAAACCCCGGAATCGTCCGCACAAATCGCTCTTGCACTTCGGCAGGGAGGCTCGTCGAGATACCGTTAGGGTAGACGATGTCGGTCGTCAGCCCCTCTGGCTCGACGAAAATCTGGTGTGATGTCCTGTCGGCAAAACGGACAATCTTGTCTTCAACCGACGGGCAATAGCGCGGCCCCACGCCCTCGATGGCGCCGCTGTACATGGGCGACTCATCGAGTGAGCCGCGGATGATGTCGTGTGTCTGTTCCGTCGTCTTCGTGATGTAGCAGGAAATCTGCCGTGGGTGCTCGCTGCGTCGCCCAACAAAAGAGAACACTGGCGTTGGCTCATCACCGGGCTGCTCGAGCATCGACGCAAAATCGAGCGTCGTGCCGTCGAGCCTTGGCGGCGTACCGGTTTTCAGCCGCGCCACCCGCAGCGGCATTTCGCGCAGCCTGTCGGCCAGCTTGATCGAGGGTGGATCGCCAACACGGCCGCCCGCTTCTTCAGTGTGCCCGATGAGGATTCGCCCGCCGAGAAAGGTGCCCACCGTCAGCACAACCGTAGCCGCCCGGATTTCGGCGCCCTCTCCGGTCACCACACCGGCAACCCGTTCACGCTCGACCAAAAGATCCTCGACGGAGCCCTGCACGATCGTCAACATGTTTTGCTGCTCGAGCAGCCTGCGGATAGCCTTTTTGTAAAGTTCGCGGTCGGCCTGCGCACGGGTCGCCCTTACAGCAGGCCCCTTGCTCGCATTCAGCGTTCGAAACTGAATGCCCGCCGTGTCGATGGCGACAGCCATGGCTCCGCCCAGCGCATCGATTTCCCTGGCCAGGTGGCCCTTGCCGATACCGCCGATTGCCGGGTTGCAGCTCATTTGCCCGAGCGTCGCGAGGTTCTGAGTAAGCAGCAGTGTGCGCGCACCCGCACGCGCGGCAGCCAGAGAGGCTTCCGTACCGGCGTGGCCGCCGCCAATTACGATGACATCGTATGCTTCGGACATTGGTCCAATAATGCGCAACAGGGGCGGCGCATTTTAGTCGCTTAGCTCTGGCGCCGCCACAACGCAGCCGCCGCTTCTGCTGATTCGGGCTTACTTTCCCGGCTTTACTTGTGCCGGCCATGTGGCCAAGATTGCTGCGCCCAGGGATTCTGCGATTATTTATGACTCGTATCACAGTCTTATCGGTGTTGCTGCTGGCCGCAACCACGGCATCAAGCGTTGCACCGGCTCTCGAGCTGAGTGATTGCCGCATCAGCGCCGGGCCGGGGTATCCGGGCATCGCGGCACGCTGCGGCAGTTTCGCGCGCCCCCTCAACCCCGCCGATCCTGGCGCCGGGCAGATCGAGCTTCGCGTGGCCGTTGTACCCGCGCTGGACCTCGAGCCGGAACGCGATCCGTTCGTGCCGCTTGCGGGTGGGCCTGGCGGCAGCGCGATTCAGTTCTACTCAGGATACTATTCGGCGTTCGAGGCCGTGCGCCGCGAACGCGACATCCTGCTGCTGGATCAACGCGGAACGGGCGAATCTGCTCGCATGGATTGCCCGTTCGACGACGACATCGTCGAGGGGCAATACAGCGACGAGCAAACGCGAGAATTCACAACAACGTGCCTCGAGCAGCTACCGCACGACCCGCAATTTTTCACGACCAGCGTCGCTGTTACCGATCTTGAGGCCTTGCGTCAGGCTCTCGGCTATCCAGCGCTGAACCTGCTCGGCACGTCCTACGGCACAAGAGTTGCGCAACACTACGCGCGTCGCTACCCGGACACGACACGAACGATCATTCTCGATGGTGTCGTGCCGCCGCAAATACCGCTCGGCCCTGAAATCGCGACAGAAGCGCAGCGTGCGCTCGACAGCATTCTCGCCCGTTGTGCGGCAGACACCGATTGCAACGAACGCTTTCCGGAGGTCGACCTCGATTTCGAGTCGATACGAGCGCGGGTCGCTGAGGGCGCTGTCGCCGTGACGCTGGCCGATCCGCTCACGGGCCGGCCCGAGGTGCTGGACTTTGGCCGTGACGAGCTTGCCGCTGCCATTCGCTTGCTCGCTTATCAGCCACAATCCATGGCGATCATGCCGCTGCTGATACACGAGGCCGCAGATGGCAACTTCCTGCCACTGGCTGCGCAGTTCAAGCTGACCGTCAGCAGCCTCGCCGACGCGCTTTCGCTTGGCATGCACAATGCCGTTGTCTGCACCGAAGACCTGCCGTATGTCGATCGCGACACGATCGACTATGCTGCGCTGGAGGCCAGCTATATAGGCGCCTTGCAGCTTCAGGCGCTGGAGTCGATTTGCGCGATCTGGCCGCGCGGCGTGATCGACGACGGCTTTCGCGAGCCGCTGGCGACCAACCTGCCGGTGCTGTTGCTATCGGGCGATGCCGACCCTATTACACCGCCGCGTTACGCCGAACTCGCCGCCGTGGATCTCGGCAACGCCCGCCATATCATCAACGAGCGCCAGGGTCACGGCCAGATTGCCGCCGGCTGCATGCCAAAGCTGATCGCCGAATTCGTGGCAAGCGCCGACCCCGGCGCGCTTGATACCGAGTGCATGCAAGACGCCTTTGTCATGCCGTTCTTCCTTGATTTCTCCGGGCCGATGCCGTGATTCGCGTTAACGACATTTACAAGTCCTTCGGCAAGATTCGTGCGGTGCAGGGTGTCAGCTTCGACGCGCCCGACGGCAAGATCACCGGCCTGCTGGGACCCAACGGCGCCGGCAAGTCGACCACCTTGCGCATCCTGTACACGGTACTCAAACCCGACCAGGGCAGTGCCAGCATCGATGGCGCCGATGTCGTCACCGCAAGCCTGCAGGCCAGACAGCGCATCGGCGCACTGCCACACGGTGCCGGCCTGTACCCGCACCTGACCGCGAGAGAAAACATTGCCTACTACGCGAAGCTCTGCGGACTCGACGATCACACGCTGCAGGAGCGCGTTGAGAGCATCGTCGATCTGCTCGAGATCGGCGACTTTGCCGAGCGCCGCAGCAAGGGCTTCTCGCACGGGCAGCGAACCAAGGTCGCGCTCGCGCGCGCGCTTGTACATAACCCGCAAAACATCATTCTTGACGAGCCCAGCAACGGCCTTGACGTGATGGCGACGCGTTCATTGCGCGATTTGATACTCAAACTCAAGGACGCCGGTCGCTGCGTGTTGTTTTCCAGCCATGTCATGCAGGAAGTCGCTGCATTGTGTGACGACATCGTCATCATTGCGAACGGCAAAGTGGCGATTGATGACTCCGCCGACGGCATACGCCAACGTACAGGCCGTGACGATCTCGAAGATGCATTCGTGCGCGCCATCGAGATGGTGGGTCCCGAGTAATGCGCACCCTGATTACGGTTTTTGTTAAAGAGGTCGTCGACAACTTTCGCGATCGTCGCACCCTCGCCTCCGCTCTGATCATGGGTCCTTTATTCGGCCCGCTGTTGTTCGCGTTTGTCATCAACCTGTCGATCGAGCGCTCTCTCGACGACATCGAGCGCAACCTCGAGGTCCCCGTTATCGGCCAGGAACATGCACCGAATCTGATGCGCTATCTGCGCAGCCATAACATTGACGTTGTTGCCGGACCGATGGATCGCGCCGCTGCGGTCGAGGCGGTCAAGACCGGCGCACACGACGTGGTCGTTTTCGTGCCCGAGTCCTTCGGCGAGCAACTTGCCGGCTCGATTCCGGCGCAGGTCGACCTGATATCCGATCGTGCGAATACTCAGGCCGAGCGTGATGCTCGCCGGGTGCGTACCGCGCTGCACTCCTACAGCCAGGAGCTTGCCGCAATGCGGCTTGTCGCACGCGGCGTCAGCCCGATGGTCTTGCGGCCCATCAACGTCGACGATGTCGATGTCTCGACGCCCAGCGGACGCTCTGCAATGTTGCTCGGCATGATGAGTTACTTTTTTATCTTCGCGCTGTTGATGGGTGGCATGTACCTCGCAATCGACACGACCGCGGGCGAACGTGAGCGCGGCTCGCTGGAACCGATTCTTTCTCTGCCCGTCACTCGAAATCAGTTGATGCTGGGCAAGATAGCGGCAACCTGCCTGTTCATGGCCATGTCGCTGCTGCTCAGTCTTGGTTCGTTCTATGTCGCGCTGAAGTTCATGCCGCTCGAACAGCTCGGCATGACGCCGAACTTCGGCGCCCGCACCGTCTTCGCGGCGTTTCTTTTGCTCTTGCCTTTTATGCTGCTCGGCGCCTCACTCATGACGCTCGTCGCATCTTTCACCAAGAGCTACAAGGAAGCGCAAACCTGGTTGAGCGTCGTGCTGATTGCGCCGACACTGCCAATTTTGATTGTCAGCATTCTGACCCTGCGGCCCCGGCTGGAATTCATGTTCGTACCCAGCCTGAGCCAGCACCTGCTGCTCGTGGACATGATCAAGAATGAGCCGGTCAACCTGCTGCACGCCGCAATTTCGGTCCTGAGCACGCTGGCAATAGGGGCCATGCTGACATGGATCTGTGCCCGCCTGTATCGGCGGGAGGGGCTGCTGGGTTAGGATGCAAATATGGCCCTGTTCGCAGAACTTCGCCGTCGAAACGTTTTCAAGGTCGCACTGCTATACGCCGTAGCAGGCTGGCTGATCATTTGGTTCGTCGACGCTATTCAGCCGGCCGTGACTGTACCGGCCTGGACCAACACCTTCGTCTATTTCATTCTGGCGGTCGGTTTTCCGGTCGCGTTGTTATTTGCCTGGACCTATGAAATAACGCCGGCCGGGCTCAAGAAAGCCGCCGATGTCGATCAGACACAGTCCATCGTCTACAAAACCGGGCAGAAGCTCAATGCGGCCGTTGCCGTGTTTCTCGTGCTCGGCGTTCTCGCGGTTTTTGGCCAGCGCTTACTGCCGACCTTCGAGTTTCTGGTACCGGGTGTTCCGGAAGGCGCTGCGCCCGTGTCCGAGAAGTCACCGCCTGAAATACGCTCGCTGACGCTCGATAACGGCCTCAAGGTCATCGTCTGGCCGGATCACGATATTCCGAACGTGGTGTTGTATAACTTTGTCCGTGCCGGCGGCCGCAATGAATACCCGGGTATTACCGGGCTGTCCCATTTCTTCGAGCATATGATGTTTCTTGGCACGTCGAACCGCGAACCCGGCGAATTTGACCGCACAATGGAGGCCGCGGGCGGCGCAAACAACGCCTACACCTCGGAGGATGTCACCGTTTATCAGGACTGGTTCCCGCGCTCCGCGCTCGAGACTATTTTCGACCTCGAGGGTGATCGCCTGCAGAACCTCACAACCGTGGCCGAGGTGGTCAACAGCGAGCGCGAGGTTGTGTATTCGGAGCGTCGCTCGAGTATCGACAACAACAACTTCTGGAAGCTCGCCGAACAGGTGCAGGCAACCGCTTTTGTCGCACACCCGTATCAGTTCCCGGTGATCGGCTGGCCATCCGATATCGAAGCATGGACCGAGAACGACCTGATCAATTATTACCGCACCTACTACGCGCCGAATAATCGCACCGTGATCGTTAGCGGAGACGTCACGTCAAAGGAAATCTTCAAGCTTGCCGACAAGTTTTTCGCCTCGACGCCGGCACAGGAGCCGCCGCCGCCGGTACGCACGATCGAGCCCGAGCAACTCGGCGTGCGTCGCGTTCTCGTCGAAGCGGCAGCACAGACGCCGTTGTTGCACATGGCTTTTCATGCGGCCAGCGCGACTGACCCGGAAACACTGCCGATGAGCCTGTTGCTCAACATTCTCACTGAAGGAGAATCGTCGCGCCTGCATCGCCTGCTGGTTGAGGACGAGGGCCTGGCGCTGTCCATCGGTGCTTACCAGTCGGAGGGATTCGATCCGGGGCTGGCGTATTTTTACCTGACGCTTCCGCCGGGCGCCGACCCGGTCGTGGCGGAAGCGCGCGTGCTCGAGGAGCTGCTGCGCGTCGGCACCGAGGGCGTCACGGAGGCCGAGCTGGCGAAAGCGCGGAACATTATCCTCGCGCAATTCTGGCGTGAGCTTGCGACGATCGACGGCAAAGCGGCCGCGCTCGGTCGCTTTGAGGTTTTCTACGGTAACTACGAGATGCTGTTTGACCTGCCCGCAAACCTGGAGGCTGTCACGGCCGAACAGCTGCGCGACGTCGCTGCCAGGGTATTCCATGCAAATAACATGACGGTTGGCGTCCTGCGCGCGCCCCCCGAGGAGAGCACACAGTGATCCGCTTGCGACCGCTGGTCTTTCTGCTGTGGGCCATCCTGTACACTGGTGCAGTGTCCGCACAAGGCGTGACCCTGCCGGACGCGCACCGCGTACAGCTCGACAACGGCGTCATTTTGATCGTGCACGAAAAACACGACGTTCCGCTTATTGGCCTCAAGGCCATCATTCGCGGTGGCGCCGTCACCGACCCGGACGACCGCGCCGGTCTGGCGAGCCTGCTCGCGGGCTTGCTCGAAAAGGGCGCCGGCGATCGCAGCGCCGCCGAATTCGCCGAAAGCATAGATGCCGTTGGTGGTTCCCTGTCAGCGCGTGCCGACCTCGAGTCCATAACGATCTCCGCCGAGTTCCTGGCGCGTGACGCGGACCTGATGATCGAGTTGCTCGCCGACATGTTGCGGTCGCCGACCCTCGATGCGGCCGAAATGGACAAACTCCGCGATCGACAGATCAACCTGATTCGGGCCGCGAAGGACGGCGACCTCCGGCGCTTGAACCCGCTTTACGGCACGGCATTCCTGTTCGATGAGCACCCGTACGGTACGGCCATTGACGGTGACGAAGCGTCGTTGGCGAAAATCACGCATCGCGATCTGCGCGGGTATTTTGCCGATCACGTCGGCTCGGATCGGCTGATCATCGCTGTCGCCGGGGATTTCGATACGGCCTCGATGACCGAAAAGCTGACGGCTGCGTTTGCCGACTGGGAGCCGGCCGCCGCGCCTTTGCCGGAGATTGAGCCGCCGCTTCCGATCGAAGGCCGGCGCGTCCTGCTCGTGGACAAGCCCGGTGCAACGCAGACGTATTTCTGGATAGGCAATGTCGGAGTCGACATCGCCTATGCGCAGCGCGCTGAACTCGATATCGCAAACACCCTGTTTGGCGGCCGCATTACCTCGTTACTGATGGACGAGCTGCGCACCAGGGCGGGGCTGACTTATGGTGCGCGCTCGGTGTTGCTGCGCCCCTCGATGCCTGGCTATGTCGCAATGGTTTCCTACACAAAAACAGAATCGACCGTCGCTGCGATCGATCTGGCGCTGGCGCTGCTTATGCGAATGCGCGAACAAGGCTTCGACGAAGAGACGATTGCCTCCGGCAAGAACTACATTCTCGGGCAGTTCCCGCCCGAACTCGAAACGGCTTCACAGCTCGCGGGCCAGTTTGCCGAACTCGACGCGCTCGGACTCGACGAGTCGTTCATCAATGACTACGGAAATGCGGTGGCGATGGCGGACAGCGAAACCATTCGCTCCGTCATCAACGCGGTTTATCCCTCGCCGGATGACCTCGTCTTCGTGATCCTGGGGGATGCCGAGCTGATCCGCGAGGACGTCGCCCGCTACGGCCCCGTCACCGAGATGGCGATCACCGAGCCCCGCTTTCGGCCGGAGGCTCCTTAGAGCGCGCGGCTCGCCACACTCTCGACGGGCCTACTTGCCGATACAAAAATCCGCGAAGATCCGGCCAAGCAGGTCGTCTGATGACACCGCGCCCGTTATTTCGCCGAGCGCCTCCTGCGCCAGGCGCAGTTCTTCGGCCAGCAGTTCCCCGGCGCGGCTTTCGGCAAGGGCTTTCTGCCCCGCGCTGAAATGCCCGGCCGCGCGATTCAGGGCGTCGATATGGCGCTTGCGCGCCGTAAAGGCGCCCTCGCCAAGGTTCTTGTAGCCGGCCAGCTGGCGAAGCCGTTCCTGCAGGGCGCTGATTCCTGCCCCGCTCTTGGCCGACAGCTTGATGCAGGCCTCGTCGGCAGCGGCAACGCCCGCTCTTTCGTCGGTCAGATCGATCTTGTTGCGCACCACGGTGATCTGCGCGCCTGCGGGAACCGGCTCACCGATGTCGGTTTCTCGCGGCTGTGTTGCGTCCTGGATCCAGAGCACGGCATCTGCTGTTGTCAGCGCCTCACGTGCGCGTCGTATGCCTTCCGCTTCGATGCGATCGGGGTTGTCTCGCAGCCCTGCGGTATCGACGAGCTCGACGGCCAGACCGTCGATGTTGATCTGCTCTCGCAGGACGTCTCGTGTCGTGCCGGCCACCTCGGTGACAATCGCTGTTTCTTCACCGCTGAGCAGATTCAGCAAACTCGACTTGCCCGCATTTGGTTTGCCGACGATGACGACGCGGAAACCATCGCGTAGTACGCGCCCGATCCTCGCCTGCTTCGTTAACTCATCAAACGCGTCCGCACATTGCCTGAGTCGTTCATGCAGCGCGTCATCCGAGAGAAAGTCGATCTCCTCTTCCGGAAAGTCGATCGCTGCCTCGACATGCATGCGCAAGCGTACGAGTTGCTCGGCAAGCGCATCGACCGACCTGGAGAAGGCGCCCGATAATGATCGCAGCGCGGCGCGTGCCGCTTGTGCCGTGCCGCTGCCGATCAGGTCCGCAACAGCTTCTGCCTGCGCCAGGTCGAGTTTGTCATTCAGGAAAGCGCGCTTCGTAAATTCGCCGGGCTCGGCCAGTCTGGCGCCGAGCGCGACGGCCGCATCGACGAGCAACGACATAACGACCGGCCCGCCGTGTCCATGCAGCTCGAGCACCGAGTCTCCGGTGAAGGAGGCTGGCGCCGGAAAGTACAACGCAAGGCCGGCATCAAGCTGTTCGCCGCCGGCGCCGCGAAACGTTCGATACGTCGCCGTTCGCGGTTCAGGTAAACTGCCGAGCATCCGTCGTGCAATCGCCTCGGCAGCGTCACCCGATATGCGAACGACGCCGACCCCTCCTATACCGGGCGGCGTAGCCGGCGCAACGATCGTGTCAGTCGTGTCTTTCATGTGCCAATAAGACCACAGGAATACATGTTATGCAGAATCTCAAGGTCGAGTTCGAAAATGTTGACGGGCAGACGTTGTCGGGCATTCTCGATCTCCCGGCGACCACGGTGCAAGCCTATGCCTTGTTTGCTCACTGTTTCACCTGCTCCAAGAACCTCAAGGCTGCAACTAATATCAGTCGCGCGTTGAACGGCGCTGGCATCGCGGTGCTGCGTTTCGACTTCACCGGGCTCGGACAAAGTGAGGGCGAATTCGCGGACACCACGTTTTCGAGCAATATCAGTGATCTGCTTGCCGCCGTGGCATTTCTGGACACGCATTACGCGGCGCCTGCGATTCTGCTTGGCCACTCGCTCGGCGGCACCGCCGTGCTGCAGGCGGCGGCAAGCATTCCTGCGGCGGTTGCCGTGGCGACGATCGGCTCACCCGCGGAACCGACGCATGTGGCGCGGCTGTTTGCCGGCGCACGGGACGAGCTTGAAAGAAGTGGCTTCGCGACCGTGTCGCTCGGCGGCCGGCCATTTACACTCGGGCAGCAGTTCCTCGACGACCTGGGCGCGCACGATTTGCCGAAGACCATCGGGGCTCTTCGCAAGGCCCTGTTGATCATGCACGCGCCACTCGACGACATCGTCGAAGTGGACAACGCCGGAACGCTGTTCGCAGCCGCCAAGCACCCGAAGAGCTTTGTAAGCCTCGACAAGGCCGACCACCTGTTGTCCCGCAGCGAGGATTCGCTGTACGTCGGCCGCGTCCTTGCGGCGTGGGCTTCGCGGTATTTGCCCGAGCCGGACAATGCGGTGGAGCTTGCGGTGAACGGTGGCGAGGTCGTCGCGCGCACCCTTACGGACAGCTTTCGAACCGACTTCCGTGTCGGCAGGCATCATCTTGTCGCCGATGAGCCGGCGTCGGTTGGCGGTGGTGATCTGGGCCCGTCTCCGTACGATCTGCTGGCGGCGGCCCTGGCAACCTGCACAAGCATGACCTTGAAAATGTACGCGAGCCTGAAAAAGCTCCGGCTTCGGTCAACGACCGTGCGTGTATCCCACGACAAGGTTCACGCCGAAGATTGTTCTGACTGTGAAAGCACCACCGGAAAAATCGACGAGTTCCGCCGCGAGCTTTCATTCGATGGCGAACTTACTGAAAAAGAGATTGCGCGGCTGCTCGAAATTGCGGATCGCTGTCCCGTCCACAAGACGCTGCACGGTGAAATCAAGGTGCGTACAACACTGTCCTGATGGCGGTGGCCTCGCTTAGTCCGACTTTGATTTCTTGCCGCCCTTCTTTTGTTTCGCCTCGGCCTCCACAACCTTGTTGATCTTCCATTGCTGAGCGATCGACAATAGCGTGTTCGTCACCCAGTAAAGCACGAGGCCAGACGGGAAAAACGCAAAGAACACCGTGAAGATAATCGGCATGATCTGCATCACCTTGACCTGCACCGGATCGCCGACCTGCGGGTTGAGCTTCTGCTGGAAGAACATCGCCGCGCCCATGATCAGGGGCAAGATGAAGAACGGGTCTCGCGAGGACAGGTCACTTATCCAAAGTGCAAATGGTGCCTGGCGCATCTCGACGCTTTCGAGCAACACCCAGTAGAACGCCAGAAAAAACGGCATTTGGATCAGGATCGGCAGGCAGCCGGCGGCCGGATTGACCTTTTCCCTCTTGTACAACTCCATCATGGCCTGGCTAAGCTGCTGGCGATCGTCTTTATAGCGTTCTTGCAAGGCTTTGAGCCGCGGTTGCAGGTTGCGCATTTTCGCCATCGATCGGCCGCTCGATTCGGTCAGCTTGTAGAACAGCAGCTTGATCAGCACAGTCACCGATATTATTGCGACACCCCAGTTGCCGAAGATGCCGAATGCCTTGCTCAGCAGCCAGAAAAGCGGCTGTGAGAGTATCGTCAACCACCCATAGTCAACGGTCAGCTTCAGGCTGGGATCGATGTCCTCGAGCTGGCTTTGCAGTTTCGGTCCCACAAAGACGGTGGTGGTAAATGTATTCGCCTCGCCGGACTGGACGGTAGCAGCCGAACCAATGCCGCTGGCCGTCATCACATCGCCGCGTATGGATACGTTATAACGCTGGCTCGTGCCTGGCTCAGGTATCACGGCGCTGACGAAGTGATGCTGTATCGCGCCGAACCATCCCTGATCTGCCGCGAAGGCATACGGACCGTCGTCCTCGAGATCGTCCCGGTTGAGCTTCGCCGACTTGTCGCCGTCGTAAACGATTGGCCCGTCAAAGGAATACGAATCGACGTCAAACATGGACCGCTGCTGCTCGAACAAGCGCCTCTGCAATTGCGCGTATTCCGCGCCACGCCAAGCCTGGTCGCTGCGATTCGTCACCTCCTGTTCGATGACAATCTTGTAGCTGCCGCGTTTGAAGCGATAGCGTTTTTCGACTGTTATCCCGGCGCCGTCGGTCCAGCTGAGCGGCACCAGCAACTCATCCGCGCCATTCAGTTCGTAGCTCTGTCTCGAACTGGAAAAGCCCGCCCGATGGTTGGCTTCCGGGCCGTCACCCACCGACCGCAAGCCGGTCTGAATCAGGCCGAGCTGGCCGACGTCGGTGCTCAGCAGATCGACAAGCTCGTCGGGCCGGTCCTTTGCGACCGGGTAATGCAGTAGCTCGGCATGTTGCAGGGTGCCACCCTGCGTGTTGATGTCGACCCGGAAGACGTCCGTTTCGACACGAATCGCCGGCGAGGACTGCGGCTGACCGACCACCTCGTCGCCAATGGCATCGACAGACGGCATGACGTCGGGGGCATCGATTGCGGGGGCATCAAGGTCGGGCAAGGCAACGTCCGTCCCTGCTTCGGTGGCGGGAGCCTCCGTTGCCGCAGGCGCGGCAACGGGCTTCTGTCCGTAGTCCTGCATCCAGGCCTGATACGTTAGCCAGGCCATCATGCCAAAAAGGGCCCATACCAGCAGTCGTTGGTTATCCATGCTTATTTTTCCTGCGCGCTGTTGTCAGCCCGGGCCGAGCGACATTTTCGCCAGTGCCCCAGCATGCTGTCGAACAGTTGCTGGTTGCCAGCGGATCGGGCGGCCGGCTCGTTAATGACGACAATGTCGAGCCCTGCCAGCTCTTCCTGATGTTGTCGGAACGACTCCCTGACAACGCGCTTGATTCTGTTTCTTGCTGTTGCTTGCCGACAGTGTTTTTTCGAGATGGCCAAACCCAGCCGGGCGATATCCTTCTCATTCTCCCGGTAAAGCACCGTAAACCATTTGTCCCGGCTGCGCGTTGCTTTTTTGAACACGCGCGTAAAGGCCGCGGCATCGAGCAAACGATTTTCTTTTTGAAGCCGGTACGAAGAGCTGCCAGCCAAGGGAAAGGCGGTTATCGCTGGCGACAGGGCCAACAATCAGGGCGTGAGCTTGGCGCGGCCTTTCGCGCGGCGCCGCTTCAAAATAAGCCGCCCGGCTTTCGTCGCCATACGGGCGCGGAACCCGTGTGTGCGTGCGCGCTTGATTTTGCTTGGCTGATACGTACGTTTCATTTGCCTGCTACCTGGTTTTTCTGCTGGTCTCTCAATGACCTGCGATCCGGAAGGGCGGCAAGAGTACGCAGATGCCCTGACAGTGTCAATAGAGTGGCGCAAACACTGCGCCACAGGGGCCAGGTGGATGATTGTCAGCGCCGTCTGGCGGCGCTCAGGCAGACGGTATAGACTGGCCGGTCTGCATTCAAATAATACAATTCGAAAGAACTTTGGGGACTCAATTGGCAGCCGGGATGACGCTTTGGGATCGCTGTGTGCGTGATCTTCAGGCAGAGATCCCCGAGCAGGAATTCAACACCTGGATTCGTCCGCTCCAGGCTGTCGAAGATGGCGGGACTCTCCGCGTGCTTGCACCAAATCGTTTCGTGGTCGATTGGCTGAAGCAACACTATATAGATAGAATTCTGCAGCTTGTCGGCGACCAGGATGACAAGACGCGGCTGATCATCGAAGTCGGTTCGCGGCAAGCCAGCCCGCCGCCGAGCACTGGACAACGTCCGCGCCCTGTTGCGGTCAAGCAGCCCGCCGCGTCGGCGGTGGAGTCTCGGCTCAACCCCACCTTCACCTTTGACGCTTTTGTCGAGGGCAAGAGCAACCAGCTTGCAAAAGCTGCTGCAACGCAGGTAGCACAGAACCCCGGCAAGTCATACAACCCGCTTTTTATTTACGGCGGCGTAGGCCTCGGCAAGACCCATCTCATGCAAGCAATCGGCAACAGCATGTTGCGGAAAAGCCCGTCTGCCCGTGTTGCCTACGTGCATTCGGAGCGCTTCGTGGGTGATATGGTTCGCGGCCTGCAGCACAACACGATTTCGGATTTCAAGCGCGCCTACCGCTCACTCGACGCACTGCTGATCGACGACATTCAGTTCTTCGCTGGCAAGGAGCGATCACAGGAAGAGTTTTTTCATACGTTCAATGCGCTGCTCGAAGGGCAGGGGCAGGTGGTTCTGACCTGTGATCGCTACCCCAAAGAAGTTCATGGCCTGGAGGAGCGTCTGAAATCACGCTTCGGCTGGGGCCTGACGGTGGCCATCGAGCCACCGGAGCTGGAAACATCGGTGGCGATTCTCATGAGCAAGGCGGTTGCCGAGGACATCGAGCTGCCCGAAGAAGTCGCGTTTTTCATTGCCAAGCGAATTCGCTCCAACGTGCGCGAGCTGGAGGGTGCGCTCCGCCGGGTCATAGCAAACTCCAGGTTTACCGAGCGTCCGATCAATCTCGATTTCGCCAAGGAAGCGCTCAGGGACCTGCTGGCTCTGCAGGCTCGTCTTGTGTCAATCGAAAACATTCAAAAAACGGTGGCCGACTATTTCAAGATTCGCGTTGGGGATCTGCTGTCGAAGCGGCGCAGTCGCTCGATTGCCAGGCCGCGCCAGATTGCGATGGCGCTGTCAAAGGAGTTGACCAATCACAGTTTGCCCGAGATCGGCGACGCCTTTGGTGGTCGGGATCACACAACCGTTTTGCACGGCTGTCGACGGATTCAATCGCTGCGAGAGACAGACAAGCGCATCGATGATGATTATTTGAATTTGTTGAGAACTCTGACAGGATGATGTGGATAAGTCGTTGATAAGCGCGGGACGAAAAATTATCCACAGGCTGCGCACAGCTCCCGGGTGTTCTTTGCACCGGGTTTCAGCGACGATTTTTGTTTGTAACTATTTGTTTATTAATGTATTTATTAAGTTATCCACAGGTGTTGGCGTCCTTAATAATAACAATAAATCAATATTATCCAATATTTATTAACAGGTGGAATCTATGAAGTTAAACGCGGCTCGGGACGTGCTGTTAAAGCCCCTTCAGGCAGTCATTGGTGTCGTAGAGCGCCGTCAGACCATGCCGATACTCTCGAATGTCCTGCTGGTTGCGAAGGACAATGAACTGTCGGTGACGGCCACAGATCTCGAAGTCGAGTTGGTCGCTCATACAGAAGTCACTGTGGAGACCGCCGGCGAAATAACGGTATCCGGGCGCAAGCTGTTGGATATTTGCCGTGCCCTGCCGGAGGGATCGGACATTGATATCAGTGTGAGCGGGGAGAAAGCCGTGGTCCGTTCCGGCAGGAGCAAGTTTAGCCTGGCGACTCTCCCGGCTGCCGAATTTCCTGCCATAGAAGACATCAAGGCCGGCCAGATGATCGAGGTTGATCAGGCCGTATTGGGTCGATTGATCGATAAAACGCATTTCTCGATGGCACAGCAAGACGTTCGGTACTACCTGAATGGCATGCTGCTCGAAACCGGCGGGAAGTACCTTCGGGCGGTTGCGACTGACGGACATCGCCTGGCGCTGTGTGAGGCCGAGCTCGGCGGCGCACTGGATGAACAGCAGGTTATTGTTCCGAGAAAGGGAGTGTTGGAGCTACAGCGGCTCATGAGTGGTGAGGGAACGCTCAACATTGAGCTGGGGCCGAACCATGTGCGTATTCAGCTGGAGGGTATCCGGTTTACGTCGAAGCTCATAGACGGTCGTTTTCCGGAGTATGACCGGGTTATTCCCAAAGAATCGAGCAATGAACTGACGGCGGATCGGATCGCGTTCAAAGGCGCGCTGCAGCGTACCGCGATCCTCTCAAATGAGAAATACCGGGGTATCCGGTTGATTATCAGGGATAGCGGGGTGGTGATGCAGGCGCACAATCCGGAGCAGGAAGAGGCGGAAGAAGAGCTGGAGGTCGAATACACCGGCGAAGACATCGAAATCGGCTTCAATGTCAATTACCTGCTGGATGCACTGGGAGCCGTGGACGGTGACGCCGTGACGCTGTCAGTGCTGGATGGCAATTCGAGCTGTCTGATACGCGAGCCCGGCAAGGACGACAGCAAGTTTGTCGTTATGCCGATGCGACTGTAGGAGCGGCCAGAGGGCGGCACGGTGCCGATCCAACGATTCTCGGTGAAGGATTTTCGGTGCCTCGCCAACATAGAGTTTGAAGCAGATCCTCGCTACAACCTGATTTATGGTGCGAACGCGTCCGGCAAGACGAGCGTGCTCGAGGCGCTTGGTTACCTGGGTCGCGGCAAGTCCTTTCGCGGCGCGCCGACGACCAACCTGATACGGCACGGTCAGAGGGAATTTGTTCTTTTTGGGCGGGTTGAGGCCGGCGGACGGCACAGCAGCGTTGGTGTGCGCAACAGCAGCAATGGGCTGGAAGTGCGCATCGATGGCCAGAGTGACGGCGGGGCGGCGGCTCTGGCAGCGGCGCTGCCGCTGCAAATCGTTGATCCGGACGTGCACGAGCTTGTCGCGGGCGCTCCGGAGCAGCGGCGCCGCTACCTGGACTGGATCGCGTTTCACGTGGAACACGGCTACCTCGATGTTTGGCGGAGGTTTCGGCGGGCGCTGAAGCAGCGAAATGCTGCGCTGAAGTCCGGCGCGGCGATCCCGACTATCCGCGGCTGGAACACGGAGTTTGTCGAGTTGGCGCAGCAAGTTGATACCGGGCGGCGGTTTGCGTTGGAGGTTGCCAGCCAAGCCCTGCACGAAACCGGTCTCGGGTTGCTCGGTAGTGAGGTGCGATTCGAGTATCGCGGCGGGTGGTCGGAGGACAGGAGCCTGCTCGATACACTCGAGACCTCGTTGGAGCGGGATGTCCAGCAGGGCAGCACCCAGGCGGGGCCGCATCGTGCGGACCTGAAGCTTATCTATGACGAACGGCAGGCGCGGCGGCTGGTGTCTCGTGGACAACAGAAACTGCTCGCTTGCGCGATGGTGCTCGCCGCGACTGAAACGGCCCAGGCGGCGCTCGAGCGACCGTTGCTGCTGCTGCTGGATGATCCGGCGGCGGAGTTGGACAGTGACGCCCTGTTGCGACTGATGGGCCGGGTCAAGGATTTGGGTTGCCAGGTCATTGCAACGAGCCTGCAACGAGACACGGAATTGTTTGACCGCGAGGTGGCCGTGTTCCACGTGGAACACGGCGAACTGGAGCGCGAGGCATAGGGCAAACCGGGGCCGTGGGCGGGCCCGGTTTTCGTCGCATAATTCCTTAAAAAATAAGCATTTGAGGCTACGTCAAGCGCCGCTGTTTGCTACAATAGATCGGTTGTAATCCGAGGGTATGGAATGACCGACGAATCTGAATATACTTCCAGCAATATCAAGGTCTTGAAGGGCCTTGAGGCCGTTCGAAAACGACCGGGCATGTACATCGGCGACACCGATGATGGCACCGGGCTTCACCACATGGTTTTTGAGGTCGTCGACAATTCGATCGACGAGGCCCTGGCAGGCTATTGCAATACGATCACGGTCACGATTCACGCCGACGAGTCGGTGACGATTACCGATGACGGTCGCGGTATCCCGGTCGACCTGCATCCCGAGGAAGGCCGCTCGGCCGCCGAGGTCATCATGACCGTGCTGCATGCCGGAGGGAAGTTCGACGACAACTCGTACAAGGTCTCGGGCGGATTGCATGGTGTCGGTGTCTCGGTTGTCAACGCACTCTCGGAGCACCTTGTGCTGACGATCCACCGCGATGGCAAAACTCACCAGCAGGAATTCGAGCACGGTGAACCGAAGGCCCCGCTGGCTGTCATTGGTGATACCGACCGACATGGCACGACGTTGCGCTTCAAGCCAAGCAGCGGCACATTCACGAATATCGAGTTTCACTACGACATCCTGGCGAGGCGGCTGCGTGAGTTGTCATTCCTGAACTCCGGCGTACGCATCCAGCTCGTTGACGAGCGCGATGAGCGAAAGGATGTGTTCGAGTATGAGGGCGGCATCCGGGCGTTTGTCCAGCACCTGAACAAGAACAAGACACCGATACACAACACCGTGTTCCATTTTTCGGCCATGCGAGATGATGTCGGCGTCGAGGCGTCCTTGCAGTGGAACGACGGCTACCAGGAGAACATGTTCTGCTATACAAACAACATCCCGCAGCGCGACGGCGGCACACACCTTGCTGGCTTTCGCACCGCACTGACGCGCACGCTCAACACCTATATCGAGAAGGAGCTCAGCAGCAAGAAAGACAAATTCACACCGACAGGTGATGATGCTCGCGAAGGCCTGACCGCGGTGCTTTCGGTCAAAGTCCCGGACCCGAAATTCTCGTCGCAAACAAAGGAAAAATTAGTTTCATCTGAAATCAAAGGCATCGTCGAACAGGTGATGGCGGCCCGGCTAGAGGAATTCCTGCTCGAGCACCCAGCCGAAGCAAAGGCGATCGTTTCCAAAATTGTCGACGCCGCGAGGGCGCGGGAGGCCGCGCGCAAGGCGCGCGAGATGACTCGTCGCAAAGGGGCACTCGATGTGGCCGGCCTGCCCGGAAAGCTGGCCGATTGTCAGGAGAAAGACCCGGCCTTGTCAGAGCTGTTTCTCGTTGAGGGCGATTCCGCCGGTGGCTCTGCAAAGCAGGGGCGCGATCGCCGGACACAGGCGATCCTTCCGCTTAAGGGCAAAATCCTCAACGTTGAGAAGGCGCGCTTTGACAAGATGTTGTCTTCTGTTGAGGTGGGCACACTGATAACGGCGCTCGGCTGCGGTATTGGTCGCGATGACTTCGATGCGGACAAGTTGCGCTATCACCGCATCATCATCATGACGGACGCGGATGTCGACGGCTCACACATACGCACGTTGTTGCTTACCTTCTTTTATCGACAGATGCCAGAGCTCATCGAGCGCGGACATGTATACATTGCGCAACCGCCGCTCTACAAAATCAAACGCGGCAAGCAGGAGATTTACGTCAAGGATGACGCCGAGCTCAACGGCTATTTGCTAACGGCTGCGCTCGAAAGCGCAGAGCTGTATGTCAATTCGGACGCCCCGCCGTTATCGGCCATTGCGCTCGAGGCGCTTGCCAAGGAATACATTACGGTTGAGACGATCATCGCTCGTCTGGCGGGGCGTTATGACGAAGCGGTGTTGCGTGCGATAAGTAAATTGCCCGAAATTACTGCAGAGCTGAGCGATGACCTCGACAAGCTGGACGCCTGGACCAGGGCTTTATCCATAGCGCTACCCAAAAGCACTGGCGACCGCGCCCAGATCGGCAATGGCGGAGCCTACTCTGCCGAACTCGATCGTGGCGATGCAGATGGCGAGGGCGTGCGCATTGGCATCACCAAGGTGCTGCACGGCATCGGCGCGACGCGTTATTTGCCAAGAGAGTTTTTCGATACCAATGAGTACAAGCACATCATGACATTGGCCGGCAAGCTGTCCGGCCTGCTCGGTACGGGCGCGTATGTGAAGCGGGGTGAGCGGCGTAACGCCATCGATCAATTCGCCGACGCCGTGTCCTGGTTGATGAGCGAAGCGCGCCGGGGACAGTCCATTCAGCGTTACAAGGGTCTCGGCGAAATGAACCCGGACCAGCTGTGGGATACAACGGTAAACCCTGAAACCCGCCGCCTGATGCAGGTCAAGATCGAGGATGCCGTTAAGGCGGACGAAATATTTACGACGCTGATGGGCGATCAGGTCGAGCCACGCCGCGAGTTCATCGAGAAGAATGCGCTGACGGTCGCCAACCTGGACGTCTGATCAGGCTGACGCTGCGCGTGGCTGCGACGAGCCCAACATGAGGGGTAGCACCGACAGGTTGCTGACAACGGCCCCGACGAGCGCCAGTGCGCAATAAGCAGCGAACTGTCGTGTTGTCGGAAAGTCGCTCAGCTGGCAAAGCAACAGTCCGAGACACAGCACGACCGTGCTGAGTATGACACTGAACTCAATACTGCTGCCCGAGATCGAGTCACCGGCCGCGCGCCAGAAGAGGAGGTGAATCGAGTCATCCACGATGACGCCCAGGGCAACGAGAAACACGAATACGGAAACGAGATTCAGCGGGTTGCCGATCAGCCAGACAGCCCCGCAGACAAGCATCAGCGGCACGGCATTTGCGAGCATAGCGCTGAGCGTCGCGCGGGCCGAGCCGAACGCGAGCCATATGGCACCGAAAATCAGTAGCACAGACCAGCCGAGCGAGCGCAGCAGCGACCCCATCGCCTGGCGATCGATGTCGCCATAGACAAGCGACGCGTTGCTGTAGATCGCCATCACACCATCTCCCAAAGCCGCGCCATCAATCAGGCGCCGGACTTCAGCGAGATGATCCTCGCTCGCCAGCAAGGCGCTGATAACATACGCGTCGTCGCGATCTGCAGCAGGCTCCATGGTCACTTGCCTTGTAGCAGGAAGTTCGGCTAACGCATCGCGAAGCGCGCCCGCACTGCGCAGCATGGGCAACGGCTCGGCGCCATCTGCAAAAACGAGTACGCGCAGCGGTGAGAACAGATAGAACTCATTTTCGAACATGCGCAAAGCAGAGGAAAACGGAGCGTCGTCGGGAAAGAACGCGCGCGGCTCCGACTTGACGCTCAATAACGGCAGCGACACGGCCCCGGCAATCATCGCGAGCAGCAGCAAGGCGCCGATGTGCGTACGCCAGGTGGCGAGCAATCGCGAGAGTGCTGCGAAATGCCGTGACGCCTGCCACGAGGCCCCCGATCCCTGCAGATACCAGCGCAACGACAACGGCGCCGCCAGCAACACCAGCAGGAACACAATCAACAAGGCGCCCGCAGACAGAAGGCCGAAATTCGCAATAGGGGGAAGCTCATTCAGACCCAGCGACGCGAGGGCAATTGCCGTTGTGAGCGAGCTGAAAAAAAACGGCGGGCCAACGCGCCGCATCGTGACCCTGATAGCTTCATCAACATCCTCGCCCGATGAAAGGTCTGTCTCTGATCGCGCAAGAAAATGGCAGCTATTGGCGAGCCCGACAATCAACACAACCGGCAGCGCCAGCAAGGTGATGAGGTTAATCGTAACGACAGTGGCCGAAAACAGGGCAAATGTAACCAGCGTCGACGAAATGCTCGCGAACAGCGGCAACAACAGTGCGCGCCAGTAACCGAATGCAACAAACAGCGCGACCAGAGTCGTACCGACGATAACGGGTAGCAGCAGGCGCAGGTCCTTTTCGAGGCCCGCCACGACGTCGCGCTCGAGCTGCGCGCTCGCAAGAACAGTCGTCTGCGTAGCTATCTCGCGCCAGTCGTAATCGTTCAATATGTCGATCACCTGCAGCTCCAGATTCTCCGGCGCCTGCACTACAATCAGGAAGCGTGTTGCATCCCGAGCAATGATCGTCGATGCAGCCGGATTATCGCGCAGCACCGCGAGTAAATCGGCAACCCGGTCGCTCGACGTCAGGTCATAAACAAATAGCTGGTCACGAGCTGCGTCTATCGAGCGCAGCGAAATGCGCGAGTCGAGCTGCACCAAACGTTGTTCGAGTTTTGCCAGGCCGCCGAAAACGGCGGAGATGCTTACATCCGCCGGCGAGACAATGACCGCCGCGGCGCTTGCTGCACCGCTAGCCGCGGAAATTTCCCGCGCAATCTCAAGCTGCACGTTGCTGCCGGCCAGCTGATCGACCATGGAGCCCTCGATAAGCGGCGGGCGAATCAGCGTGGCCACCAGAGCAAGCAGGAGCGTCGCCGCAACGGCCGAACCGCGGGGCCGATCGGCGACCCAGACCAGCAGAACCATCCAGCGCTGTCGTATCCTGACTTGCATGTGCTCCTGAGTGTACCCGCCGTGGGGCCCGGGTGTCGGTGAGCGAATACCGTTACAATAGCCGCGATGACTCGCAATCGACTACTGATTTATTCGCTATTCCTGTTGTTGCTGCCCATTCTGGTTGCATGGTTCGAGATGAGCGTCTCAATGGCAATAGCGCTTGTGGCCCTGGCGCTGCTGTGGCGCTGGCTGATCGTGTTAAGTGGTATTGTCGCGCCCGAGAAATCGCCCGATATGGTGCTGGAAACGATATCGGCCAGTCATTTCGTCGAAAAGGTCCGCTGGTGCATGGACCGGCTCGGGGTGGACTACAGCGAGCGGCAAAGCGGCGGTACGCTCGGTGCGTATTTCAGCGGACGCTCAGTGCCACAGTTGCGTATAAGGACTGGAATCGTCCAGTCGATTATCGGCAATTCGCCAGAGATCCTGCGATACCTCTGGGGCTGCTACGGAGAGGGTCATGCGGAAGCCGCCGAGTTTCTGCGACCGACCGAAGAGCGGCTCGCACTTGAGAAGAAACTCGATCGCTACGGACGCAATTTGCAGGTGTGGATCTATTATTACCTGCTGCATGATCGTGAGCTGACGTTGCAGGCCTGGGGCGCCAACAACCCGCGGGTGCCTGCCTGGCAGCGAATGTCATTGCGCCTGTTGTTTCCGCTGCTCGGCTTTCTGATACGCAAGAGCTTTGCCATCACCGACGAGCACTTTGCCAAATCTGTTTTGCACATCGATGAATTGCTCAGCACGGTCGATACACAGCTGGCCGACGGACGGCAATCGATCCTCGGCGGCGATATAATTAACTACACGGACATTACTTTTGCGGCGCATTCAGGACTGTGGATGCAGCCAGAGGGTTACGGTGGCGGCATGGCCGATGCGAGCCGCATAGAACGCGAGCAACTGCCGGCGAACATGCGCGCCGATATCGAACGCTGGACAGAGGACTATCCAAAAGCGAGCGCGTACATCGTGCGGCTGTATGCCGAGGAGCGATTATGAAGACGGCCATGTTGATCACTGCCAGCGCCCTGATCACGGCGTGCGCGGCGCACGACGCGAATGACAGCACCAGCAGGCAAGATCAGGTTCAGGCGGTACGCGATTTTATTGACGTTCGTCAGCTCGAAGAAATGGACGCGATCGAGTCGCGAGCACAGGACAGCTGGGAGTCCATCGACGACTACTTCCTGATCTATAAGGGGCGCAATGACACCTATCTGGTTGACTTTGATCGTCGCTGCTGGGAGCTGAGCGACAACAGTCGCATCGTTGCCGACGAGCGCTGGGACAGCCGCAGGATCCGCGCGCGTTTCGATACGATTCGGGGTTGCCGGATTCACAGAATTTACGCATTGACAGAAGCCGAGGCCGCCGAGCTGAAGAGCCTGGGTGAAGCACCCGGAAGTCGCAACTGATCTGCCTGGCGCCCGCCAGCAGGGTCAGGGAGCAAATGTCTCGCCGAAAAAGTCTCCCTCGTTCCACGTCGGTCGCGCATCGTCGTCGGCGATCGCATAGCCGATGCGCGCATTAGCGCGTGCAAATCGCACCGCAGAGTCCCAATCGACAGGGCGCGTCAGGTCGTCGGAAGGGCGGTGGTAATGGTTCTTGCGGTGATCCTCAACGACGGCCTGACCGTCGATATCGGGGTCGAGCGAGCCAAAGCCGGGGACGAGGAAGGTCGCGGGTACACCCTTGCGCACAAACGAGTACTGATCGGAGCGAATGAAGATGGTTTCTTCGGGCATCGGGTCCGGCGTTAATTCGAAACCTTCGATGCGGATAGCGGCCTCGACCGTTGCCTCGAGCGAAGAGTGCTCGGCGCCGAACGCGATGATGTCGGCGACCGGATAAAGAAACAAAGGCATATCGAGATTGACGTTGGCGACCATCGATGCGGTCGGTACGGTCGGGTAGTGCGCGAAGTAATCGGAGCCGAGCAATCCACGCTCTTCTGCCGTTACGGCAATGAACAAGACTGAGCGGCGCGGTGGCGACGCGGCAAAGACTCTTGCTGTCTCGATTAACAGCGAAGCACCCATCGCGTTGTCGTACGCACCGTTGTAGATGGCATCGCCGTCAACGGGCGCGCCGACCCCGTTGTGATCGAGGTGTGCGCTGTAGACGACGTACTCATCGGCCAGTTCCGGGTCGGTTCCGCGCACGATACCAATCACGTTGGGGCTCGTGACCATGTCGTGTGTCGTTTTGCTGCTAAGTGTCACTTCGAAGCCCAGCGGAGTCGACGCAGGCGTTGACGCCTCGGTTGCTGTGCGTGCTTCGTCGAAAGAAATGGCGGTGCCGGCGAACAGCTCTCTTGCAATGTCGACGTTGATCATCGCGCTGCCGCGCAGCTCCGGATAATAGTCCGCGGCCTCGCCGGTGAGCGTGACCCAGGCCATTCCGGGCCTGGTGCCCAGTTCAAGCATCACTCGCTCCCAGGGGAAGTACTCTTCCATGCGCTTGGATACCAGACCGATAATACCGACCGCACCGCGGGCTATCGCCTGCTCGGCCTTGGTCCGGTTGGACGCATAATAAGCGCGCTCGTTGTGCGGAAAAGACGCCGGCGCGTTGCTAAACACAGCAACGATCTTGCCCTCGACATCAACACCATCATAGTCGGAGTAGCCGAGGTCCGGCGCATGCACGCCGAAACCGACATAAACGACCTCGGCACGCACGCTTCTTGTCTCACGAACCTTGTCGCCGGACATTGCGAAGTGCTCTTTGTACAGCAGCTCGGTGTCTTCGCCGTCGCGGTGAGCGATGAGCGCCGCGCTTTCCTCATCGAGGCGATACGTTATCAGTGGCACCTGCTGAAACCAGCCATCCTCGCCAGCGGGCTCAAGGCTAAATCCGGCAAAGCGGTCGGCCACATATTGTGCCGCCTCGTTGTAACCGGGCTCGCCGGCCATGCGACCCTCGAGTGCATCGTCGGCAAGGTAGGCGACATGTGCCTCGAGCTTCTGCGCCGTGACGGCATCCAGGGCGCCGTCCCTGTCGGTAACAGGCGGCGGCTGACCGGCGCCGCAGGCACTGAGGGCGAGAAACAAAAAAGTCGTGCAGATATGCTTAGGTTCCATGTGCGCGTTCCTTATAGAAATCGCTGATGTCGGCCATCTTCGCTTCGACCCACTGCTGCGCAATAACGTTTGTTTCCTTTGGCCGCCGTCCGGCTGGATCGATCGGCGGGCCGATACAAAAGCGGATCTGGCCGGGGCGCTTGCGAAGGCCGCGCTTGGGCCAAAAGTCGCCGGCATTGTGCGCCACCGGCACGATCGGGCAAGCGGCCTCCTGGGCGAGCGCCGCGCCGCTGACGCCGTAGCGGCGCGTTTCGCCCGGTGGCATGCGCGTGCCTTCCGGAAAAATGCAGACGCTCATGCCCGAGGCGAGCCGGTCTCTGCCCTTTGCGATGACCTGCTTCACGGCCGATCCGCCGGCTTTGCGATCGATGGCAATCGAGCGCATCACCGCCAGCGACCAGCCGAAAACCGGTAGCCACAGCAACTCACGCTTCAGCACCCAACACGAAGGCGGCAGCGCGGCGATTTGCCAGTAGGTTTCGAGCGCCGTCGTGTGCTTGATCAGAAAGACACACGGCTCATCAGGAATATTCTCCCGGCCTTCGGTGTGTACATCGAGACCGCAAAAAAAACGCCCGGCCCAGAGGCAGGTGTCGGCCCAGCCAACGGCGACAGCCCAGCGCACCCTGTGCGGCGCCCAGAACAGCAACACGACCAGCGAGGACCCAACGAGCGCGGCGCCGTACATGACGAAAGTGAAGATCAGTCCGCGCAGCCACAACATCAAATAGACAGCCGCGAGATATCGGCGATGTCGAGAAACAGTGCGCGCAAGTCGTCAAGCAGCGCCAGCCGGTTGTTTTGTAGTGCCGCGTCATCGGCCATGACCATGACGCCGTCGAAGAACAGGTCAACCGGCTCACGCAACTCCGCGAGCGCGGTTAACGCAGCCGTGTACTCACGGCCCTGCAACAGCGGTGCTACCGTAGTCCTGGCGGCGCCAAGCGCGGACCACAAGGCGACCTCTGCCGGATCGGCAAGCAACTTCTCTTTCACCTGCGCCCCGCTGTCAACCGTGGCCTTCTTCAGGATGTTCGCAATGCGCTTGTTCGCAGCAGCCAGGCTGGCGGCAGGCTCGAGCTTGATGAATGCCTGCACCGCAACAAGGCGGCGCTCGAAATCGAGAAGCGAGGCCGGGCTGCGTGCCAGCACGGCATCAAAGGTTTCGGTCGCAAGACCCTTGTCCCGATCAAGAAAATAGCGCCGCAGCCGTTCGCTGATAAACGTGTACAGCTCATCGACTGTTTGCCGCGCGTCTGTCTTGCCTGGCGGCTGCGCTGCGACGGCAGCCGCCAGCATCGCCTTGAGGTCGACATCGAGTTCGCACTCGATCAGAACGCGAATCACGCCGAGCGCAGCCCGGCGCAGGGCGAACGGATCACGGTTGCCAGTCGGTTTCTTGCCTATGACGAAAATGCCGGCGAGCGTGTCGAGCTTGTCGGCGACAGCAAGGATCTGACCATCGATTGACGTGGGCAGCGCATCGCCGGAAAAGCGCGGCAAATAGTGCTCGGCGATGGCGTCGGCAACGCTCTGCGGTTCGCCGTCGGACAGCGCGTAATAGCGGCCCATCGTGCCCTGTAACTCCGGAAACTCACCGACCATCCCGGTGAGCAGGTCGCACTTGGCCAATGCAGCAGCGCGCTGCGCCGTGCTCGAATCGACGCCGAGCGCTGCGGCGAGCGTCTCGACCATTGCAGCGGTGCGCACGCTCTTGTCATACAAACTGCCCAGGCCGCGTTGATAGACGACGTCACGCAGAGCTTCCTGGCGCACGGCCAGGGCCGTACGACGATCGTTGTCCCAGAAAAAAGCGGCGTCCGCCAGGCGCGGGCGAATGACGCGTTCATTGCCGTCGCGGACCTGCTCGGGATCCTTGCTGTCAAGATTGGCAACGGTGACAAAGCGGGGTAGCAAGGCGCCGCTCTTGTCCGCCACCGGAAAGTACCGCTGATGGCTGGTCAGCGTGGAGACAATGGCCTCGCGGGGCAATTCCAGGTATTCATCGTCGAATGTGCCGGTGATGGGCACGGGCCACTCAACCAGGGCAGTAACTTCGTCGTAGATGAGTTCGCCGTCGACGATGTTGCCGCCCGCCTGCTTCGCCTGTTGCGTGACGCCGCTTTCGACGAGTTGCCGTCGTCTGTCGAAGTCGGCGATGACGCGACCGTCGTCCTCGAGCGCCCGCAAATAGTCACCGGGCGCCTTGATGGTAATGGGCTTCTTGCTGTGAAAGCGATGGCCGCGCGACTTGTTGTCGGCGGTAATCCCCATGATGGGCGCTTTTATGACCTTGCTGCCATGCAAGAGCACTATCCAGTGAATCGGGCGCACAAATTCGGCATCGCCTGCGCCCCAGCGCATACGTCGCGGAATCGGTAGTCCGGCCAGCGTCTTTTCGATGAGCTCGGGCATGAGGGCTGCGGCCGTCTTGCCGGTCTCGACGATGTCGCAGGACAACCATTCGCCCTTGTCGGTTGTCACCCGGCCGAGTTCCGCAATCGCGACCCCGCACTTGCTGGCGAAGGCTTCACCGGCCGGCGTGATATTGCCGTCGTCATCGAAGGCAATGGAGACCGGCGGGCCCTTTTGCGACGTCTTGCGGTCTTCCTGACCTGCCTGCAGCTCTTCTATCAGGACCGCCAGGCGGCGCGGGCTCGCGTAAGCGTGCACGGCGCCGTGCGCCAGCCGCGCGTCATCGACAGCGGCCTCGAGGGAGCCGGCAAATGCACCCATCAATGTGCGCAGCGCTTTTGGCGGCAGTTCTTCGGTGCCGATCTCGACGAGAAAGTCGTTCGCCTTGCTCATTGGGTCGAGTCTCCGCCGGCAACAGAGGCCAGCATCGGGAAACCGAGCGATTCGCGGCTGGAGTAGTACGCCTCTGCTATGGCGCGGGCCATTGTGCGGACGCGCAAAATGAATCGTTGTCGCTCGCTGACTGAAATTGCCTGCCGCGCATCGAGCAAGTTGAAAACGTGTGATGCCGTGAGCATTTGTTCATAGGCAGGGAGTGCGAGATTCAGCCCGATGAGGCGCTCGCTCTCGTGTTCGGCATGATCGAACTGGTGAAACAGGTCATCAATATCAGCAGCGTCGAAGTTGTAGCGGGACTGTTCGACTTCATTCTGGTGATAAACGTCGCCATACGTAATGCGACCCAGCGGCCCGTCGGTCCAGACGAGGTCGAAAATGCTTTCGACACCTTGCAGATACATCGCAAGACGTTCGATACCGTAGGTGATTTCACCCGTCACGGGCCGGCACTCAAGGCCGCCGACCTGCTGGAAATAGGTGAACTGGGTGACCTCCATGCCGTTTAGCCAGACCTCCCAGCCAAGACCCCAGGCGCCGAGTGTGGGCGACTCCCAGTTGTCTTCGACAAAGCGAATATCGTGCACCAGCGTGTCGATGCCGATGGCGCGCAAGGAATCGAGATAGAGCTCCTGAAAGTCGTCGGGCGAGGGTTTGATGACGACCTGGTACTGATAGTAATGCTGCAGTCGAAACGGGTTGTCGCCATAACGCCCGTCCGTCGGCCGCCGCGACGGCTGCACGTAGGCTGCGCTCCAGGGTTCCGGGCCGATGGCCCTCAGGAACGTCGCCGGATGAAACGTGCCCGCGCCCATCTCCTTGTCATAGGGCTGCATTACGACGCAGCCGCGCTCCGCCCAATACTGCTGCAGCTTGAGGATCAGGTCCTGAAAGCTGAGCACAGCGGACGGTTTGTCCGTAGTCATTTGTGTATTACCGGTCCCAAACCCGCGGAGTATATAGGACTTGGGAGAATGCGTGGCATCGGTGTTCATGCCGGGGGTGACGCCGCCAGGAATCGCACCCAAATGGTGCACATTCGGCAGCGATTGCTCTATAGTGGTGCAGGAGCGGATTAGCAGGCTGGCACGAGATCAAGACAATCAACAACTTACGGTGCGCACCAATTTGGCACGCATCCTGCAGAGACTTCTGTAATCCGGCCCGGACCTACCGGGCATTTTTTGCGCTTTAGAAACTGGAGGAAAGTCATGAAGCCCAAGGACGTACTCGGCCTGATCAAAGAGACTGAGGCCAAATTTGTCGATTTTCGTTTCACGGACACGATAGGCAAGGAACAACACGTAACGGTGCCCGCTCATACGATCGACGAGGAGTTGTTTGAAGATGGCAAGATGTTCGACGGCTCGTCGATCTCCGGTTGGAAGGGCATCAACGAGTCCGACATGATCCTGCTGCCGGACCCGGCATCCGCGGTCGTCGACGTGTTTTCGGATGAGACGACAATCAATCTGCGCTGCAACGTCATCGAGCCGGCGACGATGCAGGGATATGATCGTTGTCCACGCTCGCTGGCCGATCGCGCAGAAGCGTATCTCAAGTCGACCGGCATCGCCGACGCTGCATTTTTCGGTCCCGAAAACGAATTCTTCGTCTTCGATCACGTTGCCTGGGACGACTCGATGCAGGGAGCGTTCTATAAGGTTGATTCGGATGAAGGTGCCTGGAACACGGATCGCAGCATCGAGGAAGGCAATACCGGTCACCGGCCAACGGTCAAAGGCGGATACTTTCCCGTGCCGCCGGTGGATTCATTACACAACCTGCGCTCGGCCATGTGTCTCGCGATCGAGGACATGGGCGTCGAAACCGAAGTGCATCACCATGAAGTGGCAACTGCCGGACAGTGCGAAATTGGAGCTAAATTCAATACGTTAGTGGCCAAGGCCGACGAAGTTCAGATCCTCAAGTACGTCGTACACAATGTGGCGCATGCTTACGGCAAGACGGCGACGTTCATGCCCAAGCCGCTGGTCAACGACAACGGTAACGGCATGCACGTACATCAGTCCTTGTTCAAAGACGGTGAAAACCTGTTTTCCGGTGATGGCTATGGCGGTCTGTCTGAAACGGCGCTGTTTTACATCGGCGGCATCATCAAACATGCCAAAGCGTTGAACGCATTCACAAACCCGGCAACCAACAGTTACAAGCGGCTGGTTCCAGGTTTCGAGGCGCCGACCATTCTCGCTTACTCGGCGCGCAACCGCTCGGCATCCATTCGCATTCCGTACATCTCGAATCCGAAAGGGCGCCGCATCGAAGTGCGCTTCCCGGACTCGATGGCGAATCCGTATCTGGCCTTTGCCGCAATGATGATGGCGGGCCTCGACGGCATCACGAACAAGATTCATCCGGGCGATGCGATGGATAAGGATCTGTATGACCTGCCGCCGGAGGAAGAGAAAGAACTCAAGCTGGTTGCGTTCTCGCTGGATGAGGCACTGGCCGCGCTGGACGGTGACCGCGAGTTCCTGAAGGCGGGCGACGTGTTCTCGGATGACCTGATCGATGCGTATATCGACCTCAAGCAGGAAAATGTCACCCGGCTGCGCATGACCACGCATCCGGTCGAATTCGACATGTATTACAGCTTGTAAAGGCAAAAAGTGTGAACCGGGCGGCAAATTGCCGCCCGGCCACTACCCCAAATCCTGCCGAAGTTGCTATGCTAACTCGATGCAAACACGCGCTATTCTTCTCCTCCTGTGCCTGCTGGCGGCTAGCGCCGTCCTGGCTGAGGCGTACCGCTGGGTGGATGAAGACGGTATCGTGCACTACTCCGACCGGCCTCGGGAAGGTGCCGAGGTGGTGCAGCTGTCGGAATATTCGCGCGATACCGGCGCGCGCCTGTACCGGCCGCCGCCGCAGCGTGATGCGGACGACGACGAGCAGGCAACCGACGAGCCCTTCCGTTATGCAAGCCTGTCAATTTCCTCGCCTGGCGCAGAAGAAACGCTGTGGAATATCGAAGGCGTACTGAACGTTTCGCTGGCGTTGAGCCCGGCCCTGCAACGCGGGCATCAGCTGCGGGTGTATTTCGACGGCGAACCGAGGGTGGTGACCGGCACGAGCTTCCAGATAGAGGAAGTGTTTCGCGGCGAGCACAACCTGCAAGCGGAAGTCATCGACAGCACGGGTCGGCTCATGATTCGCAGCCAGCCGAATCGATTCTACGTGCAGCAGAGCAAGGTCGCCACAGCCAGGCCCTAGGCGGAAAAACCGGCAAGCGTTCCGACGACAACGGCGGATTCGACGATCACTCCAAACGCATACTCGACAGCCTGAGTTCAGGTGTCATCCTGCTGGACAGGAGTCTCCTGATCGTCGGGCTGAACCCCGCGGCCGAAAATATCCTGGGTATCAGCGCGCGGCGCGCGGCCGGAGCGTCGTTATTGCGGCTTGCCGATGATGAACCGGAATTGCGCGACATCCTGAGTCGCGTCATTGAGACGGGCGATCACTATGCGAATGAAATACGCCTGGGCCGAACGGAGGTAAACGCCAAGGAACGCGTCGTCGATTGCCACGTATCACCGGTAGACTTTGGCGAGGCTGCGCTGCTCGTGGAGATGACCGACGTTACCCGACGCGCCCGGATCAGTCGCGAAAATGCGCTGCTCATTCAACACGGTGCCGGCCGGCAGATGATTCGGCAACTCGCACATGAGATCAAGAACCCGCTGGGAGGAATCCGCGGCGCTGCGCAGCTCCTGGAGAGACAACTGGCTGAGGATGAACTCAAGGAGTACACCGACGTCGTCATCAGTGAAACCGATCGCCTCGCGGCTCTCGTCGACACCTTGCTCGGCCCCGGTGGTCCTGCGAACAAACAGCCATTAAACGTGCACGAATTACTCGAATACGTTGTGCGCATCATCGAAGCAGAAGAACAAAGACAAGTGTCTTTTCGGCGTGACTACGACCCGGGGTTGCCGCTGATCGATCTTGACCGCGACCAGATGGTGCAGGCGTTTTTGAACCTGATTCGCAACGCTGTGACTGCGCTCGAGGGTCACGGCACGATAACTCTGCGGAGCCGGGCGGCGACCAACTTTACGATAGGCGACACCCGGCACAGGGTTATCGCCTCGATAGAAATAGAAGATGACGGCCCCGGCATTCCGTTCGACTTACAGGACTCGGTGTTTTATCCGCTGATCACGAACCGGCCCGATGGCACAGGGCTTGGATTGCCGGCCGCTCAGGAATTGCTGAGCCGCCACGGCGGCCTGATCGAATTTGAAAGCCGGCCCGGCCGTACCGTGTTCTTCGTGCGCATTCCCCTGCAGGCGGTGGAAAAAAGCTGATGGCAGAAGACAGACTTAATGTGTGGGTCGTGGACGACGATCAGTCGGTACGCTGGGTCCTCGAAAAGGCGCTGCACCAGGCGAACATGGAGAGCAGAGGCTTCGAGCGCGCGGAACACCTGCTTGACGCGATCCGGCACGCTCAGCCGGACGTACTGATTACCGATGTGCGCATGCCGGGCATGAGTGGTATCGCGCTGCTGGAGCGATTGCGCACGAGCTGTCCGACATTGCCGATCATCGTTGTAACGGCGCACTCGGATCTGGAAAATGCCGTTGCCGCCTACAAAGGCGGCGCTTTCGAATATCTCCCCAAGCCCTTCGATATCGACGAGGTGATGGAACTCGTTCGCAAGGCGGCACGGCAGAACGGCTACGGCGCAAGCGACGACCAGCAGGATCAGCGCGTTATTCCATCGCTGATCGGTCAGGCCCCGGCAATGCAGGAAGTATTCCGGTCAATTGGCCGCCTCGCCGGTTCGAGCATGACCGTGCTCATTACCGGCGAGTCCGGGACAGGCAAGGAACTCATCGCGAGGGCGCTACATGAACATAGCCCGCGGGCGAATAAGCCATTCGTCGCGCTAAACACATCGGCGATCGCGGCGGAGCTGCTCGAGTCGGAGCTGTTCGGGCATGAAAAGGGCGCATTTACGGGCGCCGACGCCCGCCGCGTCGGGCGCTTCGAACAAGCAGACGGCGGCACGTTGTTTCTCGATGAAATCGGCGATATGTCGCCGGCGCTGCAAACGCGATTGCTGCGTGTGCTGGCCGAAAGTGAGTTCTACCGTGTCGGCGGGCAGACGTCGATCAAGGTGGACGTGCGCGTTATCGCTGCAACCAACCAGGATCTCGCTCGTGCCGTAAAAGAGTCTCGCTTTCGCGAAGATCTGTATCATCGCCTGAACGTAATCCGCATCAATTCGCCACCGCTCCGGCAGCGCCGCGCCGATATCCCGGTTCTGCTCAATCATTATCTGACCGAATCAGCGAAGGAGCTCGGTGCGCCCGCCAAGGCGCTCGATGCGGACGCGCTGGATGTTCTGCAGAGTTACGACTGGCCTGGCAACGTGCGCCAGCTCGTGAATGCGACCAGACGGCTGACGGTGACTGCGCCCGGAGCGGTTATCACGCCGGAAGACATTCCAACGGACCTTGGCGGCCAGGTTCCGTCGCAACGTGCGGTGCAGGACTGGACACGCAGCCTGGCTTCGTGGGCAGAGCGTCAGCTGACTTCAAAAAACGCTGAACCGCTGCTCGATACGGCATTACCGGAATTTGAGAAAACGCTGATACAGATCGCGATGAGCCAGACGAACGGACATCGCCAGGAAGCGGCTAAACTGCTTGGCTGGGGCCGCAATACGCTCGCGCGCAAGATGAAGTCACTGCACATGGACTGATGCCCGGAGCGGCGACAATCCAGCGGTGCCTCATCGTCCCGGCTCGCTGCGCTGCCCCTGACCTGCGATGCAGCAACACCGCCTATAGCTGTAGCGACCCTGTGAGATCCGCTACAGAGGTCATCTTGTGGCGCTCGAGGTAGCCGGCGATTTCCGCGTTGATCTTCCTGCAGACCAGAGGGTCATAAAACAGCGCGGTACCGACGCCCACGGCAGCTGCGCCGGCGATCAGGAATTCGATCGCATCGTTCGGCGTTGTGATGCCGCCCTGCCCTATGATCGGCACATCGTGTGGTCTTGCGACCTCATAGACCTGTTGCGTCTTGAGCAATGCGATCGGTTTTATGGCTGGCCCGGAAAGGCCGCCGCGGACGTTGCCGAGGACAGGCGCACGTTTCTCGATGTCGATCGCCATACCCATGAGGGTGTTGATCACGGCGAGACCGTCGGTGCCTGCCTCGATACACAGCCGCGCATTCTCCGCGATATCCGTCTGATTCGGCGAGAGCTTGGTGATGATCGGCTTGCTGGTTGCGGCACGACATGCGGCGACGACGCGCGCCGACATCTCGGGAATGTTGCCGAACTGAACGCCACCTTCCCGGATGTTCGGGCAGGAGATGTTGATTTCGATCGCATCGATTGGCGAGTCGTCGAAGCGCCTGGTAACGATGGCGTAGTCGTCGATGGTCGAGCCACAGACATTGGCGATGAATCGAGTCTCGGAAAAATCCAGGCCCGGCAGAATCTCGTCGACGACCGTGTCCACGCCCGGATTCTGCAGACCGATGGCGTTCAGCATGCCCATAGGCGTTTCGCAGACGCGGTGCGGTGCATTGCCAAGACGCGGCTCTTTCGTCGTGCCCTTGAGCACCACGGCGCCGACGTCGTTATTGGAGAACCCTTCGACCCGGGTGTATTCCTCGCCAAAGCCAACACAGCCGGACAAGAGCACAATCGGCGAGGCTAATGACAGGCCGCAAAAATCGACGTGTAGAAGGTTTGTTTGTGAGTCGACCATTGGATGCGGCATTCTACGTCAATGTTCAACCTGATTCTCTATGAACCCGAGATTCCGCCGAACACGGGCAACGTCATTCGATTGTGTGCGAATACAGGTGTTGCGCTGCACCTGATCGAGCCGCTCGGCTTCGATCTGGAAGAGAAAAAATTGCGGCGCGCGGGCCTGGACTATCGCGAGTTCGCCAGAGTGACAACGCACAAGTCACTCGATCAGTGCTTGATGGCCATTGGCCGGCCGCGAGTATTTGCCTTGAGCACCCATGGCACAACGCCCCACGACCAGCCGGCATACAACGCGGGCGACACATTTCTGCTCGGGCCGGAAACCCGCGGCCTGCCGCGGGCAGTGCTGGAGGCCCTGCCGGCGGCGCAGGTATTGCGCGTGCCGATGCGGCAGGGCAGCCGCAGCCTGAATCTCTCCAACGCCGCCGCCGTCATCGTCTACGAGGCGTGGCGGCAGCTTGGCTTCGAGAACGGCGTCTGACTAAGCCGCCGGAATGATGTTGCTGTTCAGGCGAAACAGATTGCCTGGATCGTATTGCGCCTTGATTTTGCTGAGCCGCGGATACGCTGGGCCGTAGTTTCCAGCGGCCTTGTCACCGTCGAAATCGATGTTGTCGTAGTAGCCGCCCATAAAGGGCTCGAGCTTGTAATACCACTCGCGAGACAATGCGATGCCCGATTCGTCGTCTGCCGGGTCCATCCAGCCGCCGCCGACGCCCACCATTGTCTCGGCGTTTCGATGCGGGAATGCCGTGTCCAGTTCACCAACGCGCTTTGCGGCGCCGCCCAGAGTGTGTGTAAACATCGCGAGGCGTGGATCGTTTGTAAACGACTCGATCATCATGTCGACCAGGCCCTGCGTGAATTCACTGACCATGCCATTCTTGATGTAGGAACGAACACCGTGACCGAATGCGACGTCTTCCTGCGTTTGCATGATCATGTAATCCTGCATCGCGACAGTATCGTCGATCGGCTTACCTATTTTTCTGAGTGGCTCGAGTTCTTTTTCGCCCGCCGCCGGATCGCCGTTGTAAACGACCTCCATCAGGATGACGCCGGCGCCATCTGCGCCGGTCGCCATCGCGGGGCCGACATACATTTCGTCGGACAGGCCCAGGTACCACTCACCGTAGAACTCGAGTACATCGCGTGCCTGGGCGACCGGCCAGACAATATTGCCGGAAAAGAGCTTGCGTTCGAATGGATGCAGCGCGAATTCGAATTCCGTAACCACCCCAAAGTTGCCGCCGCCGCCGCGCAGCGCCCAAAACAAATCAGGCTCCTGCTCTTCGCTGACGCGTCGTACCACGCCGTCGGCAGTAATGATTTCAGCAGAGCGCAGATTGTCAATCGCCAGGCCGTACTTGCGATTGAGCCGACCCATTCCACCGCCCAGCGTAAAACCACCAACGCCGGTATGCGAAACGACACCAGCCGTGGTAATCAGTCCGTATTCGAGCGCGGCCGAGTCAAGCGCGTTCAACAACGCGCCGCCGCGCGCATGCGCGCGCTGTGCTTCCGGGTCGGCAGCCACTGTATTCATCAGCGAAAGGTCGATCATCAAGCCGTCGTCACAGACAGATTTACCCGGCCAGCTATGCCCACCGCCGCGGACCGCTGTTAACAGCCCGCGCTCACGAGCGAAAGTGACGGCGTTGCCAACATCCTCAGTGTTCATGCAGCGCGCGATCAGCGCCGGCCGGCGATCGTGCATGCCGTTCCAGATTTTGCGCGCATTGTCGTATTCGGCGTGGTTTGACAACAATACCGGCCCCGTCAGGCTTTCGCCGAGTTCCCTGATGGCAGCTCTTTCAAGTTCGAGTTCGGCGCCTTCGAGAGAAATGCCGCGCACGCTGGTAACGGCGTCGGTTGCAACCGGCGCTTTGCGCTCGCAGCCCGGCAACAGCGGAATAGCTGCCGCCACACTGGCAGCAAGTGCAGTACGGCAGAACTTGCGTCGATCCATGATAACCCCCAAATTGTTATTGGCTTATTGCAAGCATACTAGTGCATTCAGGGGCGATTGCCAGCAGCAGGAGCCTCTCGGAAAGATGAAGCCCTGGTTCTTGTTCAGGCTCACGAGCTCTTCAATCGCCTTGCGAATCGTCCATTCTGCCTGCCGCTGTTCCGGCACCACACGGGTCCTGGTTTTCGGGTCGGTTCTTGCACATTTTGAGCCGCGGGGCGACGAACCCCTCGAAAGCCCCTTGTCACGAGTTTTCTGGTTTTAGCTCTCGCCCCATCAGTGTCTCGACCGCCTCACGTGGCGATGTGCCGGCATAGAGAATCTGGTAAACCTGTTGGCAGATGGGCATTTCAATGCCGAGGTCATCTGCGACTTCTTTCACCGCTTCAGCCGCCATGACGCCCTCGACAACCTGCTGGATTTCTTTCTTGGCTTCCTCAATCGACATGCCGCTCGCGAGGGCAAGACCCATGCGTCGGTTGCGTGAGAGATTGTCGGTGCAGGTCAGGACGAGGTCGCCCATGCAGGCGAGCCCCATAAATGTTTCCTGTTTGGCGCCCAGCGCGACACCGAGACGGGTCATCTCAACGAGACCGCGATTAATCAGTGCGACGCGGGTATTTGCACCAAAGCCCAGCCCATCTGACATGCCAGCGGCAATGGCGAGCACGTTTTTGACCGCGCCACCGACCTCGACACCAATCATGTCGTCGGAGGTGTATGCGCGGAAGTTCCTGGCAGAAAGCGCAACAGCAAGATCCTCGGCAAAGCCAGCGTCGCTCGCAGCGATGGTCATCGCTGTCGGCAGACCGGCGGCGACCTCCTTGGCGAACGTCGGCCCGGATAACACGGCCATCGGGCGATCGGGGCCCAGCACGTCAGCGGCCACCTGGTGCGGCAGCTTGCCGGTGTGAAGCTCAAAGCCCTTGGTCGCCCAGCAAACGCGTGAGCGTGGGCCGAGCAGGGGCTTAATCGTCGTGAGTGTTTCACGCAAGCCGTGGCTCGGTACGACCACGAGAATATCGCGTGCGTCGTCGATACATTCCTTTATGTCGGGGTATGCGATCAGGTTGGCCGGGAAAGGAATGCCGGGCAGGTAGCGAGCGTTTTCGCCATCAGCCGCCATGATCTCGAGCAGGTCGAGTTCGCGCACCCCCCCCAGGCGCACATCGCATCCGCGGCGCGCCAGTTGCAGCGCCAGCGCGGTTCCCCAGGAGCCGGCGCCGACGACAGCGACCTTTCTTGCGGTCGCGGCGCCTATCAGTGTTTCTCCGCGCTCTCTACCTGAGCCTGCGCGGCCTGCGCCCGCGACTGCATGTACAGCGCATCAAAATTGATTGGTTGCAAGACGAATTCCGGAAAACCGCCTTTCTGAATGATGCTGGCGATAGATTCACGCGCGTACGGGAACAATATGTTCGGGCAGAAGCTGCCGACGATCGCGCCAAACTCCTCTTCCTTATAACCGCCAATGTCGAACAGGCCGGATTGGTGAATCTCAACCAGGAAAAGCGTTTGATCTCCATCTTTGGCGTCGACAGTAATTGTCAGGACGACCTCGTGAAGATTGCCTTCGACCTCGTTGTGACTACTGCGCAGATTCAGGTTGGTCTGCGGTTTCCACTCATTGCTGCGAAATATGGCCGGAGCCTGCGGTGATTCGAATGAGAAGTCCTTGAGATAGATCTTGTTAATGGAAATGTGTTTTTCTGTTTCGTCTTTGATTTCGTCGGCCATGCTGATTCCTAGTCGTAAGTTCGCTGCTTGAATGCCTGTGTGTCGGGATGACTATTTCTTGCGCTTGCTTTTGGTCTTCTTGCCAGTGACAACCGGGAGCCCCGCCTGGTTCCAGGCGTTCATGCCACCTTTCAGGCCGTAGGCACTTTCGAAGCCGGACTTGCGCAACGAAGCAACCACTTTATTGGAACTGATGCCGCTGTCGCACACGGCGATGACCGGCTTGCTCTTGAAACTGTCGACCGAACTTCGTTTGGCTTCGAATTCATCCAGTGGAATGTTCTTCGCGTTGACAATATGTCCGCGAGCGTACGCCTCGGCGTTACGCAGGTCGATTACGGCAGCTTCGTTGTTGATCAGGCGGACCGCGTCGGTCGGATCAACAGCAACCAGCCCACCCGCCTTGCGGCGCAGCTCGGTGAAGATCAGCACCAGAAAACTGATCACGAGAGCGAGCACCAGCAAGGTATGGTTGCCGGCGAATTCGAGGAATTTGTCCATGGTTATTATTTTGGGGCGGGGAGCGTGACGCCCTGGTTGTGGCAAAGGACGCATTATACCAAACTGCCGAATCATGAAGCGGCTCATACTCCTCTTATTCTTCTCTCTGGCTGTGGTCATGCCTGCGGCGGCGCAGCAATCCGAGGGGGAACTCGCCAAAATCAAGGAGCAGGAGCTCGAGGAGGTGCGCGAGCGTATCAGCGAACTCAAACAGAGCATGGATGCCAGCGCGTCGAGCCGGGACCGACTGACCGCGGAACTGCAGGATGCGGAGATCGCGATTTCCGAACAGCGAATTCGACTCAAGGAACTCGAGCGGCAACGAGCATACAGCGCGAAACGCAAGTCCGAGCTCGATGAGCGGCTAAAAACACGCGAAGCCGAGCTTGACGGCGAAACAAGGGAGCTCGCGAATCAGGTGCGCGCCGCGTATATGAGCGGCAAGCAGGAAAGGATCAAGCTGCTTCTCAATCAGCGCGATCCGGCAACGCTGGGGCGGCTCATGGCCTATTACGGGTATTTGAACGCCTATCGCGGCGCCAATATCGAGGCCGTCACGGCGGCGATTCGCGAACTGGCGGAGCTGCGCAGCCAGGTGGCCGCCGAGGAAGCGCGCCTGGCCGATCTTGCCAAAACACGCTATGCGGAGCTGACCGCGCTCAATACCGCGCAGGAAAAGCGGCAGCAATTGCTCAGCGGCCTGCAGGCGAAGATCGCCGATGAGGGCCGTGAGGTTGAGCGCCTGGCAGCGCAGGAGAAAGACCTGTCTCGCCTGATCACGGAGCTGACGAGCATATTGTCCGACTACCCGATCAGCTCCGAGGACCCGTTTAGCGAACACAAAGGGCGGCTGACGTGGCCCGTCGCCGGCCGCTTGCTGCATGACTATGGGCAACCCCGGGTTAGCGACCGCCTGAAATGGAACGGTGTCGTGCTTGCGGCGCCGCGCGGCCAGGAGGTGCGATCCGTCTATCACGGCCGCGTCGTGTTCGCCGACTGGCTGGCGGGCCTCGGCCTGTTGGTCATCGTCAACCATGGCGAAAATTACATGACGCTTTACGGCTACAACGAAACCATCGTCAAGAACACCGGCGACTGGGTGGCGCCCGGCGACGTGATTGCGACAGTCGGTGACAGCGGTGGCCAACCGCAGTCGAGCCTCTATTTCGAGATACGGCGAGGTACGCAAGCGGTGAACCCGCGGCAGTGGGTGACGCGCCGTCCGGGCCGGTAAAAACGTGACCCGCCCGTGTAGGCGCTATCCCACCGCTATGTTATCGTCAGGAGCCCTGCGCGGCGGGCTCCGCTACCAGGGTTGCAGGAGACGTATATGTTGTTGAAAACCAGAGCAATTCTGGTTGTGGTTGTCGGTACCGTGATGGGCCTGAGCCTGTCCTTGGGCGGCGATCTGATGGCCAATCGATCGCAGCCCGGTGCCGAGCAGCGGGCGCTGCAGCAGGCACGGCTGTTCGCCGAAGTCATGCAGCGCGTGCAGCGGGATTACGTGGAGCCGATCGATGACAGCGTATTACTCGAGAATGCCATTCGCGGCATGGTCGGCGATCTCGATCCGCACTCGCAATACCTCGATGCCGGTGAATACCGCGACATCCAGATCAGCACCTCTGGCACTTATTCGGGTGTCGGCGTCGAGGTCAACGAGAAAGACGGCGAGATTCTGGTGGTTACCCCAATGGCAGGATCGCCGGCAGCGCGCTCCGGTCTGCGCAGCGGAGACCAGATCATTGCGGTCGATGGTGTTCGGGTCGACGCAGCCAGGCTGCAAGAAACGATAGGCCGTATGCGCGGCCGCGCTGGAAGCAAGATCAGCATCACGGTATTGCGTGACGACGAAGCGATTATTCATGAAATGCGCCGGGAGGTTATTCGGGTCGCCAGCGTTCATCACGAATTGCTTGCGCCCGCCTACGGATACGTTCGAGTCAATCAGTTCAGCGAGACGACGGCGCGCGAACTGAGTCGCGCGATTGACTCGATGCAGGATGACAGCGATGGTCTGCTGGAGGGCCTGGTGCTCGATCTGCGCAACAACCCGGGCGGGGTTCTCGAAGCGGCAGTCGACGTTTCCGACCTGTTTCTCGATTCGGGGACTATCGTTTCAGCCGAAGGGCGCACGGCCGACTCGCGATTCCGGCGCTCCGCTCACCGCGGTGATGTGCTCGACGGCGCGGAGATGGTGGTACTCGTCAACCAGGGGTCCGCATCGGCGTCGGAGATCGTCGCGGGCGCACTGCAGGATCATGGCCGCGCAGCCATTGTAGGAACGGCAACCTTCGGCAAGGGCCTTGTACAAACGGTAATGCCGTTGTCCAAGGGGCGAGCGATCAAGCTCACGACATCGCGTTATTACACACCGTCGGGTAGCTCGATTCACGAGACCGGCATCACGCCGGATTTGTACGTCGAAGACACACCGGGATTCCCGGACCTGAGTCTGACCGGCACGGTAGACCGGGAGCAAGACGGTCAGCTGCTTGCAGCCGTTGAGCGGCTGCGACGCGAACAGGTAATGCATAGCAACGCGCTATGATCCGCAGCGGGTTTCTGTGTGTGGCGGCGGTGACGCTGCTGGTTGCGCAAAGCGTTGCAGAGCCAAAGCCGCGCATAGCCATCATCATCGACGATCTTGGCTATGAACTGGAGGCCGGCCGGCGCGCCATCGATCTGCCTGGCCCCGTTGCGTTTGCTGTTCTTCCGGGCACGCCGCAGGGGCGGCAACTTGCCAGACTGGCCAATGAACGCGGCAAGGAAGTCCTGATGCACCTGCCGCTGGAGTCGGTCGAGAATCGTGATTTCCTGGAGCCCGGGGCGCTAATGCTCGACATGTCGCGCAGGACATTTGCGGAAACCTTCGCTGGCGCGATCGCCACCGTACCTTTCGCGATCGGCGTCAGCAGTCATCGAGGCAGCCTGTTGACGCGCCATCCGGGCCATATGGGCTGGCTGATGGAGGAGATACTGGCGCGGGAGAATCTGTTTTTTATCGACAGCTACACCACTCACGAAAGTGTCGCGCTGCGGATTGCTGCTGAGTCAGGCGTAACCGCCACCAGGCGGGACGTGTTTCTTGATCATGATCGATCGAGCAAGGCGGTCTCCCGCGAATTCGAGCGCCTGAAGGCGGTGGCGCGGCAGCGCGGAAGCGCCGTTGCGATCGGCCATCCGTTCAGGGAAACGCTGGAAGTGCTCGAACGTGAGCTGCCGAAGTTACATGCCGAAGGATTCGAGCTCGTGGCGATCAGCGAATTGCTGTCGCGACCGTTGAACCGCATCTGATGTATGCGCTCTAATAGTGCTACGACCGCCACCAACGGAAAATGATGAAACAAGGGCTCGCCGTATTCCTGACAAGCTGCATGATCGCAGCGTTCACGCTGTTGCCACCAGGCTTTGCGGATGAGCTTGAGGCGCCGTCGACTGCGCAGAGTGACGAATCGCCGCCTGTCACAGAAACAAAGGACGTCGCGTGCACGATGCAATTCGACCCGGTGTGTGGTGTTGATGGCCAGACTTACAGCAATGATTGCGTAGCGCGCGCGGCGGGAGTGGCCATCGCAAGCGCGGGCGCGTGTCCTGTGAGCGATTCGGCGTGTGGCGAGCAATACGACCCCGTGTGCGGTATAGACGGCAATACCTACATCAATGAGTGTCTTGCTGACCTGGCCAATGTGCAGATCGCAGGGTTGGGCGCGTGTACGCCCAATGGCTGTCCGAGTGTCGAGGAACCGGTTTGCGGTATGAATGGGCGCACATACATCAACCGCTGCGAGGCCGATGTCAAGCGCGTCCCGGTGCAGCGCAAAGGCGTTTGTGACCTCGATAATTGTCCGAAGGTCTTCGCGCCGGTTTGCGGCGATGACAGCGTCACCTATGAAAATGCCTGCCACGCAGATAAGGCCGGCGTCGCGACGTTCACCGAGGGCATTTGCAATGTGCGACCGTGCCCCAGCATCTTCGTCCCGGTCTGCGCGTCGGATGGCCTGACATACAGTAATGCCTGCCAGGCAGAGCGTCGCGGCATGCGCATCGACTACGCTGGCATGTGTGAAGGCCAGGGCAGAAATTGTGCGCGGGTCTACGCGCCGGTTTGCGGACTGGACGGAGTTACTTACGACAACGAATGCCAGCTCGACAACGCGGACGTCCGCAAGGCCTACGCAGGGGCGTGCGCCGGCGACTAGCTCCAGGCAGGCTTGAGCCGACCTTTGTCGTCTGCCTGATAGGGCATCCATGCCAGGCCGATGAGCGGCACGTGGATGTCGGTGCTCTTCGCCCGCACCACGATCTCATCAAGCTCTTCGGTCTGAGCGTCGAAAGCCGTATCCAGCGCTGCGATTTCCTTTTCGAGCTCGCCATTCAGCGCTTCGATATCGGCCCGCACCTTGCGAGCCGTTTCCTCGGCGCGTTTGATGTCGGCGGATTCTTTACGCGCGCCACTGGCGGTTTTAATCGCCGTGCCAATTTTGCTTGCGGAGCTCGTCGACAGACGCTTGCGTCCGAGGACCGCTCCCAGAATAGCGGTGCCAAAAGACACCGCTGTGTCGAGCTTCTTTTTCGTTGCCTGTTGCGACTCGCGCTCTACGGCCTGCTGCGCACGGAGCAGACGATTCTCCAGGGTCGTGGTTTTGGTGGCATAGCGTTTACGAATCTTCGCTATTGCCTGGTCGCGTTTTTCGCTTGCGATGGTTTGCAGACGGGCACGGAATTCGCCTTCGGTTTCGCCGCTGTCCGACGACACGTTGAAGCGCTTGCTGCGATACAGTGAGATCGTTTCGTGCTGCCGCAGCCAGCGCTTAAAGTCCCTGCTCCAGCCCGTGTAGTTCTTGGCAACGGTAGCGCATTGTGGACAGTCCGCGAACGCGGCGCCGTCGAAGCCTTTGTCGTCGAGATCATCAATGCTGATGGCTACGGGCTCGCTGTTGTCCCAATCGACGTCTACGGGTCCGTCCTCGAATTCGACGGTGTAGACGCGGCTGCGCTCGGCCTCGATGTGATAGCGGGCACTGTTGAACAGAATGTCGGCCGTGCCGACCAGTCGCGGGTGATAGACGATGTTGTCGCCGCTACCCGGAACGAAGTACTGATCGATCGCCGGGGGTAAAGACGGCGCGCTGGCGTTACTGCGTTGCTTCGGCTTGCTGGCCTTGCGAATGACAGCGGCACCCTGAGCCTTTATCCTGGACATCAGTGTCTTGATGGCGTCACGGGTCAACGGCCCGGCGAGGTACGAGAGGACCCAGCGGGTGTTAAAGACAACAGCCTCATCTTCGTGCACGTTGTGCAAGAGAAAGCGTCGCTTGCCGAGTCCGGCCAGCGTACGTTCCATCTTCTGTTTGTCGAAGTTGCCGTCGCTGGCACCCTCGAGACCCTCCATTACGCGCGCCTTGTCCCGCTCCGTCTGCAGCCGGCCAATAAACCACGTGCCGGTATTCGACAGGCCCTTGTAATCGAGGTCGACCGGATTCTGCGTTGCGAGCACAAGCCCGAGACCGTAGGCGCGGGCTTGCTTGAGCAGGGTGAGGAACAGCTTTTTGGATGGCGGATTTGCAACCGGCGGCATGTAGCCGAAGATTTCATCCATGTAGAGAATGGCGCGCAGGCTCGATGTGCCCTGCTGTGCGCGCATCCAGCCGATCAGGTCGTTCAACAACATCGAGACGAAGAACATGCGTTGCGCATCATCGAGGTGTGCGATCGACATCACTGAAATCTTCGGCTTGCCCTCGGCGGTGTACAAGAGGCTCCTGGTATCGAGCGGCTCGCCCTGCATCCAGGCCTCGAAGCCGGGCGCGGCAAGCAGATTGTTGAGCCGCATAGCCAGCGCGAATCGGTCCTTTGCCGGGAAGAACGAGTCGAGCGTCATGACGCCAACCTGGCTGATCGGCGGACTTTGAATTTCACCGATCAGGCTGGCGACATCGAGATCACGTCCGTCACGCCAGGCATTGTCCAATAGCCGCGAGATCAGAATGTGTTCGCGGCTCGCGACCGGATCCGCATCGATATCAAGTAAGGTCAGTATCCCCGTCGCCGTCGCCTGCACGCGCTCGCGATACAGGTCGACATCGTCAATAAGTGCCGCATCGGGCGCGACAAAAGACTGCAGTACAGACACCGGCAAGCCGGAATTACTGCCAGGCGTATAGATCGAAAGATCGACGTTCTTGCGAAGTTGCGCAATGCGCGCACCGGTTTGGCCCCACTCACCCAGACCTTTCTTCCACAGCTCCGCTTGGGCGCTGGCGTACTCATCGGGCGTCTGCCCCTTGTCGGTCGCGGCGCGGGGGTTGACCCACGGCCGAAAGTCTTCGGCGCGCAGCTGCGGAAACGTAAGCAGCAGGTTGCCCATATCGCCCTTGGGATCGATCGCAATGACCGGTACATGATCGAGCGCGGCTTCCTCGAGGATGCCGATGCCGAGCCCTGTCTTACCGGAGCCCGTCATGCCGATGATGACCGCGTGGGTTGTCAGATCCTTGGAGTCATAAAGCACAAGCTCGTCCGTGAGCTTGTCATTTTCGGTGTCGTAGCGCTTGCCAAGATAAAAAGCGCCAAGCTTCTCGAAGTCCTGCATGATTCGAATTCGCTCTCAGGGGTAGGTGTAGCTGGACTGAATGCCAAGCGGCAAGCCGGTCAAAGAGTACAGCAACAGGAATATCGTCCAGATGACGAGAAAAGTCACCGAATACGGCAACATCATGGCCGTTACGGTACCGATGCCGGTGTTCTTCACGTAGCGCTGGCAATAGACCACGACTAACGGAAAGTACGGCATCAATGGTGTGATGATGTTTGTGCTCGAATCGCCAACCCGGTAGGCGGCCTGTGTCAGGTCGGGAGAAATGCCGAGCTGCATCAGCATGGGCACGAAGATGGGTGCCAGCAGGCCCCACTTGCCACTTGCCGAGCCGACGAAGATATTGATGAAGGCGGTCAGCATGACGATGCCGACTATCGTGATGTAGGACGGCATCGCCAGAGCCTTGAGTCCGGCCGCACCCTGCAGGGCGAGCAACACGCCCAGATTAGACTGGCCGAAGGCGTACACGAACTGGGCGATGAAAAACATGATGACCAGGTAGTAAGCCATCTGGTGCATGGCTTTGGTCATCCCCTCGATGACGTCTTTCGAGCTCTTCACGGTACCTGCCGCAAGGCCGTATACGTAGCCCGGAATGATGAAGCCAAGGAAGATCAGCGACACGATCGAGCGCATCATCGGCGCCGCGCCGGTCGTCATGTCACCGGTTGCGTCACGCCAGGGTGAGGTGGCCGGCCATGCCGTGACGACCATGACAATGATGCCCAGCAGGAACGCAATGCCGGCAGCGCGCAGGCCCTTGCGCTCGTGCGGTTCGAGCGCGTGCATGGTCGGCAGGTCCTCGAGGTCGCCATCGAGTTCGGTGCCTTGCAGGCGCGGCTCGACGACCTTCTCTGTCAGGTACCAGCCAAAACCGATAATCAGCAACGACGAAGCGGTTGTGAAAAAGTAGTTGTTGAGCGGATTGAGAACCACGCCCGGATCCAGTATTTGCGCGCCCGCCTGCGACAGGCCCTGTAACAAGGGGTCGAGTGATGACGGTACGAAATTCGCCGAAAAGCCGCCGGATACACCGGCAAACGCCGCAGCTATACCTGCAAGAGGGTGTCGGCCGGCAGCATAGAAAATGACGCCACCCAGCGGAATGACCAGCACATACCCCGCATCGACTGCCGAGTGACTGACGATGCCAACGAGAATGACCATCGGTGTCAGCAGCCATTTGGCCGTCACCCCAAGCAGCGCCCGCAATCCGGAATTGATGAAGCCCGTATGTTCGGCGACACCGATTCCGAGCATGGCGACGAGCACGACGCCCAGGGGGTGAAAATGGGAAAAGTTGGTCACCATCACCGAGGTGAACGCTGTGATCGCCGAGCCCGACAACAGATTGTTGATGATGAGCGGTTCGCTGGTTCGCGGGTCAAGAACGTTAAAGGTGACGTAGGAAAGCAACCACGAGAGCACCCAGACGGCGAACAGCAAGACGATAAACAGAACCGCCGGATCGGGCAGCTTGTTGCCGACTCTCTCGACCGAGGCGAGCATTCGTGTGGACAGGCTGACCTTTACTTCTTCTTTTTCTTCGGACATGGGGTGCCCCCTCCCTTATGATTCGGCAGAGTTTACTCAATCAAGCCAGCCGAGTCGCGCCCGCGGGCAAGCAATCGGCCGGCCCGGGCATCTGTTGGTAAAGCGGGACAGAGGATCAGAGAAATGCGCCTGCGAACGATAGTCAGAGGACCGGACGATACATGGCGCACAGGCTGGCGGATTGCCGCGATGCTCGCGTTGTTGGCGATTGTCGTTTTCGGCGTAAATGTCGGCTGGCGGGCGCTCGGCCTGCCGGGCCAGCAGCAAGCCGGTCCGTGGATGTTCTTGCTGTTCTCGTTGCTGGTGTCCGGCGGCGCATTGGGTGTCATCGCTCTGCTGTTGCGCTATTTCGAAAGGGCCGGTTTCGCGGCCATCGGCATGCCCTTTGTCGCAACAGCGTGGAAGGATATCGCAGTCGGCACGTTGCTCGGTGCTGTGCCCGTTAGCCTGTTGATGGGTCTCGCGGTAATTGGCGGCTACGGAAGCGTGTCTTCTGGCGGCATGAATGTCGAGAACTTCGTGTCGATGCTGTTGCCGATGCTGACAGCCGGATTCCTGCTTGCGGCCTGGGAGGAGTTCGTGCTGCGCGGCTATCTGTTGCGGCAGCTGTCACTCGGTTTCAATCCGGCGGCTGCGGTCGTCATCACGGGCCTGCTGTTTGGTCTGATGCACAGCGGCAATCCCGGCGCGAACTGGCAGGGGCTGCTGTACACAGCCATTGGCGGCATCCTGATGGGGTGGCTGGTACTACGCTCGGGTTCGCTGTGGTTGCTGATCGGCTATCACTTCGGCTGGAATGCGACAGCGTCGGGTCTGTTCGGACTGGAACTCTCGGGCTTCGAGGAAAAGGGCAGCATCTTCCACAGCACACTCAGCGGCGCGGACTGGCTAACCGGGGGCAGTTACGGCTTCGAAGCGTCGTTGCCCGCCGTGATCTTCGAGGTGCTGGTGCTGTCGACCGCCCTCCTGCTCATCAGGCGGAAGGGGTCGGAGCCCTTTCTGGCAACAAAGACCTGACCGCCTCGTTCGCTACCAACCGCAGCTTCGGCCCTCGTTCTGCTCTTGCAGGTAGGCCATGAGCGGTGCGAAATAGTCGATGATCGCGCTGGCGTCCATTTCCCGCGTGCCGGTCAGCTTCTCGAGCGTATCCGGCCAGGGAGCGCTTGCACCGGCCTCCAACATCGCCTGCAGGCGTTCACCGGCCTCCTTGCTGCCATAAATAGAGCAGGCATGAAGGTCACCTTCATGCCCGGCCGCATCACACAGTGCGCGTTGAAACTGAAACTGCATGACGTGGGCGAGAAAGTAACGCGTGTAGGAGACGTTCGCCGGGACATGGTATTTCGCACCAGGGTCAAAATCGGCTTCGCTACGCGCCACCGCAGGCGCAATGCCCTGGTACTTCGTGCGCATATCCCACCACGCCTGATTGTAATTCTCGGGCGTCACTTCTCCTGCAAAAACCGCCCAGCGCCATTCGTCAATGAGCTTGCCGAACGGCAAGAATGCGATCTTGTCGAGCGCCTGTTGCATCTGTCGATTGATAATCGCCTGTTGCGACTGCTCGGCCGAGGCGACCAGACCGACTTCGGCCAGGTATTCGGGCGTCATCGACAATGTAATCGTGTCGCCGATCGCCTCGTGAAAACCGTCGTGCGCACCATCCTGGAAAAGCACCGGCTGGGTTTTGTATGCCCACTGGTAATAGTTGTGGCCGAGTTCGTGATAAATCACGCGCAATTCTTCATAGGTTTGCTTGATGCACATCTTGATGCGCAAATCATCCTCGGTGTCCATCGTCCAGGCGCTCGCGTGGCAAACCACGTCGCGGTCTGCCGGTTTTGAGAACATCGAGCGCTCCCAGAACGTATCGGGCAGCCGTGGCATGCCGAGCGAGACGTAGAAGTTCTCGGCCGAGCGGACCATTTCCTGTGGCGAGTAGTCCTTCGTCTTCAGCGTGCTGTCCACATCGAGGTCGGAGACTCCGGGATACGGTTCCAGCAGGTCGTAGATGAAGCCCCACTGCTGCGCCCACATGTTGCCGAGCAGGTGTGCAGGAATCGGACCGTCCTGTGGAACCTTGTCCTCACCGTAGACCTCGCCCAGTTTCGCTCTGACATGGCAATGCAATTCTTCGTAAAGCGGTTCGACCTGCTCCCAGAGCCGCTGCGACTCCTGTCGAAATTGCGCCGGCGTCATGTCGTAACCGGAGCGCCACATTGCGCCGAGATTATCGTGTCCGAGTTCAGCCGCGCCTTCATTGGCAAGTTCGACATAGCGCGCATACTTGTCGCGCATCGGCGGCGAAATACTGCGCCAACCCTGCCACGCGTCCAGCAGTTCATCGTAATCGCGGCTTCCGGCAATAATGTCCTCGAGCTCGGGCAGCGTGCGGCAGTCGTTCTCGCTGCGGCAGTATTCCCCCGCACCGTACATGCCCTCCATCTCGGTTTGCAGGCGTGTCAGCTCTTTACGCTTGTCCGGATCATTGGGTGCGGGCAAGGTATTTCCCAGCCGCAGCAGATCGATCGCCCGACGGGTCTCGGCGTCAAGCTCCTGATCGTCATACTGCAGTGACTCTGCGACCATACGACTGTGCCACGCCGAATAGCGCTCGCTGGCCAGCGCATTCATCAGCGCCGTGTCTTCATTAATATAAGTGACGTAGGTCCAGTTGGCGGCGGAATTCTCAATCCAGAGTTCCCTGGCCTCCCGGTTGGCTCGGGCAACAAACTCTTGTGCCGTTTCTGCCGGCGCCGCTGTTGTGGGCTCGTCCGTCGATTCTGTCGAGCACGCAGCGATCACAAATACGAGCAACACGGACGAAAGCAGTCTTGCAATTAGCTTCATTATATTTCCCTACTAATAATCAGGTTAATGGACGCCGTGCATGCCGCGCCGCAACAGCGGGGTTATCAGCAGCATGAACAAGCCAAAGCCGACGCCAACGTACATCAGGAACTCAAACAGCTGCGTATAGGTGGCCAATGCGCTGGCCGAATCGACGACTTCGCCGCCATGAGTGCCGACGGCCGCCAACTTGCCAAGTCGCGTGGCAACAGTTTCCGAAAGCGCCGTGGCAAGAAACCAGGTTCCCATGCTGACGCCGACAACCTTGCCGATCGAGAGCTTGGTAACGGCCGACAGACCGACCGGCGATAGCATCAACTCCCCGGTCGTGTGCAGCAGGTAGGCAAGAATCAGCCAGATCATGGCGACCTTGCCGGCGGCGTCGGGGAACTGCGCACCGAGCACCAGGGCGCCGAATCCGAGCCCCGCCTGGATGATACCAAGAGCAAATTTGGCAGGCGTGGACGGCTCGAGGTTTCGTTTGGACAGCCAGGTCCAGAGGGCGGCGAACGGAATCGCCAGTATCCAGATGAACATTGCATTCAATGAGCCGAACTGGGCGGCCGTAAACGTAATGCCGCCCGCCTCACGATCGACGACGCGATCGGCATACAGGGTCATCGAGCCGGCGGATTGCTCGAACAGCGCCCAGAACACGACGGTCGAGAGTATCAGGATCATCAAGACGACAGTGCGCCCGAATTCATCGGAGTTATGCGTCATGAACCCATAAATGACGAAACCGATGATAACGATAATCGCCGCATAAGCGGCATTCTCGGCCAGGGCTGCAGACCCGGGCAAAAAGCCGAGGTTAGCAGTGGCGGCGTAAGCGCCGAGAAGGACGGCGAAGGCAGCAAACAGATAGGCGACTGTGTTACTGCCGGATTTCTTGTGCACCATCGAGTACAGGATGATGCCGACGATGGACGCGATCAGGAATACATTTTGCGTCAACAACACCACGGGCTCGTGCTGTACGAGGAGCCAGAGCACACCCAGCACCGGCAAGCTCAACAAGTAGATCGACCACTCGCGGCTGATCGGACCGAAGACCTTCTGCCTGAGGCTTTCCGGGTCTGCCGGTTCCGCATGCCCTTTGAGGAATTTCTGTCCGTAACTGAAAGTAATCAGCCCGAGTATCATGCCGATGCCGGCTGCGCCAAAACCGTATTTCCAGCCAAAGGCTTCGCCGAGCCAGCCGCACAACAGGGTCGCGGTAAATGAGCCGATGTTGATGCCCATGTAAAAAATCGTGAAGCCCGAGTCGCGCCGCGGGTCATCCTTCGAATACAGGCGGCCAACGATTGTCGAAATATTCGGCTTCAGATAGCCGACGCCCATGACGATGAGCGCCAATGCGAAGTAGAAGATACTCAGGGCCGCAGTATCACGAAAGGTCAGGGCCTCCGACAGGATCGTGCCGGCGGCCAGCACTTCGCCGCTGGCAAGCGTCAGGCTGTCCGTCAGAACGGTACCGGCCGGGTAGTTGATCGCCTGATGACCCTCGACAGCCATGAGCAGGTGACCGAGCGATAACAGGATGCCGCCGAACAGCACTGACTTGCGCATGCCCAGGTAGC
>JAOTVR010000156.1 GCA_029863305.1 Gammaproteobacteria bacterium | reverse complement strand
CAAAGCCGGATAATGCACTCAAAAAGCGCATGTGGAACGTGCACAGCGCACAACTAGTCGTTTCTTTTCGCCACGATGAACACGGCCTCGCCCTTGCCGGGTTGCCACTGGAAGTCGATATCGAAACCGGCGTTGGTCAGGCTGTCCGCCAGTTCCTGGGTGCTAAACACCCGCACCAGGGGTATGAGCCGGAGAAATCGGCCAATTGGCAAGATGGCCTTGAAGAATTTCATCGTATCGCCAAGGCACACGGTACTGGTGACAAAGATGCCTCCCGGCTTGAGCATTCGATGCACATCGGCAATTGCGTCTTCCTTGTTCTCGAGTAAATGCAGGACACTCAGTCCCAGCACCACATCGAGCGATTCTTCCGGGACGCTCAGTTCGTCGACGGCTGCTTGCTCAAACGTCACGTTTTCAATGCCCTGTGCGGCAGCTTTTGCCTGAGCGATCGCAATCATCTTCGCGGAGATATCCGTTGCGTGAATGTGCCTGACGCAGGCAGCATGAGCGAGAGCCGTCGACCCCGTTCCGCAACCGATCTCGAGTACCTCCATATGTGGCTGCAGGTATTCGCGCGTTATCGCCAGCTTCTTCTGATAAACCGCTTCGTCAGGCACCGGTTTCTTCGCATAACGATCGGCAACTCTGTCCCAGAATCTGGACGACCTGCTCATGTTGGTTCCCCTGTTATTAGCAGATATTCTTGTCGGCAATGATGGTTTCCGAAGCCGGGGGAGGCGACAATGCCAGACTTTGGAGCCAATTCACCTCGCGATGTGAATTCAGATTAATGCAAGCCATCACCTATTCAAAGTATGGGTCGCCGGACGTTTTGCAACTCAACGACGTGCCAAAACCCACCCCGAAGGACGACGAAGTACTGATCAGAGTGCGTGCGGCGGAAGCGACCAAGTCTGACTGCGAGATGCGCAGCTTCAGGTTTTCAGTCAAGTGGTTCTGGCTGCCTTTGCGGATCGGGCTTGGTCTGAGAAAACCACGGCGACAGATTCTGGGTGGCTATTTTTCCGGAGAGATCGAATCGTGTGGCAAAGACGTGACGAATTTTTCGGCGGGTGAGCAGGTGTTCGGCGCTGCCGGGCTCCGACTGGGCGCCTATGGCGAATTCGTCGCCTTGCCGGCACGCTACACGATCATCGCCAAGCCGGGAAACATGAGTTTTGCCGAGGCCGCGGCAGTGCCGCTGGGCGGCCTGAACGCCTTGCATTTCATGCGGCGCGCAAGAATCCAGGCGGGAGAGTCGGTGTTGATCAACGGCGCGGGTGGCAGCATTGGAACCCATGCAGTGCAGATAGCAAAGTCCATGGGCGCCGAGGTCACGGCCGTCGACAGCGGCATCAAGGAGGACATGTTGCGCCGCCTCGGGGCGGACCACTTCATCGATTACACAAAAGACGATTTCGCAGGCGCTGGCCAGACGTATGACGTCATATTCGATATGGTTCCCGGAAGTTCCTATTCCGCCTGTATCAAAATACTCAATTCCGGGGGACGATATTTGTCGGGCAATCCTCGTCTTTCGGTCATGCTGCGTTCGCCGTTCACCACGTGGTTTACCGACAAAATTGCCAGCTTCGCATTTGCAGCGGAGACCAGCGATGAATTGATGGCGCTCAGGGAGATGATCGAAGACGGAAAAATCGTGTCCATCGTCGACAAGGTTTATCCGATGGAGCAAGCAGCTAAAGCACATCGGCGGGTCGAGACGGAGCAGCGTCTGGGTGCTGTCGTGATTGCAATTGGCGGGTCGCCGATCGAGCAAACCTGATATCAGGTACTTGCCAGAGCCTGGAGGGAAAGGATCTATTCCTCGCCGAAACGACCCTTGACGGTAACACCATAGACGGACGGACCGTTGTCATAGCCGGTCAGGTTGTTGAAGTCGATACCACCGATCAGGTTTTCTTCGTCAGTGACGTTACGACCGAATACCGCAACCTCCCAGCGGCCATTATCCAGGGCGACGCCAGCTCTCAAGCCGAGTTCGAAAGCGCTCTCGCTATTGTATTCCAGTGACTCATACAGGAAGAACGATGTCTTGCCCTGATAGGCGACGTCAACATTGAAGAAGATCTCGTTGTTGCCGCCAAACTCGTGCGTGTACTGCAAAACCAGGTTCGTCAGCGTTTCCGGAGCCTGCGGAAAGGAATTGCCATCGACGATCACGTTGCCGTCGATATCAAACGGATCGGTGATGGTGCACAAACCCGAACCACAGGGTGCGATGCGGAGGTTTGGGTCATCAAGCTCGGTATCGTTGTAGCTGAATCCCGCCATCACCAGGAATCTGTCCGACACTAACCATTCCAGATCGACGTCCAGTCCTGTCCCATTCCCTCTGTCGGCGTTCACCAACTGGACCAGGTTCGCAGCCCCGCCAATCGCGGAGAACTGCATGTCGTCGATCTGATAGCGATAGGTCGACCCGCTTACGCGGACACGTCCATCGGCCAGGGTTGCCTTGACTCCAACTTCAGCCGATACAATTTCCTCGGAACGCGCGATGGATGGCTCGCCGAAAAACGCGATGTCGCGGCCCTGAATCGTCGGCGCACGAAATCCGGTGGCTACGCGCCCGAACCATTTGATTTGGTCGCTCACCGACCAGATACCGCTAAGGTCCCAATTGACTTGACTGTCCCGCACAGTTACCGGCGCGGTAGGAATCGGTGACACCTGAACCGAAAGGTCTTTTTCATCGTCGGTGTATCTGGCGCCACCGACGACTGTGAATTTCTCGTTGAAGTCGTAGCTAAGCTGACCAAAGACCGCCCACGCCGTGTTTTCATGCGTTAACGACGTTGGAGCGACAAAAAACGGTGTCGTTGTTACAACGAATTCTGAATTGAAGTAGAAAACGCCCGCCTGCCAGAACAGGCGATTGCTGCCGTGGGTCGCGACTCGAAACTCCTGGGTCAACTGATCCAGGTCGTCGAGTCCGTCCTGCGATTGTGACGGAAACGGTATGCAGCTCGAAGTTGGAATGGGAGGGCAGGGTCCAACCGTGGGAAGGAAGTCAGCGCCGTTGCCGCCGTCAATGTCGCCGAGGCTCTTGTTCTCTACGGTTTCGAAGGCCGTGATCGATGTCAATCTCAGTTCGTTGCCCAGGTTGAAGTCAAGCTTCAACGATCCGCCAATTCCCTGTGCTTCCTGGGGATTGTTGTTTCCCTCGTCGAAATACACCGTATCGCGATCATAGTTGACATTAAGGTCGTTGCTGCCTGGAGTGATCACGTTGGCGCGGAAGATCGACGCTGTGCCGTCGTTGTCGCGCCCGTGCAAGTTGATCAGTGCTGAGAAGTCTGAGCTGGGAGCGAACTTCAGTTGTGCGCGCCAGGCGAATTCATTGAAACCGCCCATGGCGTTATTCTCACCGCTAAAAGCATTATCGATCCAGTCTTCCCGATGTTGATTCAAGATCGAGATGCGTCCGGTGACGGTCTGTGCGGCGTTCAGGCTTCCACCCAATCCACTTTCGACATTGTAAGTTCCGAGTGCTCCGGCAGTTACGGAGAAATAGCTGTTCGTTTCTTTGGTTGGCTGCCGCGTATTGAACTTGACAATTCCCGCGGGAGTGTTGCGCCCGAACAGAGTGCCCTGTGGTCCTCGCAGCACTTCCACGCGCTCGATATCGAACAACGGAAAGCTTTTCAATATGACGTTCTCTTGCACAACCTCGTCAATGACTATAGAAACCGGCTGAGACGCCGCCAGGTCGAAGTCGGTGTTGCCAAGCCCGCGAATGTAAAAGCGGGGACCGAGTCGGCCGTTCGAGGATTCCGCATACAGACTTGGTACCCGGACTGCCAGCGCACGAATATCCTTGCCGCCCTCCAGGACCCCGTCGAGACGGTCGCCATTGATGGCTGTGACCGAGATCGGCACGTCTTGTATCTTTTCATCGCGACGCTGAGCAGATACAAGCACGACCTCGAGAGCCAGGAATTCATCAATATCTATGAATCCGTCGTCATCCGGACTGACGTCTGCATTCGCTGATGCGGACAGGAGAAGCAGGGCCGTAGCGGCGGCCACGGTGAAAATACCGGATATCAGCCGGGTTAACGACAAATGACTGTGCGCCGCGAGGAAAAACCTCGGCGTCAGCTTGCTCTCCGGGAGCAAATTTGAACTGTGTGGCATCAACGAAATCACTGCACCTACCAAGAAAGTTTTGGTTTTCAGACAGGATGTCGCCCGATTGACAAATTTCTTTAGGCATATGTACAGTTATACGGATCCCTGGAACTGCGCTTCCTCGTGCGCCGAATCGCTGCCTGGGTCAGCTCGTCGGCGAATCCAGCTACGGCAAGACGTAGGTAAAATGTGTCCGGATGACGCAATGCAGGCGTTCGAGTTTTCGAGAAACAAGAATGAAATCTCGCTACATAGTCAGATTTTAGTTTCCCATACACGATGGTTAACAAATGACGAATTTGGAATCATTGGCAAATCTTGGCGAGATTATCGGAGCCATCGCGGTAGTGGTGTCGCTGATCTATCTCGCAGTCCAAGTGCGCCAAAATACGAAGGCGCAACAGACTGAGAACTTCTCCCGAGCGTTGGATCGTGTCGCTGCGATTCAGGCGACATTGAGTCAAGATGCAGAGACGTCGGTAATCTTCTCAAAGGGAGTTTCAGATCCTTCAGATCTTACATCGAGGGAGAGAATGCAGTTCACATGGACAATGTACGAGCTTTTTGGTGCATTCGAGTTCATGTTCATTGCCTCGAAGACAAATGCGATACCAGAAGAGATATGGCAGCGCTGGTCGTCGGCAATAGCGTGGTGGCTTTCGTATTCTGGTGTGAAGGCCTGGTGGAAGGTAAGACCGATTCCCTTTTCGGAAAGCTTCACGTCATATATAGAATCTTTGCTCGAGAACAACCCGACAGATGCCGAATCCAAGCGGCGCTATCAGGAGTTTCTGGCTGAAGGCAAAGTTTCTACATAAGCTATAGGTCTTGGGAAAAGGAAAGGTGGATGTCTGCTTCTCTAATCGCGCATTGAAATTAAGCGCCCCGGGGGTTCTGGTAATGTTTGGGCGTGCTCCATAGCCAGCGGACGTTTGCGGCCTCACCCAGACTACGTCCACGTCAGGACGCTTCTTCTATCAGCAGAGAGATGCCTGAGTGAGTAGCTGAGGGCCCGAAACGGGCACAGGAGATTGCTTACTCGGTCCCGATTTCCTGCTCTTCGCCTTTCTTGGAGCGCTTCTGTGAATACATGCGCTCGTCTGCGTCGCGCAGCAGGTCGTCGATGCTTGCATGACGCTTTTTACTAAACGGAACCACGCCGGCGCTGAATGCGAGTGTGTATGGCCGATTACGGTCTGAGTTGTGCGAATCGACGCGCTGTTGAAGGCGCTTGAGTGGGCATGTCGGATGAGCATCATCCGGATCGGTCAAAAGTACGCAAAATTCGTCGCCGCCGATTCGTGCAACAACGTCGGATTCACGAAAGACCTTCAACAATAGTGTGGCGAAATCCTTTATGGCGGAATCACCTGCCTCATGGCCAAACTCATCATTGACTTGTTTCAAGCCGTCCAGATCGAGCATCACGATGGTAGCTGGGTGCCAGGCCCGCTGACAGAGTGCGATCATGGGCTCAGCAATCATGTCAAATCCACGCCGATTCGCGAGCTTCGTTAGCGCATCGGTGCTTGCCATGGTCAGGGTCGATAACTCATCCTCGATCAGCCGCCCCAGTTCCTGCATAAAGTCAATGTCCTCTGGTGTAATCTGGCGCGGTACCGTATCCAGTACGCAGAGTGTGCCGAGTCGGGAACCGTCCGGAGCGCTGACAGGGCATCCTGCGTAGAATCGAACTCTCGGTCCATCCGTAACTACTGGATTGTCACGGAATCTCGCATCCTTCGTTGCGTCCTCCACGACAAACACCGTCTCGCACTGCAGCGCATAATTACAGAGCGCGCCTTGGCGCGGTATCTCCGCAGATTCCAGACCTTGTCTGGACTTGAACCAGATACGATCTTCATCGACAAGGCTGAACAGGGCGACAGGTACGTCAAGCAGCCGCTGCGCGAGCTTGGTGATGCGGTCAAAACGCGCCTCCTGGGGCGTATCGAGAATTTTGAGCGAATTCAGAGTCTGCAGACGGAGCGTTTCGTCGGAAGTGGTGTTCGGGTTACCCATGAA
>JAOTVR010000155.1 GCA_029863305.1 Gammaproteobacteria bacterium | reverse complement strand
TTGCCGCGATCTCGCGGAATCTCTGGAGAAGGCCGTCACGGTACCTGATTACTTTATATTTGGCATGGCGCCGTCCAGTGGCATGCTTTCCCTGTATGAGCGTGGCCTGGTGCTTGAGGCTATTAGTCGCGGGATGAACATCGTAAATGGCCTTCACGAATTTCTCGGTGATGATCCTGTATTCAAAGCAGCCTGTGAAGTGAGCAATGTCGAGATCCTCGACGTGCGCAGACCTCCAGATAAGAAAGACCTGCGCATGTTCACGGGCGATATTGCCCAGGTAACGTGTCCGGTTGTCGCTGTGCTTGGTACCGACTGCGCGATCGGCAAACGAACGACCGCGACGATATTGAGCCAGGCGCTCAATGATCACGGTGTGAAGACAGTAATGATTGGAACGGGGCAAACGGGTCTGATTCAAGGTGCCCGCTATGGTATCGCGCTCGACGCAATACCGTCACAATTTTGTGCCGGCGAACTCGAAGCGATGGTCATCAACGCTTTCATGGTCGAAAGCCCCGACGTAATCCTTATCGAAGGGCAGGGGGCTCTGAGCCACCCCGCCTTTTCGTCATCATCATTTATTCTTCGTGGCGCTTGTCCCGACGGTGTCATATTACAGCATGCGCCGGGGCGCAGGCATCGCTGTGATTTCCCGCAAATGATCATGCCAACACCGGCTACCGAAATAAACTTGATCGAGACGTTTGCCAAAACGAGAGTAATTGGTGTGACCATAAATCATGAGAATATGAGCGCCGCCGAAGTTAGCTCGGCGATCCTGCGCTATGAGAACGAGCTCGGCATCCCGACAACCGACGCACTTAGCCGTTCTCCTAAACTCCTCGTGAAAATGGTTCTTGGCGCCTTCCCGAAACTGGAGGAGAAGCTGCCCGCAGCGGCATGATGTTCGCACCACGCCTGGAGATTGACCTGGGCAAGATACAGCACAATACTCGCACGCTCGTCGAACGGCTGGCCGGGCGTGGTATTTCGGTCACCGGCGTGACTAAAGCGACACTCGGTTCACCTGAGATTGCTCACGCAATGCTGCTGGCCGGTGTGAATGATTTGGGTGACTCACGCATAGAGAACATAGAAGCAATGCGTAGTTCGAATGTATCCGCGCGGATGTCCCTGATTCGTTCACCGATGCTTAGCCAGGCGAAGCGCGTGGTGACAAGCGCCGACATGAGTTTCAATTCTGAGCTTGAGGTCATCAGACGGCTATCGCTCGAAGCGGGCAAACTGGATCGAACGCATGCGGTCGTTCTCATGGTCGAGCTTGGCGATTTGCGCGAAGGAATTATGCCCGTCGATCTAATGGCCGCCGTGTCCGAGATACTGAATTTGCCAAACATCATTCTTAAAGGGCTCGGTACCAATCTGGCCTGTCGAAGCGGAGTCTCGCCTGACGATGCGAATATGAGCGAATTGTCCAGGCTCGCGGCGTTGACCGAAGCGACGTTTGATATTTCGATAGAGATTGTGTCTGGCGGGAATTCGGCCAATCTGGAATGGGTGTTCAGCAGCGAGCACACCGGGCGAGTCAACAATCTGCGCCTCGGGGAATCGATTCTGCTGGGTTGCGAAACACTCCATCGGAACGCCATAGACGGCTTGCATACGGACGCAATTACGCTGATCGCCGAAGTGATCGAGTCGAAGGTAAAACCGTCGCGGCCCACTGGCGAACTGGTTCAAAATGCGTTCGGAACGTGCCCGGCGGTCGCGGATCGCGGCGCTATCACTCAGTCTATCCTGGCCATAGGCGTTCAGGACATAGACTTGTGTGGTCTGCAACCTCCCGAAGGAACCGAGATCCTCAGCGGCAGCAGCGACCACCTTCTTGTAACGTCTTCCTTCGATGGCGCGGCCGTCGGTGGCGAGATGAAATTCCAGCTCAACTACAGCGCGCTCCTTCGTGCGATGACATCGCCATTCGTGACCAAATCGTTCAAATCGGCGATTGATGTCTCCAGCCTGCGTCAAATAGCCTGATAGATCGAACTGGCATGCATGAACAGGAACCTACATTCAGGATGCTTATATGACGACCAAACTAAACATCGGCAATATGCCGCGCACATCGACAAATGACGAAATTGAAGGCCTGTTTCGGCCATTCGGCCTGGTCTCTTCTGTTGCCTTTGCGAAAGATCCGACCTCGGGGCTAAACACCGGCTGTGGTACTGTCGAAATGGACAGCGATATGGACGCCCAGTTGGCGATCAATCGACTCAACTTTAGCCAATACGGTGGCCGTACGATTGCAGTGAGTCGAGCGCGCACGGCGTGCGTAACCAATTCGATCGAAAAGACTTGATCAACTGGTGCGATTTTAAAGACTCTGGGCGACACCTTCCTGACGTACAGATTCATCATCTAAAATGTCTGCCCGAGAAAGAGATACGCTGACTGCCGATCGCCTTCCGCGACACCGTAGGCCAAATACAGCGGACCGATCACCGTGTCGAATACGACAAAAACACTGCCCGCAGCCAAGGTATTTCGAAAACTGGCATCGGCCCGTTCTTGCCACACGTTGCCGACCTCTATCGAAGCGCCGAGGAATATTGGCGTGCCAACCATCGGCATAGCGCGATCACCCAGCTGACGATAATACAAGAGCCGCGCCATGGCGCGATGGTCGCCCAGCAGTTCATCGCGGCCGTAGCCGGATAGGCTGAATAGCCCGCCAAGCTTAAATGCATCGAGAGACGTGTCACCGGATTGGCTGACACTGCCCAGGTCCCACCAGTGCAAAACTGTGTTCTTGCCCCAGGTCTGCGGCTTTAGGAACGCCAATTGACCGATGTCCGCCGACAGGTCTGCGCCAAATCCTTCGCGCAATCCCAGCCATCCGGCCTGCACATACGTGCCGAAGCGCGGGATCGCGATTCGGTCGATCGTGTCGTAGCCGAGACCCAGCGTAAAACTGGTCACATTGCCCGAACCGCTGCCAAGTGCCGGGTCACCAATGCGAACATCCTGGTCTGCGAATCCGCGTGCAAGCGTTAAACGTAGTTCACCCCAGTTGCCGAATTGTCTACCGGCACCAAGAGAGAGTTCGGTTTCCTCAGAGAGAAACTCAGCAATTTGATTGCCACCGTCAAAGAGATTCTGATTTGAGCGTTGGTAACTCACCCGCGGATTTACAAACCAGCGCGATGCGAAATCCAGCGGTTGATACATTTCCACGGCGAAATACGGGCTTTCACCTGCGACGACATCGACACGCAGCTCTCCGCCCCTTGCGTTGACCTCAGCCTTGGTTAAGCGTGCGGCGAAGTTGTAGCTGCTGTTTCCGTCGAAGTCATCCTCCAGGTTGACGCCAAACCGAAGGTAGTTGGGGCCCCAGCTCTTGGCGCTGCTTCGGACCACCAGCAGATTCTCCGAATCGCGTCGCTCAATGGAATAGTCCACGGTCTCAAAGGTATCGAGACCATAGATATCGGCGATATCTGCGTTTAGCTGTTCCACATCCAGAATCGCGGCGCGCTGGTCCGATAACCGCGCCTCCAGGACTTTGGCGGAAAGTTGCGATTCGTTCTCGATAGCAACCTGGTGGATCATCGGTGGCTCCCCACGAGCCCGTTGCAGCGACTGGCGGTGCGCCGCGTAGACCTGCTCTGAAACCGAAAAGCGTTTGAGCTTCTCCATCGACTGCCGTGCTGCCACTTCACCCAGACGCATCGCTTGCACCGACTGATCGAAGGATTGAAAGCTGATAGGGCCAAGTTCAGGTGCAATCAACACGTCCTCATCTGTCATTAGCTGTTTTTGTTCCTCAGTACGTGCTCGCCCCATGATTGTGGTCATTTGCTTCATTATCTGCAGCGCCGAATCCAGATCCACTTCGTCTGCGAGCAGCGTGCCGACATCCACCACAATCAACACATCAGCTCCCATTGACCTGGTGATTCCGACGGGAAGATTGTTGGCGACTCCGCCATCGATCAGCAACCGACCGTCCATTCGGACGGGCTTGAGGAGTCCGGGTGCGGACATGCTCGCACGAATCGCCTTTGGGAGATCACCGGAGCCTAAGACCACTTCCTGACCGTTGACAAGGTCTGTCGCAATAGTCCTGAAGGGAATAGGCAATCGATCAAAATCGCTGATGCTGGCGACTGGAATTAGCAGTCTTCTCAGTTCCAGCATGAGGTTTTGACCCTGCATGATGCCTTGCGGAATAATCAACCCCTCTCTATTTACACCAACTTCAAAGTCAACCAGGAATCCGAAGTCGTCAGTCTTTCGCCGATATGAGCGTTGTGCGCGTGGTGGCCGATCAGACAGCAGCACGGGCCAATCTGCGTCCTGAAAGATTCGCTCGAGTTCGGCGGCATTTGTGCCGGATGCGTACAGACTGCCGACCATTGCGCCCATACTGGTGCCCGCGATGTAGTCGACCGGTATCCGCATTTCGTCCAGCACCTTGATAACGCCAACATGCGCGACACCACGGGCGCCGCCGCCACTCAACACCAGGCCAATCCTGGGTCGGGTTGTATCGTGTGTCTGGGCAAGACCGGATAGCGGTAGCATGATGAGAGCAACTGCCGGGACCAGCCTGAGAAACTGACTAAGCACGGTTGATCTATTCCTGGAATTGCAAGTCCGTGAGGCTGCGGCGCACGTATCGCGCGAGATGGCGTCCCCGGACCACGACGAACCGGATATCGTCTGGTATCGCGCAGCATGGGCACGTCTATGTTGGAATACGGAGACACCGCAAATCGGGGTCTCGACTGGCTGTTTAGGTCTGAACCACATCTGGCCGAGTATCTCCCGTCTCTCTAATGGGCAATGTGGACAATCAGGGGGGGATTGCCAGACGGGTCGTTGTCAGCTACTTCAAGCGGATGCGTTTACGGATTGTCTGAATAGTGCACATCACGCCCCGGCCAGCAAGTAAACCAGAGACCTGGTCTGGCTTGCTTGCATCAATCGTCATGCCCTTCCATGTCGTCCTCAAACTCTTTGCAGGCCGATGCGTCATCGCTGTCATCTTCGAGGGCGCACAGGCTCAGGTCATCAAAATACACCCCTTGGGCGATGTCGGAGCCCGAGAAGTCGACGTAAAGCGTAAAGGCCTGAATGGTCTCGGTCCCCGCAGGAGCGGTCGCGATATCGGTATCCAGGAACACCCATTCGCCGACGGGCGTCTGGCGGTTTACCTCATTCGAAGTCTTCGCGCGGGCGGTCTTGCTGTCAGCGGTCTCAACTGTTCCCAGGTCATGGCCATCAGCGTCGAAGAACGAAACCTGAACGATACCGAAAGCCGGTTTCCCCTGCAGTGCAGTGGGTGCTGTGCCAAACCCGGTTAATCGCCACCGCGAGCCTGGGCTGGCCGGAAACTCCTGATAGCTGCCGGACACGGATCCAACGAAAAACGGGTGATACGCCACGGTCCGACTGAAGCCCCCGTTGAACATGGACTGGCTGCCGCTGCGTGCTGCAGCCGCCGAGAACAAACTTTGTTCAAACAGAATCCAGCCGCCTTGCTCCGGCGCCAGCTGCAGCTCGAAGCTAGCGTCCTTGAGGGGGTTTGTGTTGTCGTCTGAAAGGGCGGCTTGGGGAGCGGAGACGAACAAGGTACCAAGTAAAGCGACGCACAGGATTTGAATTGCGTGTTTCATGACTCCGCCTCTAGTGGCTGGAGGATATTCCATGGCTTGTGTCAAGCCTAACACGGCCCGGCCCAGCTGTGGCTAGGTACATACCCAAGCTGATTCGGAAATGCCCGCAGTCAAACAAACCGAACACCCGGCCCATTGGAGGCTGACGGCCGCCGTAAAATTCATGTGCTGTTGAAATGACCTAGCCGTCGTCCGCCTCCATTTCAACGATCCGCTCCGCAATGGAAGTTGTAAGATACCTGAACAAGTCGTCGGAATTGGTGAACCATTCGCGTTGAACATCAACGCCACGAGGATTGTAGGCTACTTCCCAATCATGGACCGCGTCGCCAACCGTCGTGCCGACCTGCCACGCTGCAACCCAGGTCCCGTCAATTTCATTCAGTTCCAACACAGCGATGACCGCGGAGTAGGGACCTTTTTCGTAGCGCACCGTCAGACTGTACCTGTCAGTCGTATGGGACAGTTCATCGAGTTCCGGTCGAATGTCATCGAATCGCTTCCCGGCCCTGTCTGCACGCTCTTGTCCGTGCTGCCGC
>JAOTVR010000059.1 GCA_029863305.1 Gammaproteobacteria bacterium | reverse complement strand
CGAGATAAGAGAGGGCGACTGTGTCGGCCGAGGCGAAGCACTCGGCGTTTACTACCTCGGCGAGACCGAAGAAACGATGCTGGCTCAACTCGAGTCGATTGCTGACAAATTGGTAGCCGGCGCAAATCGTCACGACCTGCTGGATCTCTTGCCACCCGGCGGTGCGCGTAATGCGGCTGACGCTGCGCTGTGGGACCTCGAAGCGCAGCTGAGCGGTAAATCGGCGTGGGAGATGGCCGGTGTGGAACCGAACCCCGTCGAGACGGACCTTACAATTGGTCTCGAGGCAGAACCCGAGGACATGGCCAGGAAGGCCGCGGCCGCTCCTGATTACGATCTGCTCAAAATCAAACTTGACGATGACCGGCCCGTCGAACGAATTGCTGCAATTCGCAAGGTGCGACCGGACGCCCGACTGATTGTCGACGTCAATGGTGGCTGGACGTTCGAACAGCTGCAGCGATTCTCTCCGGACTTGCAACGTTTCGGCGTGGAATTGATCGAGCAACCACTGCCTCGTGGTGAAGACAGCGAACTCGAAGGATATCTGTGTCCCATTCCGCTGTGCGCCGATGAGTCCTGCCTGCACCTCGGTGAACTCGAGCAGGCGGCGAATCGTTACCAGTTCATCAATATCAAACTCGACAAGACCGGCGGACTGACGCACGCACTGCAACTTGCGCATGCTGCGAAAGCAAAGGATCTTGGTATCATGGTCGGCAGTATGTGTGGTTCGTCGCTGGCTATGGCGCCGCATCATGTCGTTGCACAGCTTGCCGAGTATGTGGACATCGATGGTCCGTTGTTAATGAAAAACGATCGCATCGGCGGCCTTGTCTACGACCGTGGCTTCGTATCTCTGCCCGAAACCCGTTTCTGGGGTTGATCAATGAAGGCAAGGCTTGCCGTCGATATCGGCGGCACGTTTACCGATGTTGTACTCGAGTTGGCCAATGGCGCGCGGTTAACGTCCAAGCTGCTGACAACGCAATCGTATCCGGGCGACGCCGTATTGCGCGGCATCGATGACGTCATGCGCCGCGCCGGCCTCTCACCGCACGATGTCGGTTTGATTATTCACGGCACGACGCTGGCAACGAATGCACTGATCGAACGCAGCGGCGCCCGCACGGCTCTGCTGACGACCAGGGGTCATCGCGATGCGCTGGAAATGGCACACGAGGATCGCTTCGACCAATACGACATCAACATCGATCGCCCGCAGCCACTGGTGCCGCGCTACCTTCGATTGCCCATACGCGAACGCATGGATCGCGACGGCAATGTACTGCTGCCTCTCGACGAGAAACAGGTTGCAGCCGCTTTGCCGATACTCGATGAACACGAAGTCGAAAGCGTCGCGGTCGGCTACCTGCATGCCTTCATGAATGCGGCGCATGAACAACGCACGGCAGAAATACTGCGTTCCGCACGCCCCGATTTGTCCATTACGCTGGCATCCGAAGTTTGTCCCGAAATTCGTGAATTCGAGCGGTTGTCGACCGCCTGCGCAAATGCCTATGTGCAGCCGCGCATGTCGCGTTACCTGCAGCGGCTGTCGGCAGAATTATTGGAGCGAGACTTCGCCTGTCCATTTTTTCTCATGACGTCGGGCGGCGGCCTGACGACGCTGGAAACGGCAACCCGGTTTCCGATTCGGCTGGTCGAATCCGGTCCTGCCGGTGGCGCCATTCTCGCAAAGCAGGTCGCACGCGAGTCGGGACTCGAGCGACTGTTGTCCTTCGATATGGGCGGCACGACCGCCAAGCTTTGCCTGATCGATGACTATGAACCACTCATGTCGCGCAGCTTCGAAGTCGACCGCGTTTATCGCTTCAAGAAGGGCAGCGGCCTGCCAGTGCGCATACCGGTCATCGAAATGGTCGAGATTGGCGCCGGCGGCGGCTCCATCGCGAGTATCGACAAGCTGCATCGAATTCAGGTGGGGCCCCAAAGTGCAGGTTCAGAACCGGGTCCTGCCGCGTACGGTCGTGGCGGAACCCGGCCAACCGTGACAGATGCCGACATACAACTCGGCCGAATTGTCACCGAGAATTTTGCGGCCGGAACATTGCAGCTGGACCCTGATGCCGCAGGCGAGGCAATCGAGCGGAGCGTCGGCAAAGTACTGCAGCTCGGTCCCGACCTGAGCGCGTTCGGCATCAGCGAGGTTGTCGACGAAAACATGGCCGCCGCGGCACGCACACATGCCGCTGAATTCGGCATGGACCTCGGCCGGAGAGACATGGTCGCGTTCGGGGGGGCGGCGCCGTTACATGCCGCAAGACTCGGCGAAAAGCTCGGCGTGCGGCGCATCGTGATTCCGACCGAGGCAGGAGTGGGATCTGCTGTTGGCTTTTTACTCGCGCCAGTCGCGTACGAAGTTGTTCGCAGCCGCCATCAGAAGCTCGTTTCTCTGTGCGCCGACGTGGTAAACAAGCTCATGACAGAAATGCACGAAGAAGCCCTGGCCGTCGTGCAACAAGGTAGCAGCGCAGCAGACCTTGAACAGACTCGACATGCCTACATGCGTTACGTCGGTCAGGGACACGAGATCCCGGTCGCCTTGCCCGTTGAACACTACACCGATGCGCATTCCGCGGCATTCCAAAAGGCGTTCGAAGCTGCCTACTCGCAGCTGTATGGTCGGACGATAACGGGCATCGACGTCGAGGTTCTGAGCTGGACGTTGACGATCAGTGCACCTGTACGAACAGTCATGGCCGAGTTGCCAGAGCCAAAGATCAAGGCGGTAGTAAACCCCGTGCGGCAGCAATCGTTCTTTGATCCGGTTGCGGCCGAGCGTATCGACATTCCGGTCTATCTTCGAGAGCAATTGGCGCCGGGTGATCATTTGACCGGACCCGCACTGATCACCGAAGACCAGACGACGACTGTCATCACTTCGAGCTACGAGGCGACGATCGACGCGCGCGGTTATATCGTCCTGACGCGACGTGGAGATGACAATGAGTGACTCGGGTGCTCTTGCGAAAATTCACATGCAGATCATGTGGGATCGATTACTGGCGATCGTCGAAGAGCAGGCGCAGACATTGATTCGAACAGCATTTTCGACGACCGTGCGTGAGGCAGGCGACTTGTCGTCCGGTGTTTTCGATACACAGGGGCGGATGCTCGCCCAGGCGATCACGGGAACCCCCGGGCATGTCAACGCGATGGCTGCGAGTGTCGGTTTCTTCCTCGCCAGGTATCCTGTGGATACGCTCGAACCCGGCGATGTGCTGTTGACCAATGATCCGTGGCACGGCACCGGACATCTCAATGACTTTACTGTCGTCACGCCGGTCTTCCATAAGGACCGGCTGGTGGCCCTGTTCGCGGCAACGTCACACATCGCCGACGTCGGCGGGCTGGGCTTCGGCCCGGATGGAAGGCAGGTATTCGAAGAAGGCATCAACCTGCCAATCGGCTATCTGTTTCGTGGTGGTGAAGCCAATGAGACATTGCTCGAAATACTGCGCGCCAATGTGCGCGACCCGGTTGCAGCCGAGGGTGACCTGTATTCACTGACGGCATGCAATAAAGCGGGAGCGAATGCGTTACTCAGGATGCTTGATGAATTCCGTCTCGACAGCCTGGATGACGTCGCCAGCCTGATCATCGACGCCTCGCGTGAGGCGATGCTCGACGAAATCCGGAAGTTGCGGCAAGGCGAGTGGCACTACACGATGCGCATCGATGGCTACGATGATCCGCTAGACCTGGTCTGCACATTGACGATCCGCGATGACGGTATCGAAATCGACTTCGACGGCACCTCACCAGCGTCCAGCTATGGCATCAATGTGCCACTCACGTACACACAAGCCTATGCATCTTTTGGCGTCCGCTGTGTTATTGGCAACGACATACCCAACAACGCGGGTTCGCTCGGCGTTGTTCGCGTGCGTGCGCCGGAAGGATCTATACTCAATGCGCAGCGGCCTGCTGCAGTCTCCGCACGACATGCAATCGGACAGATGCTGCCCGACGTCGTGCTCGGCTGTCTCGAGCAACCGCTCGATGGCGAAGTTCCGGTCGAAGGGGCCGCGTGTTTGTTCGGACCCGTGTTCCTTGGCGGGCGTGGGGTCATCCCGGGCAGCAAGAGTGAGCCCTTCGTGATCAACGCGTTTTATGCGGGCGGCACCGGCGCGAGACCAGCCAAAGACGGGTTGTCCTGCACGGCATTTCCGTCAGGGGTGCGCAGCACCCCGGTCGAAATAAGCGAGAACGCCGCACCGCTGATCCTGTGGCGCAAGGAGTACCGACAGGACTCCGGTGGCAATGGCCATTATCGTGGCGGCCTCGGTCAGATTCTGGAATTCGCGCATGCCAAAGGCGAAGCGTTCGCTGTGTCAAAAATGTTTGATCGCATCAATCACCCGCCACGTGGTCGCGATGGTGGCCAAGCAGGCGCTCCTGCAAGTGTATATACAAGCGGCGGCAAAAAGCTCTCGGGCATGGGCCGCGAGATCATTCCGGCGGGCGAATCGATGGTGCTCGAGACTGCCGGCGGTGGTGGTCGAGGTGATCCAGGCGACCGGGATGAAGCGGCTGTTGCCGCTGACAGGAAGAATGGCCTGACTATGTAGCGCCTCTTGCTTCTTTTGCGATCGCCAGCGCTTCACTGGCTAGCGCAGTAATCTGATCAAAGTCGCCATCCGCAATTGCGTCGGCCGGCGTCAGCCAGCTGCCGCCACAGGCAAGCACCGCGGGTAATGCCAGGTAGTCCTTCAAATTGCTGGTCGACACCCCGCCCGTCGGCATGAACATGACATCACGAAATACGGAAGCCAGCGCCTTGATCATTGCGGCTCCGCCGGCTTGTCCGGCGGGAAAGAACTTGAGAATGCGCAGGCCGAGATTCCATGCCCGCTGTGCCTCCGTTGCAGTAGCTACTCCGGGAATTATCGGCACGCGCAATTCCCGAGCTGCGGAGACGACATCTTCGTGCAGCCCTGGGGAGACAATGAACTTCGCACCGGCAGCAACGATGGTTCTCGCATGCTCTGCGCTTAACACAGTTCCCGCACCGACGTGGGCACCGGGCACTTCTGCGGCAATGGCGGCGATGGCGTCTGCCGCCGCTGCGGTTCGCATTGTCACCTCGATCACGGGCAAACCGCCGGCAAGCAATGCCTTCGCGACCGGCACGGCCTTTTCCGCGTCATCGATGACGACGACCGGGACCACCGGGCTTTCTTCCAACATCTTCTTCATGGATTTTTACTCGAAAGTTGTCACTGTGAGCGGACAGCTTGAGCCCACCGCTGCGCGTTTCATGCCCTCGGAGTTGTAGGTCATGGCGATTTCACCACTTTTCGTCACCGCAATCACTCCGCCATCACCGCCGAGCCTCTTTACCTCAGCGAGCATTTCATCGATAGCAACAGCGATTGTTGCGCCGGCTTTCATCCGATAGGCAATGGAAATCACGCCACCGGCGCGAATAATGTCCTCGCCCATACCGGTGCATGAAATCGCGACATCATCATCGGCCCAGGTACCGGCACCAATAAGCGGCGTGTCGCCGATACGGCCCTCGAGTTTGCCAAAAATCCCGCCCGTCGACGTCGCTGCAGCCAGGCCGCCCGAGCTGTCAAGCGCCACTGCGCCAACTGTGCCATGCTTTTGCTCGTAGATTTCGTTTTCGTATACGCCGACCGGCAATACGTAATATGAATCCGGCTCGTGCACCTGTTCGAGTCCCTGGTCACGCGCAAAAGCAAGGGCGCCTTTGCCAGCCAGCATGACGTGCGGCGTGCTCTGCATGACCGCCCTCGCGACCTTGACCGGGTTAACGACCCCCACGATCGCTGCAACAGAGCCCGCTGTTCTTGTTGCGCCGTCCATAATGGAGGCGTCCAGTTCGACATAGCCTGCCGTATTCGGTGCCGAACCACGCCCGGCAACGTACAGGCCGCTGCTCTCCATCTCAGCCACCGCGAACTCGACCACATCGAGCGCACTGCCACCGCCAGCCAGGCGGGCTTTGCCTTGCTCCGCCAGGCCGCGCAGATGCGCTTCGACGACAGCATAGTCGCGGCCGGTGATGGCACCGGCACCGCCATGCAGTGCTAATGAATAGGTATTGCTGCTGATCGTCGGTCTCCGGCATCCTAAAGTCGCGCCAGTTTAGCGCTTCGGTTGCGGGGCTGACAGCTATTAGTACTGAATGCTGTCGCGCCGCGCCCCCGGGCGCATGATCAACATATGCACGGTACCAATGACGCGCTCGATAAACGCACTTTCGCAATAGCAAAGATAGAATTGCCACATCCGTACAAACTCTTCCGAATAACCGAGCTGCCGGACCATGTCTATTTGTGCGAAGAAGCGGTCATGCCAGCGACGCAATGTGGTTGCATAGTGCGGGCCGATATCTTCGAGATGAATGACACGCATGTCGGTTTGCTCGGTCATCGTTCTTGCCATGTCCGTAACCGATGTCAGGCAGCCTCCCGGAAATATGTAACGCTTGATGAAGTCAACACCCGTCTTATATTCGTCATAGCGTTGATCGGCGATCGTAATGGCCTGCAACAACATCTGTCCGTCCGGCTTCAACAACTCGCAGCATTTCCTGAAAAACGTGGCATGAAATTCATGCCCGACTGCCTCGATCATCTCGATGGAAACCAGTTTGTCGTAGCTGCCCTGCAATTGACGATAGTCCTCGAATAACAGCGTAACGCGGTCCTCGAGACCTGCCGCACGCACGGCCTCTTGTGCGAATTCGAACTGCTGCTTCGAAATCGTCGTCGTCGTAACATGACAACCATAGTGTCTGGCAGCATGTATTGCGAAACCACCCCAGCCTGTGCCGATCTCGATCACAGAATCGCCCGGAGACAGATCCAGCTTCTTGCAGATTCGTTCGAGCTTCGCCGTTGATGCATCTTCGAGTGTCGCATCCGGCGATTCAAAGTAGGCGCTCGAATACATCATCTTCTGATCCAGCCACAGTCGATAAAAGTCATTACCCAGATCATAGTGCGCCGCAACATTGCGACGGCTGCCGGCCTGCGTGTTTCTGTTGAAGAAATGCAGCAACCTCTGCAACGGCCTGGTGAACAAGGCTGTACCCGAGTCAACGGACTCAAGAACATCCCGATTCCGCAACATTATCCGCAGCAGATTACTCAAATCGTCGCACGTCCAGTAGCCGTGAATATAGGATTCTCCTGCACCAATTGAACCGCCGAAGGCAATGTTCCGGTAAAACTGCGGATGATGCACACAGACCTGGGCTGTCAGCGGGGTCTCATCGATTGGCTGACCGAAGGTCGTTTGCCGGCCGTTCTCGCTGATGACCAGCTGCCCGGTCTGGATATTCTCCAGTCGTGAAAGAACGAGGCGGCGTGCCAGCCTGTCGAGCCCTGCGGGCTTTGCTGCCTCGCGCATGAACTTCGGTGAGTCGATCGAAACAGGTCTCATGATTGTTGCACCGGATGTTCTTGTTTTTTCTTCGGATGCGCGTACACGGGACAGCCCTTCCACCACAGACGAAGCGCTTGCCAATGTATGGCTACCATGATTCTCATCGTCTGCAGAGGGAACCGGGACAGCACACTCGCCAACGACCAGCCCGTGATCTCAACTCGCTGCAACACCATGGCCGCATCAAAGAAGCGCTCGCCGTCGCGTGCGTTTGCCATGTAGACGGACAGGCGATCTGCCGGCTCTGCCAGAGCCCAGTCGTACTCGATTTCCATCGGCATGAAGGGCGAGACATGCATCTTCTTGGTCGGGTTAAAGCGCCACGACGAGCCGTGCCTGGCCTCGGCTGAACAGCGCATCACGTAGCAATCGCGCTCTCCCCATGGCGTGTTGTTCACTTCGGCGACAATATACTCGACCATCTCGCCATCATCAGCGAAGCAGTAGTAGAAACTCACGGGATTGAAGCAGTAACCGAAATACGAGAGATTCGTCAGCAGCCGGATCGGTCCCTGCGGCCGCTGACCCGTTTCTGATTCCACCAGGTCCCTTACGGACTCGGCGAGCGGTCTGTCAGCAGACCCCAGATGATCGTCGCGCCTGAACCTGGCCAGCGCTATACGCGATGCTGACCAGAACCAGCGCTTACGAAACAACATGGGCAACTCGTCGAGATCGAGATACATCATGAACAGCCGGTAGCTAAAGTGATGCTGAGCCGGCTTTGTTCGCGTGTGTCTAACTCGCCCTTTGTAAATGCAACTTTGCATTTGTATGCCCATGTTCGAAATGCTCAACGGCTTTTAGTGCGCTCACGACACCGTCCTCGTGAAATCCATTTCGCCAGTAGGCGCCACAGAAAAACGTGCGATCGACATTAAGTTCCGACTGACGTTGCTGCGCCGCAACGGCGTCGCGAGAGTAAACCGGGTGTTCGTAGCTGACGCGTCGAATGATCCTGTTCGGATCAATATCCTGATCACAGTTCAAGGTGACGCAATACTGCTTGTCAGTATTCAGCCCTTGCAGGATATTCATGTTGTAGGTCACAGCGACATGACGGGCTCGATCCTTTGGAATGTGGTAATTCCATGCCGCCCAGGCACGACGGCGCTTCGGCATCAGCGAGGCATCCGTATGCAGTATGGCTTCATTTGCCTGATAACATATTGCGCCGAGGACTTCGCGCTCAGCTTTGGTGGGGTCTTTTAACAGTGCCAGCGCCTGGTCACTGTGACAGGCAAAAAACACGCAGTCGAACAGTTCGCGCCCGCCGGTGTCCGATCGAATCTCGACGCTGTCGCCTATCCGGCGGACCGAGCGTACTGGATTCTTCAGGCGTATACGATCACGGTGCCCGGCAACCAGCTTGTTAACGTACTCTCGCGATCCGCCGGTTATGACCCGCCAGGTCGGCCGATCGCTTAGCTGCAGCAGTCCATGATTGGCGAAGAAACGAACCAGAAAGGCAACCGGCATTTGCAGAACGGATGTTGGCTCCGACGACCAGATGGCCGCCGCCATCGGCACGAGATAGTGATCGACAAACTCGTCGCTGTAGCCATTGGTAAACAAGTAGTCGCGCAGCGTTTGCTCATCTCCGGACCTTGCGGCTGTTTCCACAGCTTCACCGTTGAAACGCAGTATGTCCCGAATCATGCGGTGGAACGACGGCCTGAACAGGTTACGGCGTTGCGCAAACAGTGTATTGAGCGAGGAACCGCCATACTCGAGCGCGCTTGCTTCCGACTGCACGCTAAAACTCATCTCGCTGACCTGCGACTGCTGGCCGACTTCGTCAAGCAGTCTGATGAAGTTCGGGTAGGTGTGATCGTTAAACACGATGAATCCCGTATCGACCGCAATTCGCCGGCCATTTTCGAACACGTCTACTGTATTCGTGTGTCCGCCGACGTAGTCGGATGCCTCGAAGACCGTGATCTCGTGGTCTTGTCGCAGTTTGTAAGCCGCAACATTACCGGCGATGCCCGTGCCGATGATCGCAATCTTCATGCGGTCACCATCGTTGCGGTACGCGCTGCAGCAGAGACGGGTCGTATCCATGCGAGCCGACGGCCCAACGCAACCTGTCGTAATCCTGGTCCGAAATGTGCGGTGTGCGCGCCATGATCCAGACGTAGTCACGACTTTGGCGTCCGATAATGGTTTGCGAGTAATCTTCGTTCAGATAGACGATGCGATAGTCTGACTTGAATGGCCAGACGAAGCGCATACCCCAAATCGCATTCGATTTGCTATCGCGGATGAAGCCGCGCGGATTGTACTCTTTCGGCTTGCCGTCAAATCCGTCTTTGCGAAAGGTAAAGGTCGTGGCTATCGAGCCATCCTCATCGAGTCGATAACTTTCGACTGCGTTGTGTGCGCCTTTCTCGAGAAAAGTGGGTATATTTGCAATCACATACCAGTCGCCCATGAAGCGCTCGATATCCACGTAGTCAACAGTCTGCATCTCAGGCCCCCTGGCTGCGCAGGCGGTCAGAATGCACGCTGCCAGCAACGATAAGAGAATCGCCTTCATGACAATTCATAGCGAATGACGTGTCCGCCCTTGGCGACCGACTCCAACGCCAGCCACTGGTCGTCGGCCGAATACCACAGCGTCAGGTCCACTTCGTAGGCGGTTAGCCGGAAACGTTTTGCCGCGACAGGTTGGCCGCGAACTTCGAGAACTTCCTCCGCCACCTGTTCTACGCTGACCTCGACGTACTCGCCGGTCTGCGGATTGAGCAGCCGCGTTTGATCGAGGAACCGCGGATCCCAGTACGCGAAACTCATAACGCATTCCGGCAGATCGACGGCGACCTCGCCGTTGTCTACGATGAAGTTGTCGCCTGCTTTCTCGCCCGATACGTCAATGAGCTTGCCGTTGGCATTGGTCTTCGCCTCAAATCCCAGGAGGCAACTGTCCGACCATTGCTCCGTATTGCTGTGCTCGTAGCGGTATGCCGGAATGAACAGGATCTTGTACTTGAAATTCGCCTCGCTCTGAACACGCCGGATTCCGTCGATATCGGACACCTCGTAGAAGTGTTTGCCAACCCTCTTGTCATTCAAATAGACATCGAAGTCCCACCGGGCCACTGCTCCGGAATTGTCGGTCGCTGGCACAGGCGCAGCAACGAACAGGCCCGATAGCCCGATGAGTAATAAACTGATGAATTGCCTTTTCATGACTTTGCTTCTCCACCGACCGACTGGTCTTGTTTGATGGGCCCCGGGAAGAACGCATTCGTGCGTCGAATGTAATCGACGTACTCCGGGCGCCGCCTGGATATGGTTTTTTCGAGCATCGCAACACCTGATACTTTCAGGAGCAGGATCGACATGAGCAGTGGCGAGGCAATGCTCCACCAGCCACCGGCTGCAACAGCGAACAGATAGAACCCCCACCAGATGCAGAAGTCGCCGAAATAATTCGGATGCCGTGTGTAGCGCCACAGGCCGGTGTCCAGCACGTGACCCTTGTTTTCGGGGTTGCGTTTGAAGCGTGCCAACTGATAGTCGCCACCGGCCTCGAAGACAAAGCCGATGATCCACAGCAAGGCCGCAACGCCATCAAGCAGCCCCAGGTTGCTCGTGGACGTGATCGCAGGCAGTAACGGTAATGCAATCAGCCAGGCCAGAAGGCCCTGCAGTCCGAATACGATATACAGACTCTTGAAAGCGAAGCCCGGCTCGTTGTTCTTGCGTATCGTCTGGTAACGATAGTCTTCATGTTGGCCCCAGTTTCTTGCGGTGATATAGACAGACAGCCGCAGCGACCACAGGGCCACAAGTACGACAACCAGCATACCGCGTTGGCCAAGCGGTTCGGCTGCGAGCGCAAACACGCCGGCCGCCAGCAGAAAGAACAGCGACCAGAGGCTGTCGACAAAACTTACGTCACGTTTGACGATACTGAACAGCCAGGTGACGATGCCGACGGCAAGGATTGCATACAGTGCGGTGAGATAGGTCTGCATTACCACTCCTGCTTCTCTGCCACCCAGACCTTGCGCAGTGCCGGCTCGGCCGACATGCCATCGAAGAGTTCCGATAAGCGCATCAGAATCGGCATCATCACTGCCCAGCCGACGCCAAGCGCTATCATCGCCGCAAGCGGATTGCTGAGCTCGATTCCGCCCAGTTTTTCGCCGGCGAGGTACGTGGTCGGGCCTCCGAGGAAGCCGAAGAATGCGGCCAGTCCAGGCTTACCGCGCATCCAGCGCATCGACACATTCAGCGTTGTCGCGAACAACATCCACATCGTGATGATCCAATAGGGCGCCATCACGGCGCTGAACAACCCTGACGAATATTGCACCCAGCCGCTGGCGACCAGAACACTGTCGAACACGGCGCCCATCAGTGCGCAAATCAGAACCAGCATGAACTCTTCCAGCGGCCGCCGCGCAGCTTTGAAGTGAATAGCAAGTGCGACACACACCGCAAGGGGTCCGAGCCACGGCATTTGCTGAGCTCCGCCCAACACGGATGACAGCCAGGCGATCTGAAAGGCAGCGAAGTTGATGACAAGAAACATGTTAGCGGCTCCCCTTGCGGAACAGATAATGGCCCACGTACCACTCAACGCCTTCGTCCCAGGCAAACAGTTCAGCGCAGGCCATGAAGAAGATACGCCAGCGTTGCCACCACAGGCTGGCGTCTGCTTCGCCGTAGCAGTCTGCGAGCACAGGCATGATCGTTTGTTTATGCGCGTCCATCTTCTCCAGCCAGGCATTGCAGGTACGCTCGTAGTGTTGGCCATTCCAGTGCCAACGTTTGTCGATGACCAGGTTGTCTGCGAACCGCAGAGGCAAATCGGCGCTCGGCATTATTCCGCCAGAAAAGAAAAAACGGCTCATCCAGTCGCCAGGCCCCTTGTCGACGTACTCGTAGGGTGTCGTCCGATGACAAAAGATGTGCATGAAGAATCGACCCTCGGGATCAAGCCATTCGTCAATGCGGCGAAACAGCTCACCGTAGTTACGCATGTGCTCGAACATCTCGACTGACACGACGCGGTCGAATTTGTCGGTCGTCGCGAAATCGTTCATATCGCAGACGGACACCCCGACATTCTCGATGCCGCGCTCTGCAGCGCGGGCAACAATAAAGTCGCGCTGAGCGCTGGAATTGGAAACCGCGTGAACAGACGCACCCGGAAAGTGCTCGGCGATCCAGAGGGACAGTGAACCCCAGCCGCAGCCGAGGTCGAGTACCTTCATTCCGTCCTCAATTCCGGCGCGTTTTACCGTGAGTTCCAGTGCCGCGGCTTCGGCCTCGCTCAAAGAGCAAACATCGTTCGGCCAGAAGCAACAGCTGTACTTGAGATGGTCACCCATGACCTGCTTGAAAAATTCGGCGGGTACTTCGTAGTGCTGCTCGTTGGCAAGATGCGGCACGAGCGCTATCGGCGACCGGTTCATCATGTCGACGAAGCGATTCAAGGTGTTGGCGGCAAACTCGACATTGCCGGAGCGGATTTCCCTGCGCTTGCTCTCCAGCAGGCGGCGGATGCCAGCACGAATAACCGTGTCCGGGACAAGTCCCGATTCCGTCCAGCTAACGGCTTTTGCAGTTACGCCACTCATTGCAGCCTCCCATATCATTTGCGCGGCACTATACAAATCGGTGTTTGGGCCAACAATGGCTTTTCGAGCATTGTTACATTCGCTTACAAACAGGCCAGCAACGGTCTATTACAATGCGAACTCCGTTAGCCGCGAGACACCTGATGGCCCCCGCAATACTCTGGTTCCGGCGCAACCTGCGCCTGTATGACAACACCGCACTGATAGCGGCAGCCGCTTCCGGTCACCCGCTTATTCCTGTCTATGTTATGGATAACAGTGATATTGGCAGTGCGAGCCGCTGGTGGCTGCACCACAGTCTCGTGAGCCTGGACACGCAACTCCGCGAAATAGGCTCATCACTGCTGCTGCTATCCGGCCCGCCGGAAACGGCGATATCGAAGCTGATCGATGAAAGTGGCGCCGAATCCGTATTTTACTCACGACGCTATGAACCCGAGGCGCGGCAGCAGGAAGAATCCCTGGCAAACTCGTGTCCTGCGCACATACATATCGAGTCGTTTGAAGATGGTTACCTGGGTCGACACAGCGACCTGCTAACGAAAAATCGGACCCCGTTTCGGGTCTTCACGCCGTACTGGAAAGCAGCGATCGCGCGAGGAGAACCGCCGCAGCCGCAGCCGGTTCCTGAATCGATCCGGTTCGCCGAACACCGCACTCTATCGTTGTCCTTTGACGATCTTGGGCTATTGCCTGTCGCGCCAAACTGGGCCCGCGGTTTCGACGACGTCTGGACGCCTGGCGAGGAAGGCGCCACGCTGAGACTCGACGACCTCGACCAGGCCATTCAGCGCTATGCCGAGTATCGTGATCGCCCCGATCTCGACACAACATCGCGCCTTTCGCCACACCTCCATTTTGGCGAAATCAGTGCGCGGCAGGCATGGCACGCGATTCGCAAAGCGGCGCTGCACCTGCATTCCTCAAGCGGCGCCGAGGCGCTGACCCGACAACTGTACTGGCGCGACTTCAGCGCGTACCTGCTGTTTCACTTCCCGTCGCTGGCCGACTCACCGCTACGCCCGGAATTCGAACATTTTCCGTGGTCACAGGATGATGAGCGCCTGCACGCCTGGCAGCGCGGTACGACCGGTTATCCGATCGTCGATGCGGGCATGCGCCAACTGTGGGCGACAGGCTGGATGCACAATCGCGTCCGGATGATCGTCGCGTCGTTCCTGGTCAAGCATCTGCTCGTTCCATGGCAGCAGGGTGCCGCCTGGTTTCTGGATACGCTGGTCGACGCGGACCTCGCGAATAACTCGGCAGGCTGGCAATGGGTTGCCGGCTGCGGGACCGACGCGGCGCCATATTTTCGAATCTTTAACCCCATTCTGCAGGGCAGGAAATTCGACCCCAACGGCGACTATGTTCGGCATTGGGTTCCGGAACTGGCGGCTATGCCTGACAAATTCCTGCACGAGCCATGGCGTGCAAGCCGCGCTGAACAAGCATCCTGCGGCGTTACTATCGGCGAGGACTACCCGGCGCCAATCGTTGAGCATATGGCCGCACGTAAAGAGGCACTTGCTGCCTACCAGGTAATCCGCAGCGCGGCTGCCGCCGACCCGGTGCTGTCAAACTAGCGGGATGCGCGTTTCGAAGCTCGCGCCCTTGCCACTGACATCCAACAGACGAAGTGAACCGCCGTGCGCCCGGGCGACAAGAGACGCGAGATACAGCCCCAGGCCCGTACCACCCGAATCCCGGGTGCGTGAGGGATCGCCACGGTAGAAAGGCTCACCGATTTGGCTTGCCTGATCCTGTGGCAATCCCGGTCCGTAATCCCTGACGTTGAATACGAGATCCGCGTCGTCCGTGGCAACCGACAGTTCGACAGGGCCGTCCGACGGTTCCGAGTAACGCAATGCGTTACCCAGCAAGTTCTTCAGCAGCAAAGTGATTCGTGCTTCATCCAGGTTGGCCGTGATCGCTTCGGCCGGCTGGCTGACTTTGATCCGGTCTTTTTCCCGCGCGAAAAAATCTTCCAGAATTTCGCCGACAAGATCACCGACGATAACACCGGTACGTGCCAGTCGCGCGTGACGACTGTTGAGGCGCTCGGCTTCGAGCAGCGCAGCGACGATCTTCTCCATCTCGATAATTTCGTCCCTGAGATCGCTTTTGATCTTCTCGTCGTCGAGAAACTCGAGTGTCAATCGCATGCGCGATAACGGTGTTCGCAGTTCATGGCTGATGCCGAGCAATAATGCGCGTTTGGCATCAAGCATATCCTCTACGTCATCAGCCATCCGATTGATATCGGTCGCCAGATCGCCTAATTGGTCACGCCGGATATTGCGGATTCGATGCTCAAAATTGCCACGGCCGATCTCCGCCGCGCCCTGGCGAATTGCACGGATCGGTTTGAACAGCCACCGCACCGACATGTAACCAAGCAGCAGGGAAGCCAGACCCATGCCGAGAATCAGCGTGACGAGGTCCGGTCCTTCCGGCATATCGGCGATTCTCGGCGTGGCGACGACGATGTCGTAGCCGCCCTGGTGCATCCTGAGGAAATCGTGATTGTCCAGTTCAGCGAACTCGACGCCTTTTAGCTCGTCAACCCATGCATCAGGATCGTTGCTAAACCTGGGGCTCGGTGCGAACTCGAGCTGATCGAGCCGCGGGAACGCGGGGTCCGATGCCCAGTCCACATCGGGTCCCAGTATTCTGATATCCACGGGAACCCTCTGGGTGATCGCGATTGCGCGATCGATCCGCGGCGGAATACCGATATCTTCGCGGACATAATTGACGTGCAGCGACAGGTGTCCGCTGATCAGACCACGGATATCATCACTGTTGTAAACAATCTGTACAGCTTTGAAGGTACCGAATACAAACAACCCGCCGAGCAGCAGGAAGATCACCATCAGGCGAAACGACAGAGATCCGGATAAACGGCTAAGCATCGGTCGTCGGGATACCAATGAACGAGTAACCGCGGCCCCAGATTGTTTGTATGAAACGCGCCGGTTTCGCCGAATCGCCCAGCTTCTGTCGTATGCGGCTGATCATGATGTCGACCGACCTCGTCAGGATCGCGGCATCGATACCGCGCAGCTCACTCAGTATCTCGTCACGCGATAATTTGCGGCCATGACGGCGCGCCAGTATCACGAGAAGCTCGTATTCCATTGACGTCAGATCAACCATTTTGCCGTCGACCGATACAGATCGCGTTTCTGTATCGATTGTCAAACCGTCGAACTGAAGATTGCCTACTGTTGGCCCGGCCTGCTCGGCTCGACGCAGTGTCGCCTGGACTCGCGCCACAAGCTCACGCGGCTCGAACGGTTTACCAATGTAGTCATCCGCCCCCAACTCCAGTCCCGACACCCGATCAATGACGTCACCGCGTGCGGTCAGCATGATGATTGGAATATTGCTGCTCTTCCGTATTTCGCGACAGATTTCGAAACCGTCCTTGCCGGGCAGCATGATGTCCAGCAGTAACAGATCGGGTTCCTCGCGACTCAATTTCCTGAAGCCCTGTTCGGCATCGAACGCGCACGTGAGATTGATGCCGAAGCGTTTGAGATACGCCTGCAACAGCTCGGAGTGCTTTCGATCATCGTCAATAAGGAGAACTTTTGCCATGTACTAATGATACCGCGTGTTTGCGCGGGCAGTGTGATCAATCAACGGGCGGATACATCTGGAAACATTTGGAAACGGCTTTGACACCCTTCGTGACCGGCGCTCGGACACAATCCTCCGAGTCATTAACTCCAGCCATGAAAAGGGCCTTACTATGAAACTGTTCAAAAACATCCTGGTTGCATGCAGTGTATTCGCGCTTGCGGCTTGCAGTTCTGACAACAATACCCGGGGCGGCGTCATTCCCGGTGACGGAACATTTACTATCCAGGTCCTGCATGCATCTGCTGATGCTCCGCCGGTCAACGTCTTCCTCGACGGCGCCGAAGTACTGAGCGGTGTCGACTACAAGCAGGCATCCAACTTCATCGCGCTGGCTTCCGGCACGTACGAGATTCGCGTCGATGGCATTCTGCCGGGCGGCAACGCCACGGTTCTCGGACCCGTGGATATCACATTCGAGCGCGACACTATCTACACGATCGCGGCAGTCAATAACGTTGCGAACATCGAGCCGGTGATCATCGAGCAGCCCCGCGATGCGGTTTCGGCGGGTGCCGCACGGCTTTTTGTCTTGCATGCCACGCCGGGTCCTGTCGGCCCCGACTTTTCGCTGCCCGTTGACGTCTACGTGACGGTGCCCGGCGGCGCGCTGGATAACCCTGCGACTTTCGATTTCAGAGGGACGATCGGACCCCTGGAGGTGGCCGCCGGTGACTATCAGATTCGCGTCTACCTCGCAGGCAGCGTTGACCCTGCCGCACTCGTCTACGATTCGGGTACGCTGACTCTGAATGATGGCGATGATTACCGGGTTGCAGCGGCTCCCAACGTCAGCGGTGGGCCGGGCGCACTGACGCTGGTTGGCATGAGCAGCGCCGGCGCAGTCGACTTCCTTGACAACCGCACTCCCACTGCTCTTCGCGTCGGGCACCTGTCGCCTGATACCGGCCCGGTGGACGTGCTCGTTAATGACGGCCTGTATCTGGGCGGCGTTCCGTACCCGGCCGTTACCGGTTTTGATCCTCTTCCGGCCGATACCTACAACGTGCAGGTCACGCCCGCAGGCATGCCTGGAACGGTCGCCATTGGTCCGGTCGATCTGACCCTCGAAGCTGGCACCTGGTATTCCGTGCTCGCTGTCGACTTCTTCAACAACATTGGCGACGCTCCGCTGATCCTGACCGATGATCCCCGCCCGCTCGCGACCAGCGCCAAGGTACGCATCATTCATGCCTCACCGACGGCTCAGGATGTTGACATTTATGTTGTGGGTCCCGAGGTGGTGGACGTTACCAACGAGACGCCGACCCTGACCGCGGTGCCGTTCCGGGCTAACACCGGCTACCTGGCGCTGCCGGAGGGCGATTACAACGTGATCGTCACGCTCGCAGATTCGAAAGACCCGGCGATCGGACCGGCGGGGATTTCGATAGCTAACGGTGGTGTCTACACCGCGATTGCCCGCGATCCCGTACCGGAATCGATGGAATTCGGCCTGATTGTGCTGGAAGATTTCCTCAACGACGAGATCTGAGTCCGGTTCAAAACCCATAAGCGCATCTCCCCCCATGCGCTCATCCCTGAATCCCCGCCTCGGCGGGGATTTTTTTGGCCGCCGCTCGCGATGATGCGGCCCGCGGCGCATCGGTCAAAACGTGAACTCTCTCCGCGATCCGAAGTTGCTGGCGCGCGAAACTGTACGGGGTCTTGTGCTGCATTTGGGTACCGCTATGTTGCGACGGCTGAGAACGATCACGCTGATCATTAATTTCAAAGCAATTGTCGTTGCTGCACTCGCCGTAATCTCGACTTTCCTGTGTCTGCGTTTCGACATCACGGCGAATTTTCCTCTAACACTCCTGGCGACGGCGATCGTCTTTCCTATCGTCTTTTCCATCAATAGCGCCTACAAACGTCGTGAAGCGGCGCTTGATGATTATGGCTCACTTAAATCCCATGGCCGTGCCATCTACTTCGCGACACGCGATTGGCTGGAGAAAGATGATCCGATGGCGCAGGAAAAATGCCGCGTCCTGCTCGGCAAGCTGTTTACCTCGACCCGCGAATTATTCACCGGGGAACGCGATGATATGCACGAGGGCGAAGAGCGCGTTTACGCCAACTTCTCGAGATTGTCGCGGTTCATCCGCGAGGACCTGCGACAAGCAGGTCTGGCGTCCGGGGAGGTTTCACGTTGTAACCAGTACTTATCCAAAATGCTGCTGGCATTCGAACAAATAAAACACATTTATCAATACCGCACGCCACGTACGCTCCGCGCATTCAGCGACATCTTCATCAAAGTACTGCCGCCGCTTTACGGCCCGTATTTCGCGTATATCGCTACCGACTTCTCACCCTACCTGACTTACGTCATGCCAGTGCTATTCGCACTTGTGCTCGTAAGCCTCGACAATATTCAGGAGCATCTCGAAAACCCGTTCGATCAGGTCGGCCAGGACGACGTCATGATCAATGCCGAGAAATTCGTTGACCGGTTGCGCTCCGGGTCACCGGAGTCGGCCAGGGTCCGCACTGCCGCGTGACACAGGCATGGACCCCGGCACGTTGATTGCTCAGATCTTCAGCCGCCGCAGTCGAAGCGCGTTACCGATTACCGAAACGGAACTCAAACTCATCGCAGCTGCAGCTATCATCGGGCTCAGTAATAAGCCGAAGAACGGATAGAGCACGCCGGCGGCTATCGGTACGCCCGCGGAGTTATAGGCAAAGGCGAAGATCAGGTTCTGACGGATGTTGCGCATCGTTGCCTCACTCAGCGTCCGCGCCCTGGCAACGCCGAGAAGATCTCCACGAACCAGGGTGACCCCAGCACTTTCCATCGCCACGTCCGTTCCGGTGCCCATCGCGATACCTACATCAGCCTGCGCAAGCGCCGGCGCATCGTTGATACCATCGCCCGCCATCGCGACCACGCTACCCGCCTTTTGCAGATCTTTTACGACGCGGCTTTTGTCTTCAGGAGAAACTTCGGCATGCACTTTGTCGATACCAATACGTCGCGCAACGGCGTGCGCCGTGATCGAGTTATCGCCCGTCAGCATGACTATTTTGAGCCCTTGGCGATGAAGTGCCTCGATCGCCCGCGGCGTCGAGTCCTTGATCGGGTCAGCGACGCCGAGCAATCCGGCAGGCCTGCCGTCGACAGCGACGAACACCACGGTCTGTCCGTCACTTCGGGAGCGGTCGGCTTCGTCGGCCAAAGCCTGATCGAAGGCGCCAACATCGCGCATCAGATTGGCGTTGCCGACAGCGACGCGACTGCCAGACACGGTTGCCAGCGCGCCCCGGCCAGTCACCGATTCGAATTCGTCATGCGCCAACAGGTCAAGCGATCGGGAATTTGCGCCTGCCACGATCGCGCTCGCAAGAGGATGTTCACTTGCAACCTCGACGGCGGCCGCATAGGACAATAATTCAGATTCAGTGAAGCTGTCTGTCGGTGCGACCATGACCAGTTCCGGGCGACCCTGGGTCAGGGTTCCGGTTTTGTCCACGATAACCGTATCGACCTTCTCGAGTGTTTCCAGCGCGTCGGCATTCCTGATAAGAATGCCATTCTGAGCACCTTTTCCCGTTCCTACCATGATAGACATCGGTGTTGCGAGTCCCAGCGCGCACGGACAGGCAATGATCAGCACTGCGACCGCATTAACGATCGCGTAAGCCATTGCGGGTTGTGGCCCCAACCACGCCCACGATACGAAAGTGATGACAGCTATTCCGACGACCGCGGGTACAAACCACGATGCAACCAGGTCGGCAAGCCGCTGTATCGGCGCCCGGCTCCGCTGCGCTTCGGCCACCATGTGCACGATTTGCGACAGCAACGTGTCCTCGCCGACCAGCGTCACCTGCATGACAAATCCGCCCGTGCCGTTGACTGTGCCGCCGATTACGTCATCGCCCACGACCTTTTCGACGGGAATCGGTTCTCCGCTGATCATCGATTCATCGACAGAACTTCCGCCGTCGACAATGACACCGTCTGCCGGAACTTTCTCGCCCGGACGAACGCGCAATTGATCCCCAACGGCCAGGTCGTCAAGAGACACCTGTTTCTCACTGCCATCAGCAGCGATTCGATTGGCGGTCGGCGGAGCAAGTTCCAGCAATGCCCGTATCGCACCGGATGTCTGACTCCGAGCTTTTAGTTCGAGCACCTGGCCGAGCAACACCAGGGTCGTGATGACGGCGGCCGCCTCGTAGTAAACCGCTACTTCGCCGCCGCGACGAAACGCTGCCGGAAAGATCTCGGGCACCAGCGTTGCTACCAGCGAGTAGACGAACGCAACCGCAACACCGAGTCCGATCAACGTGAACATGTTCAGGTTCATTGTGCGTACGGACTGCACGGCCCGAACAAAGAACGGCCAACCGCCCCAGACGACGACAGGTGTCGCAAACAGCAACTGCAGCCACTGCGCCCGGGCGGCAGGGACCAGGCCCTGCAACGGCTGGCCGGGAATTGCGTCACCCATCGCGTAGACGAACAGCGGCAACGTCAATGCGGCACTAACCCAGAAGCGACGCCGCATGTCATCGAGTTCGCTCGTATCCTCCTCACCGACAACGATCCCCTCGGGCTCCAGCGCCATGCCGCAAATCGGACAACCCGAGTTTCGGACGTCGCGCACCTGTGGATGCATTGGGCAGGTATATGCCATTCCGTCAAAGTCCGCGGGCACGAGATCATAGTCACGACCCGGTTCTGCCGGCGCGGAATCGTGGCAGGAGTGGCAATGGGAATGCTCGTGTTGCTCGTGACTACTCATAACTGTGCGCCTCATGTACTTCGATGTGGTGGCCGCGCCATAACAGGAACAGCGCTGGAATTACGATTAATGTGAGAACCGTCGCGCTGACCATGCCGCCGACCATCGGTGCCGCGATGCGCCGCATGACTTCAGATCCGGTACCTCCGCCGAGCATGATCGGCAGCAGGCCCGCGATGATCGCAGCTACCGTCATGATGATCGGCCTCACGCGGAGCAAGGCGCCTTCGACCACCGCTTGTCGTACATCGTCTATGGAAAGCGCCCGCCCCGCGGCAGTAGCGCTCGCGATGCGATCGCGAATCGCCTGATTGAGATACACAAGCATGACGACGCCGATTTCCACAGCAACCCCCGCCAATGCGATAAAGCCGACACCAACCGCCACTGACAATTCGTAGCCGAGCAGGTACAAGAGCCACAGACCTCCGATTAACGCCATTGGCAGCGTTCCCATTATGATCGCAACCTCGGCAAAACGGCGAAAGTTCAGATACAACAGCAACAGAATGATTGCGAGTGTGATCGGACCGACCACTGACAGCCGCTCCCTGGCTCGCACCATGTACTCGTACTGGCCTGACCACGACAGCGAGTATCCGGTCGGAAGGTCTATTTCGTCTGCAACAACTTGCTGTGCTTCGGCAACGTAGGATCCGATATCACGGCCCGATATGTCGACGTACGTCCAACCGTTCAGACGCGCGTTTTCGCTCTTGATCACCGGCGGGCCGTCGACCACTTGCACATCGGCTACGTCTGATAGTGCTATTCGCGCACCCTGCGGCGTAACGATCGGCAGCAGCTTCAGTTGTTCGACCGAATCGCGAACGCGCTGCGGATAACGAATGTTTACCGGATAGCGCTCCAGTCCTTCCACCGTTTGCGTGACGTTCATGCCGCCGACTGCGGAACGAACAATGTCCTGCACATCCTTGATATTGAGACCGAAACGCGACGCGCGTTTGCGGTCGATATCCACATCGACATATCGACCTCCGGCAACACGTTCCGAATACACCGAGGCGGTGCCCGCAACCCTGGCCAGCACTCGCTCCAAATCCTGACCGACGCTCTCAATCACCTCAAGATCGGGGCCGGCGACCTTGATTCCCACAGGTGTCTTTATACCCGTTGCCAGCATATCGATGCGTGTCTTGATCGGCATGACCCAGGCATTGATCAGGCCCGTATACTGCACGACACGATCGAGTTCAGCGCGCAGCCCTTCCGCCGTCATGCCTTCGCGCCACTCCTCATGCGGCTTGAGTTGAATTACGGTCTCGATCATCGTCAGCGGCGCCGGGTCTGTCGCTGTTTCAGCGCGGCCGATCTTGCCGAATACGCGCTTCACTTCGGGCACAGATGAAATCAACTTGTCCGTATGCTGCAGGATCTCACGGGCCTTGTCGATTGAAATACCGGGGTATGTTGTCGGCATGTACATGATGTCGCCTTCATCGAGGGGCGGCATGAATTCAGAACCAAGGCGCGTCGCAGGCCACAGGCCAACGACAAGAATGGCGGCCGTGAGCATCAGCGTCTGTTTCGGGAACCGGATCACCTTGTTGATAACAGGTCGGTACGCCGCGACCAGTATGCGGTTAATCGGGTTTCTGTGCTCTGGCGTTACCGTGCCGCGAATGAATAGGCCCATCAGGACGGGCACCAGTGTGATTGACAGGCCCGCCGCAGCCGCCATCGCATACGTCTTGGTGAACGCCAGTGGCGCGAACAGCCGACCTTCCTGGGCCTCCAGCGTGAATACGGGCAGGAAGCTCAGCGTAATAATAACAAGTGAAAAGAACAGTGGTCGGCCGACCTCGGTGGCCGCATCGCCCATGATGCGCCAGCGATTCTCGTCGGTCAGGGGCTCTCGTTCGATATGCTTGTGAACATTCTCGATCATCACTATTGCCGCGTCGACCATCGCACCAATCGCGATCGCAATGCCGCCGAGTGACATGATATTGGCGTTTATGCCTTGCCAGTTCATCACGAGAAACGCGATGAGAATTCCGACAGGCAGACTCAGGATGACGACGATCGATGAACGCAGATGGAACAGGAATAAAGCACAGACGAGCGCAACGACGACGAATTCCTCGACAAGCTTGCGCTGCAGTGTATCGACGGCTCGCTCGATCAGGCTGGAGCGGTCATAGGTCGTTACAATTTCCACGCCATCGGGCAGACTGCGCTCGAGTTCGGCGAGGCGCCGCTTTACGGCCTTGATCGTTTCTGAGGCGTTCTCCCCCCAGCGCATCACAACGACGCCGCCGACTACTTCGCCTTCGCCATCCAGATCTGCAATGCCACGTCGCATCTGTGGGCCCAGGCGAATTTCGGCCACATCGGAGAGCACCAGTGGCGTTCCCTGATCATTCACGCCGAGCGGAATATCAGAAAGGTCTTCGATGTTCTGCAGATAGCCGCTCGCGCGCACCATGTACTCAGCTTCGCCCATTTCGATAACCGAGCCACCCGTTTCCTGGTTGCCCTCTTGTATCGCGGTTTTCAGTTTGGCGAGTGGAATGCCGAATGCACGCAGCTTGTCCGGATCCACCACGACCTGGTATTGCCGAACCATGCCTCCGATCGTAGCCACTTCTGCAACGCCGGGCACGGTTTGCAGTTCGTATTTGAGGAACCAGTCCTGCAGGCTCCGCAGCTGGGCGAGATCATTTTGCCCGCTACGATCGACAAGGGCGTACTCGAATATCCAGCCGACCCCGGTCGCGTCCGGGCCCAGCGCTGACTTCGCACTGTCGGGCAGCTGACCGGAAACCTGGCTCAGATACTCGAGCACCCGGGAGCGAGCCCAGTAAAGATCCGTACCGTCCTCGAAAATGATGTACACAAACGAGTCGCCGAAGAACGAGTAGCCGCGCACGGTAACCGCCTTAGGGACCGACAGCATTGCGGTCGTCAACGGGTACGTCACCTGATCTTCGACGACCTGCGGTGCCTGGCCCGGAAATGTCGTCTTGATAATGACCTGCACGTCCGATAGATCGGGCAGCGCATCGATCGGTGTCTGGCGCAACGAGTAGATGCCCCACACGCTCACGAAGAGCGTCAGGATCAAAACGAGCAGCCGGTTAGCAATCGACCAGCGAATCAGGGCGTTGATCATCGTGAATGCTCCGACCCGTGCATTCGTGTCAGGGCGGATTCGATGTCCGATTCGGAGTCAATCAGGAACTGTCCGGATGTAACAATCACGTCCCCTGCCGCAATACCATCGCGAATCGCAACGCGATCACCCGACTCCAGACCGATCTCGACAGGCTGAGCCCGAAAGCGACCTTCGCCAAGCGAGATTACGACGCGGTCAATGCTGCCACCTCGAATCAGCGCTTCGCGCGGTACGTGCACGACCGGTGCCGTTTCCGTGCCGAGCAATGTCACCCGGGCGAACATGTTCGGCCGCAAGACCTCGCCTTCGTTGTCGAATCGAATGCGCACTTTCAGTGTTCGCGTGGTGGCATCGAGTTCAGGGTACACATAGTCGACCGTGCCCTGCCAGCGCCTGCCCGGCAGATAGTCGAGTTCGACGAGCGCCCGCTGCCCCGGGGAAACCCACGCCGCCTGTCGTTCGAAAACTTCCGCAAGCACCCAGACGCGATCGAGCCGGGCAACTGAAATTATCTCGGTTGCCGGCGTGACGAAAATGCCCTCTCGAACGCCGAGATGGGCGATGACACCATCGGCTTTCGCATACACGCGAACCCGCTGCTTTGCCTTGCGCTCTTTTTCCAGCCGCAGTATTTCACTCTCGGTAACACCAAACGCCAAGAGGCGGTCTTTCGATGCGCTGCGTAACAGGGTATTGCTGCTGCGAAGCGCTGACAGGTACTCCTGCTGCGCGTTGACCAGCGTTGGTGAGTACAACTCGAACAACAGCTGCCCCTTTTTGACCGGGTCGCCTGTGGCTTTGGTTGCCAGCGTTTCGATCCAGCCATCGACGCGCGTATGCACGTGCTGCAATGTGTCCTCGTCGTAGCCGATGTAACCAACCGTCTCGATGCGTCGCGACAACGGACCTTCCACGGCGACAGTCGTTCGCACGCCGAGATTGTTGACGACCGTTGGATCGATCTTTACCGTGCCCGGCACCGCATCGACCTCGTCGGCGTACACCGGTGTGAGATCCAT
>JAOTVR010000058.1 GCA_029863305.1 Gammaproteobacteria bacterium | reverse complement strand
AACCCACGAAGATGCCGTGGCAGCGCCAAACGCGGCCTGGCGTGACTGGTACGGCTACTTGCCCTGGGAAGACTGGCGCACCGGCAGGCCCGCGGTGATCGAGCAGCACATCGAGCCGGCCCTGGCACGATGGATCAAACAGTCGCCAAACCAGAGCAGACGCCGGCAGCGACAGGACCGCGTCAACGTGACATTTGGCCTGGGCACGACATCCGGGATGGACGCCGTACTTGCCCTGGAACGATTTGAGTTGCTCTACGATGCCGAACTCGTCGCCGAAGCCCACCGCGACAGGCAGTCGAGGGATGCTGGGACAGACACGGAGATCGATGCAACTCAGACGGCGGGCGCCGACATGGGTGACGCCCTCTCGTCCGATCATCGTCGTATTCTCGCGACTGCTCTCGGCAGGCTGCGAGGCAAACTGGCTTACCGGCCCGTTGTCTTCGAATTACTGCCCGGCGAGTTCACCTTGCTGCAACTGCAGCGCGTCGTCGAGGCGCTCAGCGGTGCAAAATTGCATAAGCAGAACTTTCGCCGGCTGGTTGCGAATGCGGATCTGGTCGAGCCAATCGGTCGAACCAGCAGTATCGGCAAGGGGCGACCTGCCGAGTTGTTTCGCTTTCGACGCGAGGTGCTCGGGGAAACACAAACCATCGGGCTGTCGCGACCGATCATGCGGAGTAGCGACACCTGACATGCCTGCTACACTACACTTTCATCGGGATTTGGAATCGACGATGGCGAAAAAACTGAAGAACGAAAAGGCCCTGCTGCGAGAGGCTTTGGACAGGATCATGGCCGATGCTGAAAAGCGCGGCATCGTCGAATTCGAGGCAACCGACTCGCACGATCTGAAGATCGAGTACGCCTACCGCCTGCTGATTCACGACAAGGAAATCGCACCATTGCCGCAGGGTCAGGATACCTTGCCAAAGATTCGGCATCGACTCGCCATGTGGGTGACGCACAAACTTCCTGACGACCACGAATTACTGAGCTAGCTCGCATTGCGCGAAAGCTCCGCGGCTTGTCCTGTGACTATCGTTCGAAATTCCCGAAAGAACAGGCGCGCATTCATAGTGCCGGCCGCACTGCTTCGGCTGTTGCCTGCTATTATTCTTCCAGCCGCTTGCGCACCTGCCGATAGTCCTGGCAACACGCCACATGTCGACAGCCTTGCGATGTTGTCCACCGATTCGCTGCGGCAACGGCAATTCGGCTCGACTATCACGGTCGAGCAAGTTTTCAGACGAGAACCCTTTGAATCCTATCTGGCGTCCTACGAGTCTGATGGATTGCGCGTGTACACGCGAATCGATATTCCTGACTCACCGCAGCCCGCCGACGGTTATCCGGTCGTGATATTCGTGCACGGCTGGACCGGCATCGAACGCGCGCCCACGTACGACTTCTACTACCGCGAACACGCCGATTACAGAGAGATGCTGGAATCGTATGTCGATGCGGGCTTTGTCGTACTGGTGCCCGGATGGCGCGGCCACGGTACCGTCAACGATGTGCCGGCCGATGGCATCAACTTCATGGCTGCCTGGGACAACGGCAGTTATATCAGTCCTGTCTTCTATGCCATCGACGTATTGAATCTTATCGACAGTCTGTCGACCTTCGACAGACGCACACTTGATGTGAATCGAATCAACCTGGTTGCGCACTCGCAGGGCGGCGACGTCGCGCTGATTGCATTGGCTGTCGCCGGCGAAGGATCGACGTTGAAAAACGAGATCGACAACGCGTCGATCTGGGCCGGAACGTTTCCGTCGCGTTTTACTCAGGTACACACCTATCACCCGATGGAGTCCGCGCCTCAAGCGTTTATGTCCGGCGACGGAACCTGGACCGCTACCGCAAGCAGCGCCGACGGTGTCGTGAATCCGAATTTCGTGTTCGGCTATCCTGCCGACTGGATCGAGACGACGAACATCGACGAATGGACATGGCAAAAGGAAATCTGGACGAAACCAGGCGTCGCAGAGGCGGTGCAATTCAAGTTCGCACAAATGTATGACGCAATTAACGAGTTTGTCGGCGATATTCACGACGCGAGATTCGAAATGATCGTCGCCGATGACGGCAGCTTCGAGGTACGGCACGACGCCCGTATCGCCGCTGCGATGGCCGACATTGGTGCGTTTCACCTCGAGGAATACCTCAGCGAACCGCTGCTGTTGCAGCACTCCGATCGTGATTTCTACACATTGCCTGCGTGGAATGCCGACCTCTGTGCGCGGGTCAACAAGATCGGCGGCGCGTGCCACGATTTCGAGTACCCGCAGAACACCCATGCGCTGCGCCTTAGCTCGCGCAGCTGGTTCTCTGACAGCGACGCGCGTCCCGGCTTTACGTATGCGATTCAGAGAGATATAGCGCTTTTTCGCGGTGATGACCCGGCCGGAATCGACTTTCCGTAGCGCGTTTTCTGTCGACACCGGTGCCCTGATTCGGCAGAATGTACTTCGAATGCAACATGACTTGGGAGCAGAAAATATTGAGCGCTGATCCACCTTTCGCAGCGCCGCTGGCGCGCGAGCACATGCCCGCCGACTACTCGATCTCTCTCGAGAAATACACGAATCGCGGTACGTCTGGCGAACGGCGAATTCCCGATGATTTCGGCCCGCGGCAATCCTTGCGGGGCTTCGAACAGACCTATCACAACATCATCGACTACATTGTTCGAATTACGTACAGGATCTGGGAGGACCGCGATGTCCAATACATTGCCGACACGTATTCGGACAATTCACAGGTCTTTGACGATTATGGATTGCAGCGCGGATGCCAGAAGATCATCCAGGACACGCAACACACGACGAGCGCATTTTCGGATATCAAGCTGATAGCCGATGAGATCGTGTGGGCCGGCGACGACGAAGTCGGCTACCACACATCGCATCGCACGATCATTCGCGGCACCAACGACGGGGACAGCAAATACGGACCGGCGACGAACCGGAACATCGACGTGCTGGTGATCGCCAACTGCGTCGCACTCGATAACGAGATCTTCCTGGAGCATGTGCTGTACAACAATTCGAGTATGCTTCAGCAACTCGGCCACAGTCTGAGTGATATCGTCGCGACCCTGTCGAAGTCACCTCCGGCCGGCTGGCCGCGTGATGCGGATACCTGGGACAACTTGAGACGCGCGGCCCGACCTGATCAGCCCATTTCGATTGCACAGCCCATTGACGGCTTCGACGTTGACAAGTTCGCTCGAGCTACGCTCCATCAATTGTGGAACGGGCGTGACTACAGCGCCCTTTCCTCCGCCTATGTCCCGGATTTTGCATTCCAGGGGGCAACCGATCGCAGGTTCCGCGGGGCGGCTCCTTACCAGACATTGCTCAGCTCAATTGCCACGGCATTTCCGGATCTCGAGTTACAGGTCGACGAGGTGTACTGGATGGGCAATGATAAAGACGGTTACCTGACGTCGGAGCGCTGGAGTGCTGAAGGCACGCATTCCGGCGCCGGAATCTATGGCGAACCGTCCGGGAAGTCCGTGCAGATCTGGGGAATCACGCAACATCACATAGTCGACGGCAAGATCGTCGCAGAGTGGATGTTATTCAATGAGCTGGATCTGATGATGCAGCTCGCGGCCAGTCAGGAATGACTATGAGCGACAGACAAGATGCCAAGGCCGCCGTGCTGCAGTACTTCAACGAGATGGAGCTTGCGCCGGTCAGCAATTTGGCCAGCGTGATTAGCAAAGCTGCTGCACCCGGCTATCAATTTCGCGGCGTGCATCCGTTTAACGAGATCGACCATGCCGAGGGTGTCGCAGCCACGGTCTGGCAGCCGCTGCGCCAGTCATTCACGCCAATGCAGCGACGCCAGGACATCTTCATGGCCGGCCCCAGTTTGACAGACGAGACCATGTGGGTCACGAGCATGGGCAAGTTCATGGGTCTGTTCGATCACAACTGGCTCGGCATTCCACCAACCGGCAAGATCGCGCTGATTCCGTACTGCGAATTTCATCGCGTCGAGGCTGGCAAAATCGCCGAGTCCGCGCTTTGGATCGACATCATAAGCGTCATGAAACAGGCCGGGATCAACCCGTTACCGATACAGACCGGCGCCGAAATCATTAACCCGGGACCAAGAAGCGGCGATGGCTTGCTGTTCGAGGAGCAAGACGAGAAGGAATCGCAGCAAACCCTCGACCTGATCATGGAGATGTGTAACGACCTCGTTAGCGATGGCATGGGATCGGGTGACGCGATGCTGCGAAAGACCTGGCACGAGGACATGATCTGGTTCGGTCCCAGCGGCATCGGTGCGACCTATACGATCGAACGCTATCAGCAACAACATCAGGGTCCGTTTCTCGATGGTTTGAAGAATATCGAGTTCAATGGTCACATCCTCGAGCATGCCGAAGGTAATTACGGCGGCTGGTTCGGTTGGCCGAATCTCAAAATGAACCAGGGCGGCGGATTTCTGGGGCTCCCGGCATCTGGTACGCCGACCGAAATGCGGGTGGTCGACATTTACCGGCGCGACGGCGACAAGCTCGCCGAGAACTGGATCTTCATAGACTTTCTGCACTACCTGCGGTTGCTCGGGGTCGACGTACTAGAGCGCAGTCGGGCCATTAACCGGACATAGCGCGCGCCCAGGCTCAGATCATCGAGTCGAGAATCCAGAGCAGCGCGACACAAACCACGAAGAAAACGAGCAAGCCATAACTGGCTTTGTCGACACGACCGGATACGACGTACCAGCCATCCTGCATTTCGGGCAGACCCTCTTCCTTGTACCTGCTTAGCTGGCCTTTAACAGTGTACGGGTTGTAGTCAGACTGCCGCCCGTCCAGTAACAAACTGGCAATCCAGCCAACCGTGACACTTACGCCGCCACCAATTGCACAATACCAGGGCCATGCGATTTGCATGTTGTACTCGATATACGCGAGGGACAGGAATCCGGCGACAACGCCGACCAATAATCCTCGCTCGCTCGTATGCTTGGAAAAGAAACCGAGCCCGAACATCGCGAGCTTAGCGCCGACAAAGAACGAGCCGATCTTGCTGAGTATCTCGATGACCGACCCGCCGCTTTTGGTGAACATGATCGCCGGTACCACCATCAGGACCGCCCACATGAATGTGAACCAGCGCGACGCCTTGAGGTAATGCTCGGGCGAAGCGCCTTTCTTGAAAAACTTCTCGTAAAAGTCGAGCGTCGTTACCGTTGCCATCGAGTTGAGACTCGAGTCGAGGCTGGACATTGAGGCCGCCACGATCGCCGCCGTGACGATGCCCATTAATCCTGGAAAGCCCATCGCCGCAACAAAATCGAGCACGATCAGGTTTTCGTTGTCGAAGGGTTTGCCACCGTAATAACCGTAAAACAGAATGCCAAGACCGAAAAACAGGAAGAAGATGAAGAACGCCACATAGCCCATCATGATGTAAGCTTTTTTCGCATCACCGATCGACTTCGCCGCAAGCGTTCGCTGTACCATCATTTGATTCACGCCATACACGACAACGTGATAGATCGACATGGCGACGATGCCGGTCCAAATTGTTCCGACCTTCGCCGGGTCGAGAGTCGTCTCGAACGGATTGGTTTTGCCGACCTCCTTGAGCGATTGCAGTGTGCCGGGCAGCCCGTCCGGCAATTCGCCGATGAGCAGGAACGCAGTGATGAATGCACCGAGAAACAAGATGCCCGTCTGAATGACATCAGTCCATATAACCGCCGCAATACCGCCGAGCATCGTGTAGGTCACGGCGACCACAGCGACGATCATGATCGCAGTGACAACATCAATGCCAGTGATGAACTCCAGGACGAGCGCAGTCGTGTACAGCATGATGCCTGAGTAAGCGATATTGCCAAAAAGGAACACGCCTGACAAAACGGTACGCGAGGTCAGGCCGAAGCGCCTTTCCAGGTAATCGAAGATCGATGCACAGCCACTGTTGTAAAAGAATGGCAGGAAAAGCGTGATGACGATGAAGATCGCGATCGGGTAGTTGATATGAATGAAAATGACCGAGAAGCCGTCTACATACGACCACGCCGGACCGCCCAGAAACGTCAATGCTCCAATATAAGTCGCGATCACCGAAACGCCGATGGCCCACCAAGGCGTGGTTCTTTGCCCCAGGTAGTAGTCTTGCGCGGTATGAACCCGCTTGCTCAGGAAGAATCCGAGTACCAGGTTGCCAAGGATGTAGACGAGCAGAATTGTCCAGTTTAGCGTACCGAAGTCGCTCATTTAGTAACCCAATGCTACAGCTAGCGGATCGAGCGCCTGACCATATCGTTTCCATGCGCCGATCGAGCTTCGATAGATCGGCAGCCTCACCTGCTCTGCACTCGGCGTCATCACAATCCGCTCATTATCGAAAAATCGCAGTACCTGCTCTTCAAATTCGACGCCGATGAAATCCAGCATTCGACGAGCCTGGCTTTCGAGATTCTCAACAGTCTGCTCGTACTCGACAGTCAATATCTGATCTGCATAACAATCTAGCCAATGCTCCATCAGCTTCTCATGCTGACGGTAGTGATGCCCTAAAGAAGCAAGGCCATGCGAATAACCCTGGGTGTCGTCGAACGGCAGTCTGAAGATAGAAACGCAGTTGTCCATCGGGTCGCGTTTGCAGAACAAGATTCGCGCTTCTGGAAATATCGTCGCGATTGCTCCGACAAAATTGTAATTCAGCGGATTCTTGTCAACGACAAAACGGCTGTGTCCGAAGCGTTCGACCAACCGTGACAAATAGGCATTACGCAACTTCCGGGCCTGCTCACTGGTCAGTGCCTCAATCGCGTCAGGAAAGGGCTGCCGAGTCATATCTGAAGCTTGCTTGACAATGTCATTGATAAAACCAAGCTCGCCCGCTCCGGTAATCTCGCTGTGAGAAGAAATTATCTGCTCGGTCAATGTCGTGCCCGAACGAGGCATGCCGATGACGAATACCGGGATCGGCTGCCCATCCGGCTCAAGCGTTGGAGTTTTCCGTTCGACGGGAAAAATGCAACGTGAAACGCGCAGGTACTCCAGCGTCGCTGCCCCGTCATACGGGTGGCGGGCGGCCTTTATTTCCTGTGCTTTGATAAAGTACTCGATGCTGGTCTTGTAGTCTTTGCGTTTTTCAAACTCCCACGCCAGTGCAAAAAATAATGACGATCGAAATATGCCCAACAGCTCCGGCTGCTGGAGAAGACTATGGATCTTTTCAATTTCACTCTGCGTCAAGCGCTGATCTTTGAGTTTCGATAATTGAAAATATGAACTGGCGTGGTTGGGCGCGTGTTCCAGTGCCAATCGAAAATGTTTTGCCGCGAGCGCCGTATCACCCATCTGTTCATACAAGACACCCAGATGATTTTGGGCTTCCGCATTATCTGGTTCGATTCTCAGAACTTCCTGCAGAACCTGCTCAGCAGCCTGTTCTTCTCCAAGTTGTTTTAATGCTGTCGACAAATTGACTTTCGCTACGATATTGCCATCCGTTTCAATCGCATGTTCGAATGACATCCTGGCCAACTCATATCGAGCGGCACGCAACAATATTTCGCCCTTGTTATTGTGCGACAGGCTGCTGGAGTTCGATATGCGGATTGCATGATCAATGACATTAAGCGCCTGATCCAACCGGCCCACTTCTTTTAAAGACACCGACAGGTTATTCAGGCAATCGACGTAGTCCGGGTTGATGGCGAGGGCTGACTCAAAATACCTGATGGCCTCATCATGTCGATCGACGGCTGCCAGGACATTACCCAGATTATTCAATGTGACCGGCTGCGCGGCATTGAGCGCTAATGAATGTTCAAACTCTTGCCGTGCTTCTGCGAATTTCTTCAGCCCCTTATAGGCCAGCCCCAGGTTATTATGTGTCTCTGTATCCGCAGAATTAACGCTCAACGCTTGCTGCAGGTATTCAACAGCTTTTTCATTTTGCGACCGCTTGATGCAGATAACGCCCATCAAGTTCAGAGCAAACTCGTTAGACAGATCCAGATCCAATGCCTGCAGATAGGCTTTTTCAGCAGCCTCCAATTGTCCCTGCTGCTGAAATGCGTAACCTCTTTCAAGGATTTTTATGAGATCTGGCCGCATCGGATCGAGGATATATCACTGAACAAAAAAAAGCCTGCAACTGTGTTGCAGGCTTTTTTCTCGCTACCCGTAATATGCTTAGAAATTGTATCCAAATCGAACGCCCCACGTCCGGGGCGCCTGATAGTCGTAAGCGACGCGAGCACGACTCAGGATTTCCGTATAGGTCTGGATCAGTTCGTCCGTGGCGTTATTCACCCACAAACTGGCGGTGTAATTGCCATCCGCCGACCGCCAGCCCAGCGAGAAATCGATCTCCGTGTAAGCATCCTGCTCGCCGAAAAATACCGGCGCGCGATTGGTCATATAACCGCTGTTGTAGTAGGTATTGAGATACGGCGTAATCGTACCGTTCCTTCCCATATCGATTTCATACGCAATACCGAGCCCGACCGTCATGTCCGGCGAGTAAGGCGTTTGTTTGCCGTCCATGATGAAGATTGGCGTGCCATCAGGTCCAATGTCAGCTCCGATTGGTGGCGTGCCATCAGTCCATACCAGGGCGCCCGCGCCAACGTTGAATTTGTCGTGTTCGGAATTCTCGAAGGTGACGCCAAAATCAACTGTCAGATTGTCGCTCGGATACCAAAAGCCTTCCATCTCAATCCCCTGAGAATCCACGGATCCGCCCGGTGCCGACACAGCCGAGATAACTCCGCTGCCGGGTTGCGTCACGAACGTGGTCGTAAGCAGGCCATCGTACTGAGCGTCATAGATAGACGCGTTGAACCTCAGCTTGCCACCAAGCAAGGTCGATTTGACACCCAACTCGATCGTGTCATTCGTCTGCGGTTCCAGAAGAGTCTGCGTGAGGACGTCGGTGGAGCCTGCGATATACGCCGTCGCAATCGAGCCATAGATCATTACATCGGCCGACGGCTCGAAAGCGAGGCCCAGACGATAATCCGTATTCGAGTCGTCGCCATTGTTGACAGGCCGTCCCGTGTAATCGTAAGTCGGCAACTCAGGCCCCAGTCGCGTGGTCGGATCAAAAGCAAGGCTGCTCGACCCCTGCGATCTTCTGTCGTCGTCGGTGTAACGCAAACCGGCAGTCATATGCAGCTTATCCGTAAAGGAATACTCTGCCTGACCATAGATTGCCGTCGATTTCGTGCCGCCGCGGCCCTCCGAGTTCCAGTAGGCCCATGACGGAGTTTCCGGCGTCGCGCCAGCGTATCCGGACCATGACTCCTCCAGGCTGCCGAAAAGATAGGCGCTGGTGTTGTCATTGTCCTGATCATCGAACAGGTACGCCCCAACCGTGTACTGAAAGGCGCTGTCGGTCGTTGAAGACAGCGTCAGGTCAACCTGGTGCGACTTGGAATTTTCATACGTGCCGTCAAACCAGGCCGCGTTGCTCGAATAGTCCGCGTCCGACATCTGGATCATTTCATAATCAAACAGCGCGCTGTTTAGCGTGAGTGTGTGATTCGGAATTTCCCAGTCGACTCTCAACTGGATGGCCGTTTCTTCCAGCTCGCGCCAGGGCGCCGTGTTCAAATCGATCGTGTGTGTACCCGCGACGATATCGGCTGAAGCATCCCCGTTACAGATATTGCCCGCGATGCTACGGCCACCCGGGCGATTTCCGTCGGGACAACCTTCGTATATGCCCATCCGCGGGTCCAGGAATCCGTCGATGGCGTTGATCCGGGTAGGATCGTTACTGTCCAAAGGAATACCGGCCGATTTGTATGCCCAGTTGAGGTTGCCGTTACCCGTGTCCTTCCAGTACGAAGCTGTCAGATTGACGGCCAGCGTATCGGTCGGTTCGAATCTCAACTGTGCGCGTGCATAGGTGTAATCAGAATCCTTCAAACCAGCTTTGGGATTCTCGACATTTTCTACAAATGGGTCGCGTTGCTCATCAGCAACGGTCAAGCGAAATGCCGCATTCTCCCCCATCGGGATGTTCACGAAGCCCTCGAGCTTTTGCAGAGAATAATCGCCAACAGATGCCGAAACACCAAAGTCGGTCCCGTCAAAATCCGGTTTCTTGGAAATCAGGTTGATCAATCCACCGAAGGTATTACGCCCAAACAGTGTTCCCTGCGGACCACGCAACGCTTCCACACGCTCGACGTCAACGAATCCGGCTAACGCCTGGCCACTCGACGGCAGATACATCCCATCACGATAAATCGGCACCGCGATATCAGAGGTTCCCGTTGAACCCGCACCGCGCATAATTGCCTTCGGATTATTGCCCCATGTTTCGAGAGTCAGACCCGGGATCGCTTTTTCGAGCGACAAAATATCGACAACCTGCTTCTTGATCAGGTCCTCGCCGGATACCGACGTCACGGCGATCGGGACATCCTGAATGTTTTGGGCTCTCTTGGTTGCTGTGACAATTACTTCGTCTACAACTACGCTATCGTCACGGTTCTCCTGTGCGACTGCTATCGGCGTAGCCAGTGCGGCCGCAACGGCAGTTGCCAGGACAGATCGGGTGATTATTGGCGCAGCGGGATTTGTATTGAGCTTCATTGATCGTTTCCCCCAGGATGGATCAGGTTTAATCGAATGCGGGTTTTATGGCCGTTTCGGGGCCTTTCTACGTAGAAAACGACTCAAATATAAGTCAGTTTGTACTTCGAATGCAACTCTTTTGAATCTGTTGTCGGTGCGTGACACCTTTGATTTCAGCATACTCAGCCGAAATATGGTAGTTCTTGGCCGCCAAAGGCCTGCAATTGCTGGATTTGATTGAATTCGAAGTATAGTCCATGGTGCAACCAGCGAGATCCTGACCGAACCGCTCCTGCTTCAGCGCTCTGATCGCGTGACCGGTCCTCGATCAGGAATGCAACACCCGGACTTTTCCGCACGCTCCAATGCGATATTGCGCTTCTTCACGGCGCCGACCCCGCTGACATAGCGTTTCCCTGGCGCTAGTCTGGCTGCTGAATCGTCATAAACTGGTCGGCCGCCACTCCATTGATATTGCTCTCAGTGCCATCGGGCCAGCGAACAAGGACGTCGGCGCTTGTCGACGTCCCCAACCCGAAATGTGCTTCCGCTGCGTTTTGTGACACGTAATTGTTGCCACCCCGAATCTCGCGGACTTGCGTGAGACCCCCGCTGGAAACCTCGATGCGCGCCCCGATACACGCTGTGTTTGGCCCGTTCCCCTGCAGGTCCAGGGTGAGGTAATGATTGCCGATGCCGAGTTCATTCTCATAGAAATTGTCGGTATCCGATTGAAATGCATTATTGGATATAAAAATGTCCAGGTCGCCATCACGATCCGAATCGAAGCAGGCAACACCGCGCCCCTGCCCGGCGCTGAGCAGTCCTGCTTCTGTCGCAGCCTCTATAAACGTACCGTCACCCTGCGATTCGAAGTAGCGAACCTGGTCGAACAGGAAATCCTGCGCTGACGCTGCATCGAAACCGTTGACATGAAAGATATCGAGATCACCGTCGTTGTCGAAGTCCTCCATGCAGGCTCCCCAGCCCCAGCCACCGTCGACGATGCCGGCCTGCTCGCTCACATCTTCAAAGTTGCCATCACCGAGATTTCGATACAGGCGATTGCCGATGTGTGCGTCTGGCTGTGACGGATCTTCATAGATCGCTGTAACGAACCAGTCCATATCGCCATCATTGTCATAGTCTCCGACCGCGGAACCCATCCCCGAATCATCAACGATTACATCAGGGTCTGTGATCGCCGTGAAAGTCCCGTCGCCATTGTTTCGGAATACCTGGCTGGTGTTGAAATCAGCCGCGACCACGAGATCCGGATCGCCGTCGTTGTCCAGGTCAGTGAATATCGGCGAGAACGAGTAATCGACCAACACACCTGGTGCCGCATTATCCGCCGGCGTCAACAACGCGGCAGCGATTCCTGAAGCGATGCTTGCACTATAGAAGGTGCCGTCGCCGTTGTTCGCCCAAAGTGTCTCTGTGTCCGGGCTTTCGGGATTGCGCCAATGCGCCAGTGCGAGATCCAGATCACCGTCCATGTCGTAGTCGGTAAAGCTCGCCGATACCGTTTGTTCGGCCGTCAGCTGAATGCCGGACGTTGCCGTTACGTCGATAAACTGGCCTGCATCCTGGCGCATCACAAAGTAAGAGTCGCCCTCCACCGAGCCAACGAAGAGATCCTGGTCGCCATCTCCATCGATATCGCCGAACGCCGGACCGCTGCCTCGGTGCATCAGGTCGAGGCCGACGGACGACGCGATCTCCGTGAACTGATTGTTGCCGTCATTTCGGAACAGGCCGTTCGCCGATCCATTTCCCGCGACCAGATAGATGTCCAGATCGTTATCGGCGTCAATATCGACTACGGCTAGCCCACCCCCGAAACGTTCCGGGTCGCTGAGTGTCTCCGCCGACGGTTTGCCGACGATTGTGAATTGACGCGCTATTCCCGACTGATCGGCAATGTCTCTAAACGTCGTCGCGGGCTGAAAGCCTGGCGGTGGCGGCGCTGCAGGCGGAGGGGGGGGTCCGCCGTTACCGCCGCCACCGCCACAAGCAACAGTAGTAAGGGAAACCAGTGCTGGCCAGTAATGTCTGAACGTCATCGCGATGTCGCCGAAAAGCAAAAGGCAAGGAAAGCGTACTTTCCCTGCCTCTTACAAACCAAATGCCGCAACGACTAGTTGAAGTTGTACGACGCGCTGATGCCCCAGGTGCGTGGGTTGTTCCAGTCCGTCTGCATTGATGCAAGCGGGAACGACACGCCACCAACGTCTGCGTTTTCGCCAGTATCGAAGATGACGATACGGGTAATGACCGGTTCATTCTCGATATTTTGAATGAAGCCCTGGAGTTCCCATTTGTCGTCCGGCGAGACATAAGTCATGCGCAAGTCCGATACCGTGTGCGCATCTTGCTCCGAGCCAGGCCAATTAATGTCGTGACCCCAGTACTTGCTCGAATAGGCCGTCTGGTAATACGGCCGGAGAATCCCGCCATTGGACAGTTCAATATCGTAGCTGAGCTGCAGGCTGGCCGTGAAATCCGGCGACAGAGCAGGCTTCCAGCCTTCCATATCGAGAATGCCGGTTGGGTCGCTCAGATCCTGGCGTCCCGGAATATCTCCGAGTGGCGGTATCTGCAGCGCCTGGAATGTACCGAATTCCGCATCCATGAATGCCAACGTAAGGCCGACATACAATTCATTGATGGGCAACCAGGCCATTTCGACCTCAAGCCCGCTTGCGTCGACTTCGCCACCGTTCTGCACGAACTCCGCGACGGCGGAACCGCCAAGATCAACGAACGACTGCATATGCATATCACGATACTGATTAAGATACGCCGCAACGTTCAGTCGAAGCTTGCCGTCACTAATCGTCGTCTTTAGACCCACTTCGTAAGCGGTAACTTCCTCCGGATCGTAGGCCGGTGGAATTCCGGCTCCTATCGGATTCGTGCCGCCGGCCCGATATCCGGTTGAAGCCGAAACGTAGCCCAGTGTATCGGCGTTAACGTCAAACTCCACGCCAGCTTTCCAAAGTGTTTTACTCCAGTCTTCTTCACGGCCTTGACCTGCCAGCGGAACCGGCGGGAAAACACTCCAGTCAAATGGGTCCTTCAGCTTTTTGGTGTCCTCAGCCGAACGAAGGCCGGCGACCAGGCGAACGCGATCTGAAACCGAATATCTTGCATTACCGAAATAGCCGGTGGACTCGGATACGTAATCGCCCTGTGTGTCCCAGTGCGGTTCGCCGATAACACCGTCGAACATCTCCAGCCAGTTCCAGTTGGCTTTCTGCTCGTAGAAATAGGCGCCAAGCAACCACTCAAAGTTGCCATCGGTATTCGACATGACCTGAAACTCTGTTGACCAGGTGTCCTGATCTGAATCCCAGCCGGCAAAGTCAGACGTTTGCGTCCCCGGTGGGCCCCAGGTATTGCCGTCGCTGTAATCAAAGTCGGAAATCTGGCGACCCTCAAAATTTGTCGCATCGCCGACAAACTTGAATGAGACCGTGTCGAGATGCCAGTTCAGTGTCAGCGTGGTCGATGATCCGCTATTTTCCGTCGACGACCTGAAATCGCGGCTGACATTCCAGGGACTGGCGTCGAAGTTCGAGGGTGACGTTGCATTGTCGGGCGCAAAAGCATGGCCCGGAATAAACGTGCCGCCGGCGATACCACCGATTTGCTGGTATCCCCACTGCGCGCCGCCATTGGTGTTCTTATCGGAATAAGAAAACTTCAGCGTCGCGTCGAAATTGTCCGACGGTTTCCATCTCGCGGTCGCCCGCACGTACTGGATGTCCTGGTCATGCAGATCGTCACTCGTGCCCGGTACGAAAGTATTCGTGATGTAGCCATCGTGAACATCGGACATCGCCGCCAGTCGAAGGGCAAACGTGTCGCCCATCGGGATGTTCACCATGCCTTCGAGCTTCGAGCGATTATAGTCGCCATAAAGCGCGGTAACGTAACCATTGAGTTCGCCGAGTTCCGGTTGGTTCGTAATGACGTTGATTGTGCCACCGAAGGTATTTCGTCCGTATAGCGTGCCCTGTGGTCCACGCAGGACTTCAACACGGCTGATGTCAACGTAGGTGCCCCAGGCCTGGGTCGACGTCGGTACGAAGACGCCGTCTTCGAAAATACCGACAACCTGCTCGGCCTCGGTGCCAACGTTGTTGGTCCGCGTACCGCGAATCGCGACGCGAACCTCATCGCCCGATTTGCCGAAACGCATACCCGGCACCAGGTGCTCGAGTCGCGAGATGTCTTCAATACCGGCCTGCTTCAGCGCTTCGTTGCCCAGCGCCGTCACAGCAATGGAAACATCCTGCACACTCTCTTCACGCTTGGTCGCCGTGGTAATGATCTCATCCATGATGCCCCCGCCGCCCTCGTTACTGTCCTGGGCGATCGCCGGAGCGACACCGCCAGCCAGTGCGATGGCAACCGCGGTGGAAACTGCATTGCGCTTGGAATACTGATAATTCGTCATTTTGTTATGACCCCCTGAAGAAAAATTCTGCGTCGCCGCTTGGTATCACCGACGATTCTGCAGAAGCACGCCACATTTATACTGCGAGTTGTACTCCGAATGCAAACCTCTGGCATCAATTCGCCAAGAAATACTAAACAGCCAAGAAATTTTGTTAATCCTTTATAAATCAATAAATTAAAGAATATCTCAGTCGATGATCCCGCCCAATTCCGTTGTTGCTGAGATACAACAGGTGAGATTGCATCCGGAATTCCTCCAATATATACAGTGACTTACCACCGATAACAAAATCTGGTCGTGACTTCGAAGTCTCTTCGCCCATCGCCAGACCGGACACTGCCCTGGCGTTGGATCGTCAAAATCTGCGCAGGCTTGCAGCAGCGACCGACTCACCCGCCGCAATTTCCCCGTCCAGCGGCAGATCCCACCAGTTGATACCGCGCTTCCGAAGCTCATTCTGACGATGCATCCGATCGAACAGGTCGACGTCCATCTGTTTGAAGATGTCGATGATGTCGATCGGTATCCAGTTCTGGATCAGGAAATTCCCATCGCGCTTGTACCAGTCGAAGTCGCGAATGGTCATCATCTTGCCCGTCGCGGGAATATCCTGATACTGGCCATGATTGGTCGAGAACTTGTAGTCCCAAACGCCGACCGCGGCATACTGTCCTTCGCCATGAAATCCCATGTAGCGTCCACCGGGTTCGATGTCGAGCTCGCGATCGCCGAAGCCGATCAGCCATGGGCGCTGATGAAAGTCCTGGAATTCTTCGATGCTGTGAGTGGTGCCGATTCCCGTCGGTCCCATCCAGTGAAAGTCCGGGTGCCAATAGTGATGCTGCTCCATCGTGTTCATGTCTTCCATATCACGATTCCGCACATAACGCATGAGCCCGTTGCCCATGGCGGATACGAGTTGCTTGGTCTTGCGCCCCTCCAACTCGTCCTGTTCCACGAGCTGGATGCCGTCCCCGCCGCGCGGTTTTTGTACCTTGCCGCCCTCACGGCCGTATGCATTTGGCAAGACCTGGAAGCCCGCCTGCTTAAAGACAGCAAGAACGTCGAGAATGCAGTAACTCTCGGCAATCTTCTCATCGCGCATGACGAAGAACTGGCCAAAGTGAATATTGGTCTTTTTGCCGGTGGCGGGAATGCCTAGCCAGTCGTGCACGAAGGTACCGGTCAGATAGCCGATCCCTGAGACCCAGTCTTCATCCTTATCGACACCACCGATGAGGATATCGGCCTTGCGTCTGATGTCCGGAAACGAATGCAATAATGGCTGCCAGAATTCCTTGATCAAGGCATCCGAACCCCGGATCTGATTGATCGGCTGCGGGCCGTTCCAGTCCACGTCCTTGTGAAACGCTTTATCGACGATCCCGGCTACTTCTTGCGGGCGCGCGTGATTCATGCGCTGCCAGTATTCCCAGACGACAGCCTTGTTTTTCTGATTCCTTGCCTTCCAATCTGACATGACGACCTCCTCGAGCGCGTGACAACCGATATTTGCACGTATTGCATTCGAAGTACATTCTGCGAAGCTGGCGGCTAAGTATGCCCGACGCTCCAGCTACCAGAATCCTCCGGGTAATACACGTCAGAACCTGCGCCGACTGCCGATTGATGCACTAGCGCCGTCAACGGGGACATCCCACCAGTCGATCCCCCGCTTGCGAAGTTCGTGCTGGCGATGCATGCGATCGAACAGGTCCACACCCAGTTGTTTGAAGAGATCGATGAGATCGATGGGAATCCAGTTCTGTATGAGGCGATCACCCTCTCGCTTGTACCAGTCGAAATCGCGGAGCGTCATCACCTTGCCGGTCGCCGGCTCGTCCTGGTACTGGCCGTGGTGGGCGGAGAACGCCTGGTCCCAGATGCCGCCTGCTGCATACCGTCCCTCGCCGAGGAAGCCCATGTCCCGTCCGCTCCGCTCGACGTCAAGGTTCCTGTCACCGAAAGCGGTGAGCCAGGGGCGCTGATGGAAGTCCTGGAATTCCGGAATGTCGTGTGTCGAGCCGATACCGGTAGGACCCATCCAGTGAAACTCGGGATGCCAGTAATGCTGCTGCTCCATCGTGTTCATGTTTTCCATGTCCCGCTCGCGCACGTAACGCATCAGGCCATTCCACATTGCCTCTACCAGTTGCTTTGACTTGCGCCCTTCGAGCTCATCCTGCTCCATGAGCAGGATCCCGTCGCCGCCGCGGGGTTTTTGCAGCTTGCCGCCCTCACGACCCAGCGCGTTCGGCAGCACCTGGAATCCGGCTTGCTTGAAGACCGCGAGAATGTCGAGAATGCAGTAGCTCTCCACGATCTTCTCGTCACGCATGACGAAGAACTGGCCAAAATGGATATGTGTTTTTTTCCCGGTCGCGGGAATGCCGAGCCAGTCATGCACGAAGGTGCCGGTCAGGTAACCCATGCCGGATACCCAATCGTCACCGTTGTCGACATCACCCATGAGGATGTCGGCTTCGCGTTGGATATCGGGAAACGAATGCCGCAATGGCTCCCAGAAGTCTCTGATCAACGCGTCCGAACCGCGGATCTGGTTGACCGGTTGCGGTCCGTTCCAATCGACGTCCTTGTGGAAGGCCTTCTTGACGATGCCTGGCACTTCTTTCGCCTGCGCGTGATTCATACGCTGCCAGTACTCCCAGACAACGGCTTTGTTTCTCTGATTCCGCGCTGTCCAGTCCGCCATGTTTCTCTCCTCCTGGTTGATCGCCGGCGATACTGGCACGAATTGCATTCGAAGTACAAAGCGAGCTACCATCGATCGCGACTGGACCACACCGGGCCTGGCAAGCCAGCAGACAGGAATCAAAGTTCAAGATGCTGACACGACGACAATTTCTGGGGTCCGGCTGTGCGGTGGCGGCCATGTCCGGATCGGCCACCCTGATCGGCGACGCTCAAGCCGAAATTTCCGCAGGGGCGCCGGGGTACCGGGCACTCGTGTGTATCTCGCTCGGTGGCGGCGCGGATTCCTTCAACATGCTGGTTCCGACGGACGCCTCGTCGTACCGAGACTATGCGAAACGTCGCGGTGACCTCGCTCTAAATCACAATGAATTGCTGCCGTTGCGCCGCGGCGATAGCGAAGGTCGTTCTTACGCGTTGCACTACGGCATGCGCGAGGTGCATGAGCTGTACTCGGCCGGCAAAGTCGCACTACTCGCCAACGCGGGACCGCTGCAGGGCCCGGTTCGTCGTCCAGGCAGTGCCCGCATGCCTGACTTGTCTCACTCCGACCTCATTGCGCGTTGGCATCACGGTACAGCCGATCGCAGGTCACACAGCGGATGGGCGGGCAGAGTCGCTGACGTGCTGGCGGATTGCGGCTGGCAAGACCGAATACCAACGAATATCTCGATGTCTGGCAGAAATGTGATGCAGCTTGGGGCCTGTTCGGCGGCAGCCAACCTTCAGTCGAGTCCGTATCAGCAGCGCTCGGGTCTGCCAGCCGGCGTCGACTTCTCATACGTTAACGAGCAGCTGGCGGAGCGGGCCATCAGTGCCGGTCGACCCGGCGGTGTCCGCCGAAAAACACGACTGCTGGACAAAATAGAGACCGAAAGCAGGTTGATCGTCGAGGACGCCGTTGCAGATACTCCTGAGTTCAAAACCCGTTTCGCGCCGGATTCGTTTTCGACGGACCTGGAGCAGGTGGCCCGGATTATTGCGGCGCGGAGCAGACTCGGGGTTCGCCGGCAGATGTTTTTTGTCCATTTCGACGGCTGGGATCATCATCACAAGCTACTCGAAAACCAGGCAATGCTACTGCCGATACTGAGTCGTGGCCTTGCAGTATTTCGCGATGCGCTTATCGAGCACGACGCATTTGACGACGTGACGACATTTACAATCTCGGAATTCGGGCGATCTCTGGAATCGAACGGCAGCGGCTCCGACCACGGCTGGGGTGGTCACCACATCGTCATGGGCGGTGCGGTGCACGGCGGGCGTATCTATGGTCACTATCCGCATCTGGCTAACGGCAGTCCCCTCGACATCGGCGGAGGCGTGTTCGCGCCGACGACATCCACCGAAGAGTACTTCGCAGAACTCGCTCTCTGGTTCGGCATACCTGCATCGCAGCTTCAATACGTACTGCCAAACATCTCTGCTTTTTACTCGCCGTCAAGCAACGTGCCACCATTGGGATTCCTTGCCTGAGCTGACACTGGCCTCCGCCGTCGAATATGAACAACGTTGATCAGTTGCTACAGCGTGCCTACCAGGCACACCAGGCGGGCCGACTTGACGAGGCGGAGCCGCTTTACCAAGAGTTGCTGGCAATCGCACCGGACGATGTGGACGGCTGCAACCTGCTTGGCCTGTTGTGCATCGAATCCGGCCAACCGAAAAAAGCGATTGCGCCACTGACGAACGCCGTCCGCTTGCGTCCTGATGATCCTCAGGCGCGTTACAACCTTGGCATTGCGCACAAAGACCTGCGTGAATTCGACATGGCCGCCGGACAATTTCGCGAAGTCGTGCAGCTTTCTCCAGACAACGTCGATGCGTGCATCGCGCTTGCGAATGTTCTCAGGGCCGATCACAAGCTCGATGAGGCAAGACAGGCCTTCGACGTCAGCCTGCGGCTGGCCCCGGAGCACACGGGTGCGAAGCACGGAATGTCGGATACCCTCAACGAAATTGCAGTAGCGAAAAACAAGTCCGGAAAAGCCGATGAAGCCATTGAGCTGCTGCGGGAAGCAGTTTCGTTGCACAGCGGCAATGCCGAGGCGTACATGAACCTCGGCGTAATTCTCGAGCAGGCGGGCAAAGCAGATGCGGCTGCAACGGCCGTGCGTGCAGCTATCAGCGCAAGGCCCGATTTTGCGAATGCCCATTATCAGCTCGCACATTTGCGAAATCATGAATCGACCCCTGACGAAATCGCAGCGATGCAAACGCTCTTCGATCGCGGCGAAATGAAACGCAAGGACCTGGCGCGCCTTGCCTATGGAATCGGCAAAGCACTGGAAAAACGCGGCGAGTACGAGCGTGAGTTTGGCTGGCTAATGAAAGCGCATGCACTGATGTCGAGCGAAACCGAATTTGATTCGCGCAAACAAGCTCAATACGTAGATTCCCTGATCAAACGATTCAAGCGAATCACTCCTGTTCCTGGCGCGGAAGAATTGCCCGGTACGCAGAACATTATTTTTGTCACAGGAATGCCGAGATCGGGTACAACATTGACAGAGCAAATACTCGCCAGTCATCCGGATGTACACGGTTCGGGCGAGCACGCGCTGATTGCCGAGACCGCCGTCCACATAATGGCCAAAGGCATCACGGACGCACAGGCCATGTTGGCGATTGGAATAACTGTAGCCGAAGGTCTGGCGTTGCTCGCCGAGGGCGCTCGATTTGTGGTGGAAACCACACCGACGAATTTATTCCATATTGGACTAATCGCGACATTGCTGCCGAGGGCCAGGATCGTTCACTGTGTCCGACATCCTCTGGATACCTGTATGTCTATCTATCAACACCCACTGTCGCAAGCGCATGCCTACGCACACGATTTCGAAGACCTCTCGCGTTATTACCTGAATCAACAGCGGCTAATGGACCATTGGCGAGATGCGTTGCCGGGCAGAATTCACTATCAACGCTATGAAGACACGGTCGAGGACCTGGACTCCAGCGTACGCTCGTTGTTGTCCTACTGTGGCATAAGTTTTCATCCTGCGTGCCTCGAATTTCACAAGACCCAGCGGACAATCAAGACACCGAGTACGAGTCAGGTGCGGCAACCTATCTACAGTAGTTCGGTTGGGCGCTGGAAGCGCTACGAGCAGCAACTCGCGCCGCTAAAGGACAAGCTCGAGCAGGGGCTTGGCGTCTCGCTTGATTGACGGAAATGCGATATCAGGGTGGACTAATCAGCTCTTCAAAGAACTCGACGTCACGATCGGCCGCCAACTCACGCGTGTCACCTTCGAAGTAGTGATCGGCGCCATCGTACTCGTAAAAGGTTACAGGGTGCTCAATTGCCCGTAACGCATCCGCCAGCTTTCGCGAGTTAGAACTTTCAGTTGAGGTATCGCCAATCGAGTGCTGAATCATCACCGGTGCGTCAAGCTCACCAAATCGTGGCACCAAATCCTCGACTGACGTTGTTGCCCAGTAGCTTGCCCCCTTAACCAGACTCGTTGCGAGCTGCACACGCATTGACACTGCACCGCCCATCGAATGTGACCACATGAAGACATTACTCAAGTCTGCTTCTTCGATCGCATCGAGTCTTTGCAGCAGTGCAATGACATCATCGGCGTAGGCAGCAACTGATTCTCGGTTCCGGGTCTTGATGAGTTCATAGCCTTCCGAGCTGTTGTGCCCGCGATAGTCGGGAATGACGACGAGAAAGCCACGAGAAGCATACAGCTCCGGAACCGATCGGTAGTAGTCGCCTGGTCGCGAATCTATTCCTTCAGCTGTGATGCCGTATTTGGCAGGATCGGGGACGTAACCGTGATTTGCGATCACTACTGGAAAACCATTCTCCGGCATTGCGGAATTCGGCACTGCGACCATCGCATGCACTTTCAGCCCCGCTGATGGATACGCAACAAGATAGGCACTGAAGCCAGGCCCGCCAGCGAGGGGGCCCTCATGGGTCAGCGACGAATTTGCGCAGGCGGCTACGAAAAGAACGACTGCCAGAACAGCGCCAGCCTGTCGCATCAGAACGCTTTGCCAAACAGGAACAGGAACAGCATCGTTGCCACGAAAAACACGAGTAGCAGGTAACTGACGCGATCCACTTTTCCCGGCACCAGGTACCAGCCCTCTTGCTTCTCTTCGCGTCCTTCCTCGGCAAACTTCCTGATCTGTCCACGGATCGTGTATGGCGAATATTCCTTTTTGACGCCATCAATCAGCACGCTGGCCACAATGGTAATCGCAATGTTGGTCGTCGCACCGATCAGGCAGTACCACGGCCAGGCGATATCCGTGTAATTGGCGATATACCAGACCATGACAAAACCGATCAGAGTACCGACAAGTACACCTTTTTCGGTTGCCTGCCTGGAGAAAAATCCGACGGCAAACATGCCGAGTTGTGCTCCCACGAACCAGGAACCGATGTTGCTGAGGACCTGGAGTATCGAGCCCCTGCTGCCGGTCAATACGATGGCCGGAATGATAATGATCATGGCGATCAGTACCGTGAGCCAGCGCGTGACCTTAAGATAGTGCTGCGGCGTCCCGTCCTTTTTCAGATACTTCTGATAGAAGTCGACGGTCATGACGGTCGACATGGAATTGAATGCAGAATCGAGGCTGGACATCGAAGCCGCCATGACGGCGGCGGCAATGAGGCCCATAAGTCCAGGCAATCCGTAGTCGGACGCGAACTGCAGGATGATAGTGTTGCTGTTCTCGAACTCCACGCCCTGGTAATAGCTGTAGAACATTACGCCTAAAAAGATAAATAAGAAGTAAATAAAGAACGCGGCGAAACCCATCATCAGGTAGGATTTCTTCGCGTCGCCTATGGTTTTTGACGCAAGCGTTCTTTGCACCATCATCTGATTCGTGCCGTAAACGGTGATGTGGTACAACGCCATGGCGATAATGCCCGACCACGCGGTCGTAGCCTGCGTCAGATTAAATTTGAATTCCAGCGGATTCAATTTGCCGGCGGCTTTGAGTGAAGACAGCGTACTCCCGATTGACTCCGGCATGCGATCAATCAGCGCAAACAGAATGATTAACGCGCCAATCAGCAGAATGCCGGCCTGCGCCACGTCCGTCCAGATAACGGCGGTAATTCCGCCGAGTGCCGTATAGACCAACGCAATCACTGTGACGATAACAATTGCATGCACAACATCGATGCCCGTAATGAATTCGAGTACCAGTGACGTAGCATAGAGGATCGCCGCTGATGTCATTGTCTGCGATACCAGCCAGATGCTCGAAATCAATGCCCGGGCACGGGGGCCGAAACGCCGTTCCTGATAATCGTAGATAGAGGCGACGCCGCTGTTGTAGAAAAACGGCAGGAACAGCGTAATGACAACGAAGATTACAATTGGATAATTCGCGTGCAACGCGATCACCGAGAAGCCGTCGGTATAAGCCCAGGACGGTCCACCGAGGAAGGACAAAGCGCTGACATAGGTCGCGATGACCGATACACCGATAGCCCACCACGGAGTGGTGCGTTTACCCAGGTAGAAATCGTCAGCCGTATTGATGCGTTTGCTCAGGTAGTACCCGAGCAGCAGGTTGCCGCAGATGTAGACGATCAATATGGTCCAGTTGAGCGTGCCGAATTCAGCCATGCTGTTCTCCCAATGGTGGGGATTTCTTATTCGTTTGCTTAGTGCGCGGTCCAGCCGCCGTCGACCTTGAGGCTGTGACCGGTCACCATGCCTGCGCCGGGCGATACCAGGTACAGGACGGCCGCCACGACGTCGTCGAGTGTTGCCAGCTTCTTCATCGGGATCATGCCGAACACGAACTCCCTGAACTCAGGGCTATCGAGCATTGGTTTGGTCAGTGGCGTTTCAACAAAAGTCGGCGCGACGGTGTTCACGCGAATACCGTTCGGCGCCAACTCGACTGCCATCGCCTTGGTCAGTCCTTCGATCGCGTGCTTGGTCATGCAGTAGACGGTTCGATTGGGTGAACCGACGTGACCCATTTGTGAAGACATGTTGACCACAGTTCCCTCGATACCTTGTGCCAACATCGTTCGGGTGGCCGCCTGTGCGACACGAAAGGCCGCGCGCACATTCAGGTCGATCACGAAATCGAGCGACTCGGCATCGACGTCGACGAATGGCTGTGGGCGGTTCCCCCCTGCGTTATTGACGAGGATGCTCAGACCGTCGATCGACGCGATCTGCGCAATAAAATCGTCACTCGTGACATCGGCACGCCAAGTGTCAATTCGGCCCGATTCATGCGCGCGCAGTTCGGCAAGATCAGTTTGGGAACGCGCCACCGCAATGACCTTGGCACCTGCGTCGGCGAGCCCTTCCGCGCAGGCGCGACCAATACCGCGACCTGCGCCGGTCACGAGTGCGACTTGCCCTTCAAGCAGCGATGACATGTTGAATTCCGGATTGCATGCGGATGCAATATTGCCTAGCATCTGCCTGGATTGAAAGCACAATGAAAACGCTAGCAGTGAATAAGGCCGCCAAAACAATGGAAAAAAACGGCAAGGGTGCGCGCAAACGGGCGACGTCATATGACGTTGCGGAACTCGCCGGGGTTTCTCAATCGGCGGTATCGCGCGTTTTTCAGGATGGCGCCAGCGCGTCCAAAGAGATGCGCAATCGTGTCATGGCCGCGGCTGACAAGCTCGGGTATCGGCCGAATGCGATTGCGCGTGGCCTGATCACCCAGCGATCCAATATGGTGGCGGTCGTCATCTCCAAGATGACGAATCTTTACTACCCGGAAGTGCTTGTGCAGCTGACGCAGCATTTTTCTGAACGTGGCGTACGGGTCCTGCTATTCGCCCTGGAGCGCGAGGGTGATACGGCAACCGTGATCGAACAAATGCTGCAATACCGGGTCGATGGCATCCTCACCGCCGCAATGTTTACGCCTGAGCAGCTCAGAACGTTGCAGAACGAGGACATCCCGATCGTTTTCTACAATCGAACGCTGAAAGACCAGCTCGTCAGCTCCGTGCTGTGTGATCAGCAGGAGGGCGAGCGCTGGCTCGTCGATGAGCTCGTCAATGCCGGGCACAAGTCGTTTGGTATTGTCGAAGGGCCCGCTGACTCCGTCGTCAGCATCGAACGCAAGACGGGCGCGCTCAACGAATTGGCCGAACTGGGCATCACAGATGTCACCACAGTTAGTGGCGACTACGGTTACGAGACCGGCAAAGAGTGTTTTGCGAAACTCATACAGAAGCGCGGAAGTCCACCGGAAGCGGTTATCGCGGCAAATGACGTCATGGCAATTGGCTGCATCGATGAGGCGCGGGAGCATTTCCGCCTGAAAGTACCCGATGATATTTCGATCGTCGGGTTCGACGGCGTCGGTCAGGCACGATACGCCGCTTACGACGTTACGACCGTGCGCCAGCCCGTGCACCGCATGACTGAATCCGCGGCATCGATGCTAATCGAACGCATCGAAAACCCGGAACTGTCACCTGAGAAACGCGCCTTTTCCGGAACATTGATACGCGGCAGCTCGGCGCGTTTGCGCAGCGACGATTCGTGAATCGGGACGCGCATGGCAGCAGAAAATATCTTGTTGCTGCCGGGCATGATGTGCGATGCCAGGTTGTGGGCGCCGGTGGTTGCTTCGTTTGAGCAACCCGTCTGTTACGCCGACACCACGAACGCGGATAATTTCCATGACATGGCCGTCCAGGTGCTCGAGAAAGCTCCGCAACGGTTCGCAATGGCCGGTTTATCGATGGGTGGCATACTTGCGCTCGAAATCTGGCGCCAGGCGCCCGGGCGCGTGACCCACATGGCGCTGCTTGACACAAATCCTCGTGCGGAGCTTGCCGCGCGACAGTCGTCGCGCATGCAGCAGATTCAAACCGCTCTCGGGGGTGGGCTTCGCGACCTGGCTATCGAGGCGCTCAAGCCGGTGTACCTTGCGCCGGCGCATCGCGACGACGAGGTATTACTCGCCAAT
>JAOTVR010000174.1 GCA_029863305.1 Gammaproteobacteria bacterium | reverse complement strand
TAGATGCAGAGAATTCTCCGATGTCAGCTGCTCCTGTCGGCGAGACATTTTCCGCAAGAGCACTTGAGAATGTCTTACCGAACTCAATTGCTGTGCTCCCGTTCGAGAATCTCAGTCCTGATCCTGATAACGCCTATTTTGCCGCTGGCATTCACAAATCGACGCTGAATCAACTGGGAAAGTTTAGTGATCTTATCGTAATCGCCAGCACATCTGTGATGCAGTATGCGGAAGACCCCCCACCTATTCCGGAAATTGCCAAAGCGCTGAACGTCGAAGCAGTAATCGTAGGCAGTGTTCGTTATGCCAATGGTCGCGTACTGATCACGCCGCAGCTAATCGACGGGCGAACCGGTAGGCAACTGTGGTCGGACGAGTTCGATCGGGAACTCACGGACGTGTTTGCTGTGCAGGGCGAGGTTGCTGAGCAGATTGCGTTGGCGATGCGGGTCCAGTCATTGCCCGATGAACAAGCGCGCATGGAGAAGAGGCCGACGAAATCAGAGAAGGCCTATCAACATTATTTGTACGCCCTGAGTTTGCCAAATTGGGCCACGGGTCCAGAAATTATGGACGCGTATACGCAATCGCTGGAGCGAGCGATAAATGAAGACCCGGACTTTGCGGAAGCGTACGCGGATCTATCTTATGCTTACGCTGTAAGGGGAAACACTGACCTGGCGATCGAATACGCGCAAAAAGCTATTGAGCTGGACCCGACAGTTGCGGTCGCATACAGAACCCTTGGCGATATCGATGCTGATTATTTTGCTCGCCAGCATCGATCACGTGAGGCATTAAAGCGCTCCGTCGAATTAAGTCCGAACGATGCTGAGAACTTGAGCTATTATGCGTATCGCTTAGCGGACGATGGTGGTGACTATGCAGAGGCAATTCGATTGGCTAGGCGTGCTGTCGCCATCGATTCTACGAGTGCCGGCGCACTTTTCCGACTAGGCTTCATTCTTATGCGTTCCGGAGACCTTTCTGGTGCCGCGACGCATCTAAGCGAAGTGCTATTGCTCGAGCCCGACTATACGAACCTTCTGAATATGGCTACGGTTCAATACCTCGATGGCGATCATGCCACGGCTCTTGAGAATTTGAATCGGGCAGTGGAAATTATGTCGTCCCGTGCCGTATTCCGAGTGGACTATTTGGCTTACCTGTCTGGGTTACTTGGGGAGCCAGCCAAAGCAACCGAATTAGTGGCGCGCTTCGAAGAGATTTACGGCGAAAACGAACGCCAGGCTGGTCGAACCCTAGGTTGGGGAATACTGGGCACACGCGATAAAGACCGAGCCTTACGTAATTGGACTGATACGGTTAACGCTTACATTGAAGAAGACCAGCCGGTCAGTCCAGGCAGAATCAGTCGCTTCAGAGACAACTGGCTCAATGACCCAATGCTCGAAGAACCCAAATTCTTGGAACTGCGCAGGCGGTTGGGTTTCCAGGGGTAGAAGACTAGAACTGGTACTTCCGCATTTGGTCGTTAGCTGCCCTGAAAACCAGGTGATCCCGGACCGACTGAATAACTGCTACTGGTGAGAGCTGACATTCGCTCGAGGGTCACTGGAAACCTTGTTCGATAAGATCCGCTGCTCCATAGCCGCCGTTGAGCTAAACTAGCCGTGAAGGTCCGCTACTGAACCCTTAGCGGACATCGCGCTGTCATTCAATCCGCGTCCAGTGATCATGCGATGTTTTCTGAAAATCACTAGTGGGGTTACAAAGTCGTGTCGGCAGGAGATATGGCCATGGGCATTAATCACGGGCACTGGAATCAATTGAAGCCGCTCGCAGGCAGAGTTTTCGGAAGCTCTCTGCATTTCACGATCGCTACTACTAATCATGACGGTACACCGCACGTCACCCCGATTGGCTCTCTTATTCTTACGGACCCGGGCGAAGCCTACTTCTTTGAAGTATTTACTCGGCAGCTTTCCCGGAACTTGGATAGTGGCAGTCCGATTGCTGTATTGGGCGTGATATCAAGTTCTCGCTTATGGTTTCGTTCTCTTGTCGCGGGTCATTTCAGCTACCCACCTGCGTTTCGGCTGCTTGGGACGGCCGGAGAGCTTCGTTCTTCAACGCCGGAAGAACAGGCGCGCTGGAGGAGGAAAGTCAGGTTGTTTAGGTGGACGCGGGGCTACGATCTTCTATGGGGAAATCTCGACGTGGTGCGTGAGTTACATTTTCACAAGTTACAACCGGTACACCTTGGCCAGATGTCTTCCCAATTCGAATTGGAACCGGATTTCAACCGAAAGGCGGGTGGCGAGAGTGAAACCCAACGAGTCGATGAACTGGCCGCTTCTGGCCGTTAGCCATTACAAAAATCGGGCGATTTGGCGACTCGTGAATGACAGCTAATGGTGAGAGTAGACTTTCAATTTTGGATTGCCGAAACCGTTGTACCGAGGCGTCCGGTAAACGCGCTAAAGCAGGACCTGGCTAGCATTGGCTTAGAGGGCGGCTACTGACCCTATGTATGGACTCCTCCAACCCAGTTGCCTAGGTTGGAAGGTCGACGAAAACCAAAATAGAGTCCATACATGCATCATTCAACAACAGTTGGGGTCGACCTTGCAAGAACGTCATCCAGGTCTCGATAGTTTCTCCTCGGGGCAAAGAGCTCCTTAATCGATCATTCTCTCGCCGCAAGTTCGCGGAGTTCCTGGGCAAGCAGAAGCCATCGTTCGTTGCCTTTGAGTCGTGCGCGAGCGCGCACTACTGGGCGCGTGCCGCGAAGCGGCACGGGCATGAAGCGCGCATCATCCCGGCCAAGGCCGTGGCGCCGTTCCGTCAGGGTCAGAAGACCGACAGCAACGATGCGCCGGCAGTCGCTGAGGCAGCACGCCGGCCGAACATCAAGGAAGCGCCGATGAAGACGGCCGAGCAGCAGGGCCTGCAGGCGATCCAGCGTTCGAGGGAGTTGCTGATCGGTGAGTGCATAGCACTCTCGAACCACTTGCGCGGCATCTTGCTCGAGTTCGGTGTGGCGATCCCGCTGGGCTTTGCATCACTACTTCGTGCACTGCCAGAGGTCCTCGAGGATGGCGACAACGAGATACCCGAGCTGTACCGGCCGACGCTGCACCGCATGCAGCAGCGACTGCTCAAACTCCGGCAGGACATTGAGTCGATGACCAAGGAAGTCGACGGGCTGGTGAAGCGGCACCCGGTGTGCAAGCGCCTCACAGCGATCGAAGGCATCGGCCCGTTCGGTGCGCTATCGCTCTACGCCGTGATGGGCTCCGGCAAGGCCTTGACCAAGAGCCGCGAGTTCTCTGCCTACCATGGTCTGACACCGCGGCAGTACAGTAGTAGCGCCAAGACCAACATCGTGGGGATCAGCAAGAAGGTCGGTAACCGCCGACTGCGGTCGATACTGATCCAGGGTGCGCGAGCCTGTGTGTATAGAATGAAGGAGCCGCGATCCTTGAAAGATCGCTGGCTGAAAGATCTAATCGAACGAGCGGGTCCCAACCGCGCTGCGGTGGCACTCGCCAACAAGAATGTACGAACGGCCTGGGCGATGGTGGCCCAGGGAACTGAATACCAAGTTCGGCTGCAACTGGAGATGACTGCTTAGAACGTCCTGCAAACTGAAAACCTGTATCAGATAAAGATATCTGCTCCGGTCAAACCTGCACTGCTTTGAGGCCTTCGAGCCCACTGACCCTTAGGAGGAACCGGAGTGCGCATACATAGAGGGCCAGGAGATAGCGTCTCCAAACAAAGACCGAATATACGGACTCGTCTGTACCCTGATCACGGTAACTGTTTGCTAGACTGGAGGAGTCCATATACACAGCGGTCACATCAACTAACCGAGGTTGCACCTCGGACAGCCTGTCACCCAGGAACGATATGAATAAAAAGAGCTTTGTTTGGACAGAATGGGTAGCGGCTGCTGGTGTCATCGCTTCGCTTATCTTTGTCGGTTATGAGATTCGCCAAAGCAACGCGCTCGGACGCCAGCAGGCGCAACAGTCGATGGCCGAAGCCTGGAGTACCGTCAATCTCGCGGTGGCTACAGATCACGTACTGGCGGATCTTCTGGCACGTATGCAGGCTGGTGAGCTGAAGGCCGATTTCACGCCAGGCGAGGCAGTCTCGCTCTATCAGGTCCTCCATGGTTTGGATCACACGTGGGAGATGTACTACAAGCAAACCCAAATGGGCGTATTGGAGGAGGGTGATATCAGTTTCCCACCACCTAACAACCAGGTCTTTGGTGCACCTTTTCATCGTGAACTTTGGCCGAGCATACGTGGCGGCTTTAGCGAGGATTTCGCGGTCTTCTGGGAGCAACGATTTGGCCTGACCGACCACTGACAGACCGCTGCGCGCAGAGGCGGCTTCTGGCCGTTAGCCGCCCCGATATTTGCTGGATTCAAGCTACTCTGAATGACTGCTTTTGGTGAGAGCTGACATTTGCTCCAGGGTCACTGGAAACGTAGTGACATTGCGGCCGCTTACCGCTCCATAGCCGCCGTTGAGCTAAACTACCTGTAAAGGTCAGCTACTGACCCACAGGAGCCGTTGGCGATCGAGTGGTAGACAGCTCGTAGGCAATAACTTAACTAACATACGAGAGAGGATA
>JAOTVR010000005.1 GCA_029863305.1 Gammaproteobacteria bacterium | reverse complement strand
GTGCAGCAACAAACCGCGTCCGCATCGGCATATTCGCCTCGGGCGATGTGCGCAGGCAGCACGGCTACGGAGGGTCGCCGTGAGGCCTCGCCTGCCGCGTTCAGCTGATCGGGAAAGTCACGGCTGTGTCGGACTGGTAGGCTTCGGGCCATCCTTGGCCCTTGCCCTGCCTACGTTGGGGGCGTAGTGCATCTGTGTTCGGTGCCACGCAGGCGCTAATTGTTATTTGCGCCATCGGTGATCCACTGGCGAATCATGCCGACTGTCTCCTGATCGAGGAAAGGACCGCCCTGCGGCATGCGCACGCCCTCTTCGGCCGTGCCTTCGAGTTTCTGAATCAGGTAACTGCCATTGGGATCGCCCGGTTCGACGCGGTCAATGCTGCCGACCTGCAGACTCGGTACATTTCTAAGCGCCGCGAAACTGTCGGCCGCGCTCGACAGGTCCATCCCCGATGGCAGGATATTTCCTGTCGGACCGGAGTGGCAGCCAGAGCATCGGGGCGTAAACACCTGCGACTGGATCTGCGACAGCGTCACTGGCGTGCCGTTCTGCACGGTGACCATCACATCCGCCGAGATGCCCACATTGCCGGCAAGGTCCTCGGCCTCGGCCGTTAGTGTGACCTGGCCATCGGTCGCCGTCGTCGTGTCCCAGTCGATCGAGTACGGCGCTGCTGTGTCGTTGGCAATCAGCACGCCATCGATCAGGAAGCGTACCTCGGCAATGCCCTGATTATCGCTGGCGGTGGCCGTCAAGGTGACAGTGCCACTGACGGTCGCTCCGGGCGATGTCAGGTCGACAGTTGGCGCCAGGTTATCGAATTCTGCGGCGTCGGGCGGCACGACCTGGCCACGGATCTCGCCACCCGGATTGGCGAGTGTATGCAGATTGACATACAGCTGGCCGGCGCGATAGTCGCCGCGCCCGGCAGCATCGAGCTGCGCGTTGCTGACCGACCAGTGCCCGGCGTCATTCATGTCCTGTTCCAGTGCAATCAGCACCGGACCGTTCTGCCCGGCAGGACCGTTGTGTATATGTGAAGCTGTCGCGCCGTCGGCGCCACTCGCGTTCAGGTGCAATGTCACTGTTCCGGTCCTGCGATTCACTGTACTTGCTGCGATGCCGCTCGCAGCGCTCGTTACCGGGGGTACTTCCTCGTCGCCGCTCAACGTCGTGAACAGTACCTCGACTGGCGGCGGCGCAATCTGACCACGGATCTCACCAGTGGAATTGGTCGGTGTATGCAAATTGACATACAGCCGACCCGACAAGTAGTCCTCGAGGGCGGCGCTGTCCAATTGCGCATCGCTCACGGACCAATGACCGACATCGCCCGGGTCTTGCTCCAATCCCATCAGCACGCCACCGTTTTCCCCGGCATAGCCAAGGTGGATATGCGAGGCTGTCGCGTCATCGGCGCCGCTCGCATTCATATGCAAGGTGATTGTTCCTGCGTCACGGTCGACAGTGCTCGCTGCGACAGCGCTTGCCGCGCTCGCCAGCGCAGGCACTTCCTGTTCTCCGCTCAGGTTGGTAAACAGTATTTCGACAGGCGGCGGTGCGACCTGGCCGCGAATCTCGCCACCGGAATTGGCGGGTGTGTGGATGTTGATGTAATAACGCCCGGAACCAAGCGCGGCCAGTTGCGCGGCATCGATCGGCGCATCAACAGCAGACCACAGTGCAGCGTTCGTCGCGTCCCGGGTGAGCCCGATCGCAACACCACCATTCGTTCCGGCGTAGCCGTCATGCAGATGAGCAGCCGTCGCATCGTCGGCACCGCTGGTGTTCGCATGAGCGACGAGGGTACCGGCTAGTGGATCGGCAGTGACCGCAAATGTGCCGCTGGCGGCAGTGTTCACGGGCGGAACGCGCTGGCTGCCTTCAAGGCGGCCGAAGGCGAAGACAATACCGTCAGGTATGACCTGACCACGGATCTCGCCGCCCTGATTCACCGGGCTGTGCACATTGACGTAGGTGGCGCCGGCGAGTAGCGCATCGAGCTGTGCGGCGCTGAGGCCGGCCTCTTCTGCGAACCAGTGGGCGGGGTCGCCGCCGTCCTGCACGAGCCCGATCTCGACGCCTCCATTGACGCCGGCGAATGCGCCGTGCAGATGGGCGCCCGTCGCATCACCCAGGCGGTTGGTATTCACATGTATGGTCAGCAGTGCAGCGGCGGCGTCCAGCGTGAGCGCAGCGAGACCGTCGGCTTGCGTATCAACCGGCGGCACCTGTTGTTCGCCGGACAGTTCCGCGAACAGCAGTGTAATTCCGTCCGGGAGTATCTGTCCGCGGATCTCGCCCGCGGAGTTGGCCGGGCTGTGAACGTTGACGTACAACTGGCCGTTAGCGAATGCGTCGAGGCCTGCGGTGTTCAGCGTTGCGTCTTCAGCAAACCAGTGGCCGGTGTCGCTCATGTCCTGGGTCAGCGAGACGAGTACCGGGCCGTTCGCGCCGGCATATGCCTCATGCACATGGGCTTGTGTCGCGTCGTCGAGTCCTTCGACCTGCACCTGCACCACCACTGCGCCGGTGCCGGTATCGAGTGTTACTGCGGCGCGACCGCTGGCAAAGCTGTCGACTGGCGGTACTGACGTGGAACCGCTCAGGTCGGTGAAGTGCAGCACGAAACCGTCGGGCAGAATCTGCCCGCGGATTTCCCCACCGGGACTGGCAGTCGTATGCACGTTGACATACAGGGCGCCGGCAAGCAGCCGATCGACCGCTGCCGCATCGATCTGCGTTGCTGCGGGTACTGTGAAGCGCGCCGGATCGCCAGCATCCTGGTCAAGCGGCACGACAACCGGGCCGTTGGTGCCGGCGAAGCCGTCATGAATATGGGCTGCCGTTGCGGTGAGGCCGCTGATAGTCAGGTCACCCTGCACGTCACCGGTCGCCAGATTGATCATCAGGGAAGCCTGTGCTGTCGCTTGCGTGGCAGCCACGGGAACTTGTTCCTCGCCGCTCGCGGTGACGGCGAACTGCAGCATGTTGCGCACGGTGGCCGTCGCTGCAGCCGACGTGGCGACATTACCCGCAGCATCCTCGGCTTCGGCGGTTAGCGAATGATCGCCCTCCGTTTCAGCCGACGTGTCCCAGTCGATGCTGTACGGCGCGGTGTTGTCGCTGCCGAGCAGCACGCCATCAACGAAGAAGCGCACCTCAGTTACGCCGACGTTGTCAGTTGCCGTCAGAGTCAGCGTCACCGTGCGATTGACTGTCCCGGCCGGCGCCTGCACTGACGACACGGTCGGTGCGGCTGTGTCCGGTGGTGGAGGCGGCGGCGTTTTGTTGCCACTGCCGCCACCGCAGCCGGCGATGACGAAAAGAACGAAAAGGGGGATCCCACCTGTCAATACTCTGCGGGCGATCTTCATTGGGCGACTCCTGCCGACGGTTTTCGAAGGGCGGTCTGCGTTGTTACGCAGGCTCGTTTTCCCCAGTGAGTGCCGGGAGCGGAGTAAAAGGTTCAATCGGCCGCAAAATCGGCCGAGGCGCTCAGGCGTTGTCGCGCATCACAAGGCCGAGGGTGTCATGCAGTTTCACGAGGTCTGCCGCGTCGGTGTAAAGGTGTGGTGCAATACGCAGTCGATCGCCCCGTTGGCTGACGAAGACCTTATGTTCTGCGAGTCGGGTGGCTATGTCGCGTGTGCCGACATTTGGCCGCCGCACGCTTTGCATATGAGGCGCCCTGTCTTTTGGGTCCGGCGTTTCGAAACCATGTTCGGCAAAAATTCCCGAGATACGAATATTCACGTCGTGGAGCGAATTTGAAATGTTCCCTACGCCCCATTCCCGCACCATTTCGATGGCCTCGACAGCGGCGGTGATATTGGAAAAGCTCGCTCGTTGACCCATGTCGAAGCGTCTGGCTCCCGCCTGGTACTGATCCGTATACGTCGCAAGTTGCGAGAAATCTTCGCTGCCGGACCGGCCGGCCCAGGTTTCCTCGAGCGGCGTTCCGTCGAGGTGACGATCTGCCACATACAGAAAGCTCACGCCGTATGGGCAGAACAACCACTTGTAGCCGGCGATCACCGCGAAATCAGGATCGAGCCCGACCACGTCGATTGGACAAGCGCCAACCGTCTGCGTGAGGTCAAGAACAATCTGTGTACCGAGCTTGTGGAGTTCATCGCAGACGGCCACCAGGTCGATCGGCTCACCGGTAGCCCAGTGGTGGTTCGCAAGAGCGGCGGCCCGTATCTGGCCCGGGCGTGATCGTACGTGTTCGAGAATGCTCGATGACCAGTTCTGCTGGTCCTGTTTTGTAACAACAGAGACCTCACCACCGGTCTTCTCCGCCAGCCGCTGCCACGAATAATAATTTGATGGAAACTGGTCAGCGAGGACCATGACAGACTCACGTGGGCCAAGCGCAGTATTGTTTGCCGCAGTGGCAATGCCATAGCTGGCGGAGGGCACGATCGCAATATTCTCAGACGAACACGCGAGGAGGGTGGCAAACGAGCGTCGTAATGACTCGATCTCATGAAAAAAGTCACCGGGCGTGATAAGCCAGGCGCGCGCCCGGTTTTCGGCACCCCGAACGGCGGCCTGGAGCACACGTTTGGGCTGCGGGGTCATGTATGCAGCCTTCAGGTAACAAACATCTCTCGGCAGTTCGAATTCTTCTCGGAGGTCAGCGCGCATTGCAAAAAAGCCCGTTCGTCTAGTGTGAACACCCTAATAGTAACGCCTACGATTCATCATATGGCAGGACGATCAAATTAAGGAGCATGACGATGGTAGCCAAGAAACGTAGTAGCAAACAGAAAGACAGTGAAAAGATGGTCGAGGAACTCAAAGAGCAGCTCGAAGATGCGTTCCTGGCAGGTCTCGGCGCGTTCTCCAATGCCCAAAAGGCCGGTGAGAAGACGTTCGAAACACTCGTTAAGGAAGGCGAGAAATTCCGCAAGAAGACGACCAGGAAAACCGAGTCCCTGATCGACGACGTCCGGGACGCTATTCGCGAGATGACCGACGATGCGCAGTCGAAGGCCAGCGGCCTGCTTGACCAGGTACGCGACAAGTCAAGTCTCGACAAACTGAATGAGGCGTTCGACAAACGGATCGCTGATGCCATGGATCGCCTGCGTATGCCCACAAAGAAAGACATGGACGCGATCAACAGGAAGCTCAACAAGATCGAGAAGCTTCTCGAGGAGAAGCGGACGACAGTCGCCAAGAAGGCGGCGCCCAAACAGGCGGCAGCTTCCAAACAGAAAACCTCGGTCAAGAAAACCGCCCCCAGGCAGGCAGCTTGAGGCGATTCGATAAAGGAGTGAAGCAATGACCACGAAGAAACGAGCGACGACAAAGAAATCGGCCGCGAAGAAAGCACCGCAACAATCGATATTCGAGAAGTTGGAAGACAGCGCGGTTGGAACGCCGATACGGATTGCGAACAAGACATTTCTCGCAAGCCTTGGCGTGGTCGCGATGATGCAGACAGAAATTGAAAAATTTCAGACTGACTTCGAAAAGAAGTTTGATCAGCTTGTGAAGGACGGCGAAAAGGCTCGCGCACGCTATCAAAGACAGTTCAGGAAATTCCGCAAGGACGTTGCTGAAGAAATTGACGAAGTCGTTGAGGAAGTCAAGGAAGACGTAACAGAACTCAAGGACAGCATCGTCGAGAGCGTTAGCGAAGCTGCCTAGCCGTTGACGATGCTCTGCGGCGGCCCGCATCCTCGATGCACCAGGTCGACAAAACAGAACCCGGCCCCTGGAAAGGGGCCGGGTTCGTTCTTTTTCTTGTTCTGAATGCTACTGAACTTCAGTCATCAGAACGCGTATTCAGCCTGCAGGTAGAAAGTGCGTCCAAATGCATCGGTATAGCGCGGGTCCCAACCGACCTGATGCCCCGCACCGCTGGTTCGCAGCGACAGCGGCGGCTCTTCATCGAGCAGGTTTGTGATACCCAGTGTCATAGCGAGACTGTCGTTGAGCATCATATAGCGAGCCTGGTAGTTGGTTACCATGTAGGAAGGAACTTCCAGCTGAACATCGATCTCGGGTCCCTGCCCAAGCGGTACACCCGTACCGAGCACTTCAACCGTCTGCTCCTGATCGTGGTAGCCAGTCCGGTAGTTTGCCCACAGCGTGTGCGTGAAGTCGCCGTGATACAGAGTGGCGCCGATGTTCATGACGTTGCGGAACACTACGCCATCATCATTGCCGAAACGGCCCAGGCTGCTGCCTGTGAGTGAACTGTCGGATTCCATCATGTAGGTGCCCTGCAGATTCAGGTCCAGCTGGCCCCAATCCATGTCGAAGCCATAGTTGAAGTTGTAATCGATACCGGATTGCTCCCGCGTACCGACGTTAACCGCAGCCTGGATGATCGCCAGGAATTCCTGACCAGTTGCCAGATTGGTCTTCGTCGTAAACAGGTCGCGATAGGTCTCTGCATTGTCGAAGATCTGCTGTTCGGTCAGGCGCTCGACCAGGTCTTCCAGTTCGATGTTCCAATAGTCGATAGTCATATCGAAATTGTCTGTCGGGGTCATCACCACACCGAAGGTGTAGTTTGTCGAGTGCTCGAAAGTCAGACCACCGTAACCCTGACGGAAGACGTCATATTGTGCCTCTTGCGGCCGGCAGTATTGCGCCAGCGGATCCGGAGACACAAATGGGCAGTCGAACGTGCCTGAGGTCACACCAAACTCGGACAGCGGCTCGCCGATTTCACGCATCGAAGGCGCTTTGAAACCGGTGCCGTAAGAGCCGCGCAACGAGACAGCGTCGCTTATGTCGAACAACATGCTGACTTTATAAGTCGTATCGCTGTCGCCCGCATCGATGCTGCCACCATTGAGCTTGTCCGTTACCGCCGAAATGTCGTCATAACGAACCGAAGCAGTCAGCTCAAAGTTGTCGGTCATCGGGAACAGCGTTTCGACGAAGATGCCCCACTGATTGCGATCGAGCTTGTAGGCCGTATCCTTGGACAGGAACAACAGCTCCTCGTTCTCGTTCGCTTCCGAGATGGTGCGGTCGTATTGGGTCGTCCGATAATCGATACCACCGGCCATCGTGACGTCGCCACCGCTCATTTCGAAGATCGGTTTGGAGATCTGCGCGTCAAACGCGGTCATGGTGTTCTTGGTTACATCCCAGTCACCGTGGTAGATCGTCGGAGCAAGAGCTTCGAAGTCCGCATCCGTAAAATCTTCCTGAGTTGCAAAGATGTTGAAGGATCCGGAGGAAGCGGCGTCGACAAACTCGTCGAGCAGCAACCAGCCCGTCGGAAAATCCTGATCGATTGTGGTTGTTGCGTATGTGCCTGCGACCGCATAGGTGACGTCACCAGCGTAGCCTTCGATACCCAAGGTCCAGTTGGATGAGTCGGTATCGTACCTTGTGGTGCGGTTGCCCGCGGGAACTGCACGCCAGGTACCGGTTACCTCACCGACCTGCGCCAGTTCTGCTGGTGTCAGCAGCGTTTGCAGATGCGGCATCACCTCATTCTGTACCAAAGCAGAGTCCAGTGGCAGAGGGATTTCGCCAGTCGGGTAAGGCGCGATACGTGCAATCATTTCGTAGTTCGACGCCAGCACCGTTGCGAAACCAGTGATGTTTTCGCTAAGCCGGAACTTGCCGTTCAATGACAGGCTGTCGCGCGTCGACTCCGGGAGTACCTCGAGGGTACTGGTGTAGTCGAAGCGGCAGGTCAAATCATCCGGCGTGGTCTGTGCGGCACAGGTGCCACCGCTGGATAGCGCGTTCGGATTGAACGAGACATCAACCGGATCGCCATTCTCGTCGAGAATATCCGTATAGTCGACGCCATAGGCGAAGGCATTGCCCGGGATCGCATTGGCCGAGGAGTTCTGGAAGTACAGGTCTTGTCCATCATGCCGGAAGAAAATGAAGCCGGTCTCCGAGAAGGGACGATCCACGCCTGCGAGTTGGTCCTGACGTTCGTGGCTGTAACTGAGAACCACGCCGTAACCGTCCTCATCCAGATCGCCAAAGCCGGTGACGATGTCGGCATTCCAGTGTTCGCCGCCGCTGTCGGATGGCCTGTCACCGCGGACGTTGATAGTCGTCGCATCGACAGAGTCCTTGAGCATGAAGTTGACCACGCCGGCAATGGCATCAGAACCATACAGTGCGCTGGCGCCATCGGTCAGGAGGTGGACTCGCTCTACCGCAGCTATCGGAATATTGCTGAGATCGATACTGCTACCGGAATCAGCCGGCGCCATGCGGCGGCCATTGAGCAAGCTCAGCGTGTACTGATTGCCGATTGCACGCAGGTTAGCGGTGCGGATGCCGCCACCACCGCCGCCGACAGAATCAGATTCGGTGATGTAGCCCTGCATCGCAGGTACGTTTTCAATCAGGTCACCGGCATTGGTAATACCCTGCCGGTCCAACTGATCTGCTGTGATCACCTGCACGGGTAATGCGTTGTTCAAATCGACCCGCTTGATCGCGGAACCGGTAGTGATTATCTCTTCAAGAATCTCTTCTTCTTCGCCGGGTTCTTGCGCCAACGTAGGCGCGCACATTGCTGTAATCGCTCCCGCTAGCAAGGCCGTACGAAAGAGACTTCGGGTACTTCGGTGAATATTCATACGATTTGTCTCCTTAAGCCCTGGGGTGTGTTCGCCTTGGGCATACCGGAGTAGACCCAGGGATTTGCAGGGTCCGGAGGTTTGCAGTGCTCTGGACCACTGCAAGCGCGAATTGCCGCGCAACGACTATTGGCTTACTTCGTCGCTATTTTGCAACATACATTGAAAAATATTGGCTGAAAATCGTGGTAAACCCTTATTTGTCAAGGGAACAGAGCTCCTAAAGAGCTGTTGTGTATGAACAACATTTCTTATATCAGATCGTTATAACGGGCTGATTAGTGGGGCGGCGCCCGGACGCTGTTGTGTGCCAGTGCCAATGCCAGTGCCGCGTGCTGTTCCTGGCGCTGTAGCCATACCTTCGTCTGACGCAGCACTTCAGCCGTTGCTGTTTGCGGGGCATGATGCGGCAGCGCGTGCTCATCCGGAATACGCAGAATGGCGCCTTCGTGAAGCACATTGATATTGTCGTCGAAGGCTTGCGGATTCGCCTGAAACAACGCCATGATCATCTGGTTCGGGGTGACGCCGCTTGGCCGGTGCCTGAATGCAATGCCGGAGAGTGTTTCGCCGCTCTTGACCGGGCCGTAGTGCTTCTCACTCGGCAATCGCGCGACCCTGGTTCGCCGGGCATAGGCGGCCTGCCATCTCTCCGTGTGGCGCGCGACTTCGGCTGTCGCTGTTTCCGGGGCATGATGATGCAGTGCATGTTCATCCGGAATACGCAGGATGGCGCCTTCATGAAGCACATTGATGTTGTCGTCGAAGGCCTGCGGATTCGCCTGAAACAGGGCGATCATCATCTGGTTCGCGGTGACGTCGTTCAGGCGGTACTTCAATGCGATGCCGGAGAGTGTTTCGCCGGCTTGCACGGCGTGCCGAACATCGACGCCAGGGCGCGGGGAACGCCTCTCTCCGGACGGCACCGAAGACGCAATTGTGCCTCCTACATCGACAGTGACTTCCCGCACACCGACACGCACGCGAACGCCGCCGTGATCGATGGCGAGAATCTTCGCACCACCCAGCTGGTCGCCCTCCCGCAATTGCTGGCTGTTGAACAAGGCCGTGCGATTTGACTCAGAGATCAGGATACCTCTGAGCTGCCAACTCGACGGCTGAAGGGTCTCGTCTTCTGCCGGGCTGTCGGGCGGGACCGGGTGGGGCACGCCGGACGCCTGGCCTGCGGCCGGTGCGCAAGCCGAAGAGGCGAACACGAAGGCCATCAATAGTTGCTTATACACGGTCCTGCTCCCAATCCCGGGCGGGTTCGCGGTGATCGCGATTGTCGCCACATTGATAGATCTACCTATACTGAATCGGCCCGGGACAGCCGAACCTTTAGCTGCCAGTTCGCGACACAGTTAATCCTTATAATCAGATAGTTAGCGATGGCGGAGTGGCGCCTGGCCACCTGCCATCTCTCCACGTGGCACGCGGCGCAGCGTGAGAACATGTGGTTTGGCCCTGCGCAGCCGGGTCGTCGCACAAACTGCGGCAAACACCGATGGTCAAAACAGGCAATCGGCGCCAGACTGCAGTTGAAGCTTCCTCAGAGAGGTGAACAGTATGAGCGTCGATACCAGCCATAGTCTCGCTGAGCGCAGTTTTGATCGTGCATTGATCCACAGCTTACTGAAGCACGTCGGCAATCCTCGCATCTCGATCCGACTCTGGAACGGTGATGAGTTTCAGGTCAGCGACGAACGCCCCGTCGCATGTATGGAGATTCGTCGGCGACGTGCCGCGCTGCGGCTCCTGCGATCGCCATCTGTCGGTTTCGGAGAGTGTTACAGCCAGGGCCTGATCGAGGTCCACGGTGATCTGCTGGCGTTCGCCAACGAAATAACAGCGGCAATTACGCGCAAACGAGAGGGGCGCTATTACGGCCCCAAGCTGCGCTCGATGCTGCACGCCATGAACGCCAATTCGCTGACCCGGGCGCGACACAATGTCCACCATCACTACGATCTCGGCAACGATTTCTACAAGCTCTGGCTGGACCCGCGCCTGGTCTATACCTGCGCCTACTACGAATCACCGGCGGCGACGCTGGCCGAGGCACAGCTTGCCAAGCTCGAACATGTATGCCGCAAGCTGAAACTGCGGCCCGGGCAAAAAGTCATCGAAGCGGGTTGCGGGTGGGGTGCACTGGCGCTGCACATGGCCGAACATCATGGCGCCAACGTGGTCGCTTACAACACTTCGACAGAACAGATCGCTTACGCGCGAGAGCAGGCTGCGACGCTTGGACTCGATGATAAGGTGAAATTCGTAGAAGACGACTATCGCAACATCGACGAACGCTGCGATGTGTTCGTGTCTGTTGGCATGCTGGAACATGTCGGCCTGGCCAACTTCGGTACCTTGGGGTCAGTCATAAAACGCTGCCTCAAAAAAGACGGCATCGGCCTGATTCATTCAATCGGACGCAGCCATGCGCAAAAGATGGATCCCTGGATCATCAAACACATTTTCCCGGGCGGGCACGCTCCAAGTCTGAGTGAAATGACGGCCGTTTTCGAGCCCTGCAAGTTTTCGATTATCGATATTGAAAACCTGCGCCCGCATTACGCGCGCACCTGTGCCGACTGGCTACGGAATTACGAAGCTGTGACTGACCAGGTCGCAGCCATGTACGACGAGGAATTCGCGCGCATGTGGCACTTGTACCTGGCCGGTTCATCGGCGGGTTTTCAGTCGGGCACCTTGCAGCTATACCAGGTTCTGTTCGTGCCTCACGGCAACGATCAAGTCCCGTGGACACGCGAGTACCAGTACCAGGGCCAATCCGGACGCGCCTGACGTGCGAATGGCCGACGCCATTGTGGTAGGCGGCGGCCCCGCAGGTTCCACCTGCGCCTGGAAGCTTCGGTCTGCAGGGCTCGACGTCCTGCTGCTGGACCGGATGGCATTCCCACGCAGCAAGTTGTGTGCTGGATGGGTAACGCCCGAGGTCATGACCGACCTGGAGCTTGACGGCGACGACTATCCGCTCAGCTTCATGACCTTTAACGAACTTCACCTGCACTGGAAGGCGCTGACGGCAAAACTCAAATCCCGGCAACACTCGATTCGGCGTTTCGAATTCGACGACTTCCTGTTGCAGCGCTCGGGTGCCAGGGTACTGCAGCACAAGGTCCGCGACGTTCGCAGGCAAGGCAGTGACTACGTCATCGATGCTGAATTCCGTTGCAAATACCTGGTCGGCGCCGGCGGCACGGCCTGCCCGGTCTACCGGGCGCTGTTCCATGCGATGAATCCTCGCAGCAGCGCGTTGCAGACAGCAACGTACGAGCAGGAGTTTGCTTACAACTGGGAAAATGGCGAGTGTCACCTGTGGTTCTTCGACAATGGCCTGCCCGGTTATGCCTGGTACGTGCCGAAAGCGAACGGCTATATTAACGTTGGCCTGGGCGGCATGGCCGATCAGTTGAAGCATCAGGGCGGGCACGTCCAGGAATATTGGCACAAGTTCGTCGAGAAGCTGGAACGTCGCGGCCTGGTCCGTTACGACGACTATCATCCGACGGGTTACAGTTACTTCCTGCGCGGCAATGTCGACGTCGTCAGCGATAACAATGCGTATCTGGTCGGTGACTCTGTCGGGCTCGCGACCCGTGATATGTGCGAGGGCATAGGACCGGCAGTCAAGAGTGGCCTGCTTGCGGCGCGCTCAATCGTCACCGGCGAAGAGTATTCATTGGCAGGCATCGGCAAATTCAGCGGCGGCGGAATTGCCAGCAAGATACTCGAGCGCAAGTTCGTCGGCTCGTGAGCGTACCGTCGTCAATTCAGTAAGGCATAACGCCCGGTAATTTTGTCTGCAGACCCATGAGTGTGCGTACGTGTGTCTCGACACATCGTGCCAGGCTATTGAGTTCATAGCCGCCTTCGAGCACGGAAACGATTCGCCCCAATGCTGATTCCGCCGCGATTTCGACAATCTGTTCTGTTACCCATTGGAAATCGTTGTCGGTCAGGCTGACGTTCGACATCTCATCATCTCTGTGCGCATCGAAGCCGGCAGACACGAAGATCATTTGCGGCTGGAAGTCCTGCAAAGCGGGCAGCCAGTGATCGGTCACGGCTGCGCGAAACTCTGCGCTCTGCGCCGTTGCATCGAGTGGCACGTTAACGCGATTCGGCGAGTTGTCGAGTTGCGCAGTAAACGGATAGAAGGGGTGCTGAAACGTCGAACAGAACAACACCCTGTTGTCGTCTTGAAAAGCTTCCTCGGTACCATTGCCCTGATGCACATCGAAATCGACGATGGCCACCTTTATCAGACCGTGTCGTTCCAGTGCGTGAGCTGCGCCTATCGCAATGTTGTTGTACAGACAAAAGCCCATGGCACGATTCGTTTCAGCGTGATGGCCCGGGGGCCGTATGCCGCAGAAGGCCGACTCCATCTCCCCGCCGACGACGAGGTCGACCGCGGCCACGACTGCGCCAGCCGCCCGCCGCGCAGCGATCAGGCTGTCCCGACTGATAACCGTATCCGGATCGAGGCGGGCATAGCCGCTCACGGGCGTCATCGAACTCACGGTGTCGAGGTGATGGCGGGTGTGTATACGTAGCAGCTGTTCTTCAGTCACTTCGGGAGCATCGATGCGGCTCAGCACATCGAAGAGACCGGTGACGATAAACCGATCCTCTATCGCCGTAAGACGCCGGGCATTCTCCGGATGACCCTCGCCAGTGTCATGTCTCTGGCAGTCAGCATGACTGATGTAAGCAGTTCCCAAGGTGGCTATCCCGTATTGTGATTGCCTCGTCGTGCAGTGTAAAAGTTCGCGACTGCAATAGGAATACGAGCCAGGTTGCGCGGATGAATACACACTATCTCACTTCGCTGTTCACTCCGGATAGCGTTGCGCTCTTCGGCGCAAGCGACAAACCGGACTCTGTCGGTGGCGTGGTCTTCAGGAATTTGCTGACGTCGGGCTTCAAGGGTCGAATATATGCGATCAACCCAAAGCGCGACGAGGTACAGGGCCAGAAAGCATTTCCGTCGCTGGAGGAAATCGACGAAGTGGTCGATCTCGCGGTTGTCGCAACGCCGGCTGCCAGCATTCCCGGCATTGTTGAAGCCTGTGGTGAACGTGGCGTCAAAATGATGTTGATCCTGTCAGCCGGTTTTCGGGAGACCGGCACGGAGGGCCGGCGGCTTGAGGACCGTGTGACCGAACTGGTCAGACGATACGGCATTCGCCTGATGGGCCCGAATTGCCTGGGCCTCATTCGACCGGACAAGGGCCTCAACATCACTTTCGGCAATAACAACGCGCAGCCCGGCAATCTCGCCTTCGTGTCTCAGTCCGGTGCTATTTGCACGGCCATTCTCGATTGGGCGGAAAAAAATGACATCGGCTTTTCGGCGGTGGTGTCCACAGGTATCGCTGCCGACCTGGACTTTGGAGACTACCTCGACTTCCTCGTTTCGGATCCGGCCACCAGGGCGATCCTGCTCTACATAGAAGGCATCAACAACTCACGGCGTTTCATGAGTAGTCTGCGCGCCGCGGCGCGCATCAAGCCGGTCATCGCGCTAAAAGTCGGCCGGCATGCTGCCGGCGCAGAAGCTTCGATGTCGCACACTGGCGCGCTGGTGGGAAGTGACGAGACATTCGCCGCGGCGTTGTCGCGCTCCGGCGTGCTGCGCGTCGCGACGGTGGGTCAGCTTTTCGGCGCCGCAAAGGCGCTGTCATCGACACATTATCGTGGCAAGTCCGAGCGTCTGGTCATCATCACCAATGGCGGTGGTCCCGGTGTCATGGCGGCCGACCGCGCAACGGATCAGGAAATCGAGCTGAGCGTATTGAGTGCCGAGACCATGGCAGCGCTGAATGAAGCGCTACCAGGCGTCTGGTCGCACGGTAACCCGGTAGACATCATTGGCGATGCGCCACCAGAGCGCTATCAACGCGCGCTGGATATTTGTCTGCAAGACCCCGGCGTGGACGGCGCGATTGTCATCCTGACGCCACAGGCGATGACCAGACCAACGGAAGTCGCCGAGGCGGTCATCAAGTCAGCACAGCGAAGCGACAAACCGATAATGACGAGCTGGATGGGTGGCAGGCAGGTGGAGGAGGCGCGCCGGCGCTTCAGTAATGCGCGTGTCCCGGATTTTCGCACTCTGGAGAACGCCGTCGACGCTTTTTCATACCTCGCAAGATACAACAAGAACCAGCGTCTTCTGTTGCAGACGCCCGCCGGGCTGACCGGCGGTCAGCCGCCGCCGGACAGGGAGGGTGCACGACTGATCATCGAAGCGGTTCTTACGGAACAGCGCAAGGTATTGACCGAACCCGAATCCATGGCGGTGCTCAACGCGTTTCGGGTGCCTACGGTACGAAATGCCGTCGCGCACTCGGCGAACGAAGCATTGATCAACGCCGAATCGATAGGTTTCCCGATCGCCATGAAAGTGCTGTCCAAGGACATTTCCCATAAGTCCGATGCCGGCGGTGTGAGACTCAACATCAATTCGGCACAGGAGGTGCGTAGTGCGTATCGGCAGTTGGTCGACGAGGTGCAGCGGCGCGTCCCAGGCGCCAATATCTCTGGAGTCACTATCGAAAAAATGTACCGTAGCGCGAACGGCAGGGAGCTGATGATCGGGATCATCCGCGATCCCGTCTTCGGTCCGGTCATAAGTTTCGGCAGCGGCGGTACGAGCGTTGAGATCATGGGTGACTCAGCCGTATCGTTGCCGCCGCTGAATCGCCGTCTTGCGATCGACCTTATCAATCGCACCAGGGTTTCCAGGATGCTTGGCAGGTTTCGGCAGATGCCGGCAGTCGACATCGAATTGTTGGTCGACGTGCTGCGCAGCGTTTCCAGCATGGCATGTGAGTTGCCGTGGCTACAGGAACTGGACATCAATCCACTGATCATGGACGAGGCCGGTATCGTAGCCGTCGACGCACGTATCGTTGTCGACTACCCGACGCCTTCGACGGACCCGTATCATCATCTTGCGATACACCCTTATCCATCCCGGCTCGTCAGGAAAATTCAGTTGAACGATGGTACAGATATCCTTATCCGGCCAATCCGGCCCGAAGACGCTGACATGGAAGCCAGGTTCGTGCGAGAACTGTCCAAAGAAGCGAAGTACTTCCGCTTCATGAATTCGCTGCAGGAACTCAGCCAGGAAATGCTGGTGCGTTTCACACAGATCGATTACCACAACGAGATGGCCTTGATTGCTGTCAATTCCGATGGCGCCGGCGAAGAGCAAATCGGTGTTGCCCGGTATACGACCAACGTGGACAAAACCAGCTGTGAATTTGCGCTGGTTGTTTCCGATCGGTGGCAGAGTCGCGGAATCGCACACCATCTGATGCGCGATCTGATGGAGATTGCCCGTGATCGAAACCTGGAGTGGATGCAGGGCCAGGTTCTCAGTAGCAATACCAAGATGCTGGAGTTGGTCTCGTCGCTGAATTTTCAGGTTCGGACCGACCCGGAGGATCCGGCCATCAAGCAGGTGGCAGTAAAGCTGCAGTAGTCCCGAAGACAGGCGCGTGCGGTTTCTATTCGGGGAGATTCTCCAGCAGGAACCGCTTGACGTTTTCGCCCATCACCATGCGAATTTCGTCTTCCGAAAATCCTGCCCGTAACATTTGGTCGGTGAGAACGGCTAACTCGCCGGCATCAAATGACACTGTCGTCGAACCGTCGTAATCTGACCCGAGCGCGACATGACGCACGCCCAGCAAGTCGATCGCATGTCTGATCGCGGATACGACGCCCTCAGGTGTGATGTCGCAGACCGCACCGGCCCAGAACCCGATGCCAATCAAGCCACCCTTGTTAGCGATCTCCTGCATCAGGACATCGTCCAGGTTTCTGGGCGAATCGCAGCTCGCCCGGACGCCACCGTGAGATAGCAGGACCGGTCTATCCGAAACAGCCAGGACATCGTCGACCATTTGAGGTGACGCATGGGCGACGTCGATGATCAGGCTCAGTTCATTCGCGCGGCGTACCACCGACTTTCCAAAGTTGCTCAATCCTGCGCCGCTGATTCCGTGCAGTGAACCGCCCAGTTCATTGTCGAAGAAATGCGTAAGGCCGACGATTCGAAGACCCTGGTCATATAGCAAATCGAGGTTTTTCAGGCTTCCTTCCAAAGGGTGCGCGCCTTCGACGAGGTAAACAGCGCCAATGACCCGCTCGCCGCGGTCTCTTCTTGCCAGGAAATCGCGCATGTCCCGTTTGCTGCTTACGAGAATCAACTCACTCTGGTCGGCAATGTCGTGCAATTTTTCCAGTTGAAAGACAGCTCTCTGGTAAAGGCTGCCCCATGTCCTTATCGGCCAAAGCGATGCAATAGCGAGCAGAGTGATGTTGTCGGAATCCGACTCATTGCTGTTGTAGTTCTGGCCGGCCGGGCTCTTGGTGGTCGCGCTAAATACCTGCAGCGCGACATTGCCCTTGCGGAGCCTGGGAAGATCCATGTGTCCGATGCTGGATTCCCCGATCAGGTCGCGCTTCCACAGCAGTGAATCCGAGTGCAGATCGGCAACAAACAGGGCTTCGTGGAGCCTCAGGGCCCGATCACTCACATTATAATCAGCGTGGGCCAGAACGACGTTGTGACCGGACTCGACCCGACCTGGCAAAATCCAATGGGCGAAGGCGATTAGAGCAAGACCGAAGATCGCGATTACGATCAGCAACTTTTTCATGTTTATCGTCGTCTGGCGGCAGACAGGAAACAGACCAGTCGCCACATTGCCTTACAATCACCGAATTGGGAACGGTTTTCTCGCAGCGCAGCCCGGCTGGATGAGGTACGTTACCCAATCTGTAACTGGTCGATTGCGGAGGTTTCAATGCGTTGCACCCAAACCCTGGCGCTGATTGTCGTCGCCTGCACAATGATGTCCTGTTCCGCGGAAGAAGCGCATAGACCGCATGATGCCGGAGACAGCTTTCACGCATTGCTGGACGAGCACTGGGCCGCCGCCGTAGCCGAGAAAATCTTCTTTCGCACGGATCCGGACGCGTGGCGCATGGATGGCAGGCTGACAGAGCATACTGCCGAGGCGCGTGCACGGCGAGAGCAATTCAACGAGCAGATTCTCAGCAAACTGGCTGCGATCGATGTCGATGAACTCGATGAGAATGACCGCCTGTCCTATCGAATCTTCAAATACGAACGGGAAACCGAACGCGACAGCTATCAACAACCTGATCATTTGTTTCCGATCAATAGCCTGTTTGGTTATCACACCTACTTCGCCGAATCGCCAGCTACCACAGTGTTTCTTTCGGCGAAAGACTACGACGACTACCTGATCAGCCTGGCCGACTTCACGCGTTACAACCGCGAACATATCGAGTTGTTGCGCGAAGCAATCGTCGCGGGCTATACGCACCACTGCGAGAGCATTGCAAATTATGCCAGGACTATAGATGTGCATATCGTTGCCGACGCCGAAAGCAGCGCGCTCTACGTGCCGTTTACCCGATTTCCGGGAAATGTCAGCGAAGATCAGCGCTCGAGTCTTGTCAGCAAGGGCGTAGCGCTTATCAATTCGGTCGTCGTGCCGGGTTACCAGGAGTTACTGGACTTTTTTGTCGATGAATACCTGCCGGCATGCCGCAGCGAAGTTGGCATCACGTCTGTCCCGGGCGGCGACAGCTACTATCAATACCTGATCAGGTATTTCACGACGACCGAGATGTTGCCGGCAGAAATACATGAGCTCGGCGTCACGGAGCTCCGCCGTATTCGTGCCGAAATGCAATCCATCATCGATGCTGTTGGCTTCGATGGTGACTTCAAGGATTTCGCCAACTTCCTGCGTGAAGACCCCCGATTCTACGCGAAGACAGATCAGGAGCTGCTGGGTCGCGCTGCCCTGATCAGCAAGACGGCCGAGGGTGAGCTGCCGAGATTCTTCACACTGTTGCCGCGCGCAACCTACAAGATTGTTGGCGACCGGAATCGCGGCGCCTACTACAAACCGCCAAGTGGCGACGGTACCGATTCGGGCACCTATTTCGTCAAAATCGGCGACCTGCAAAACGAACCGCTGTACACACTGGAGTCGCTGTCGTTGCATGAGGGTGTGCCCGGTCATCACCTGCAATCGGCGCTTGCACAGGAACTGGATCTGCCGGAGTTTCGGCGCAATCTGAATCACTCCGCCTTCGGTGAAGGCTGGGGCCTTTACTCCGAACGGCTCGGCAAGGAAATGGGCTTCTATAAGGATCCATACAGTGATTTTGGCCGCCTGACCTACGAGGCCTGGCGCGCTTGTCGGCTGGTCGTCGACACGGGCATGCACGCGTTCGGCTGGTCACGCCAGCAAGCCGTGGACTTCATGCTCGATAACACAGCCCTCAGCGTTGCGGAAATCAACAAAGAGATAAATCGGTACATCACGTGGCCGGCCCAGGCATTGTCCTACAAGATCGGCGAACTCAAAATCCGTGAACTGAGAGCCAGGGCTGAAGCCGAGCTGGGTTCGTCATTCGACATCCGTCGTTTTCATGACATGGTCGTGGGTAACGGTTCGTTGCCTATCGCGGTATTGGGTGACATGGTGACCGACTGGATCGAAGCGGAAAAGAGGGCGTTATGAAGATCTCCACGATCCGAGTCTATCAAGTGGACTTACCACTTGTTGAGGGCCGCTACTCCTGGTCCGAGGGGAAGTATGTCGAAGTCTTCGACAGCACCGTCGTGGAGTTGCTTACCGACGACGGCCATTGCGGTTATGGCGAAGTATGTCCGCTGGGGCCGTTCTACCTGCCCGCGTTCGGGCCCGGAGCGCGTGCCGGAATCGGTGAGCTCTCAGCGACGATCCTTGGACAGGATCCGACCGCGATCGGACCCATGAATCAGTTGATGGACAGGGCGCTGCTGGGACACCCATACGTCAAGTCGGCCATCGACATGGCGTGCTGGGATCTGCTCGGCAAAGTGGCTGGAAAATCGGTTTGCGATCTGATGGGCGGAAAATTCGGGGACAGTGTCGCACTGTATCGCGCGATCAGCCAACGGCCGGCCGATGAAATGGCGGAAAACGTTGCCGCGCATCGCGCAGACGGGTACAGCAAGTTTCAACTCAAGGTGGGTGGTGATCCAAAGGACGACGTCGACCGAATTCACGCCGCAGCGGACATACTGACGGGCGGCGAGGTCCTCGTCGCTGATGCCAACACAGGCTGGCGCGTAGACGACGCGATCCGGGTGGTTAACGCTGTTCGTGATCGGGATGTCTACATTGAGCAGCCCTGTCGATCCTACGAGCATTGCCTGGCAATCAGGCGTCGTACCTCTCTGCCGTTCATACTGGATGAAAACATTGACGGTATCGACGCACTGCTTCGTGGTCATGCCGATGGTGCGATGGACGTCATCAATCTAAAGATTTCAAAGGTCGGGGGACTGACAAAAGCGCGTCAGATTCGCGATCTCTGCGTGTCGCTGAACATACCGATGACGATCGAAGACAGCTGGGGCGGAGACATTATTACTGCGGCGATTGCGCATCTGGCCCATTCGACACCAGAGTCCCTGCGATTCTCGGCGACTGACTTCAACAGCTATGTCACCGTGCAGAACGCAACGGGCGCGCCGCAGCGAATGTCCGGCCACATGGTTGCCTCGAACGAGCCGGGACTGGGAATTTCCCCGAATATGGATGCCCTCGGCACAGCCGTTGCCGAGTACGGCAGGTGAGCATGATGATGAAACTGAATCGGGACTTTCTGCTTGCGGCGGCAATCGTATGCAGCCCACCACTCATGGCTGCGGAAGCATCGAACCTTCTCAGCATCGATCGAATCTTCCATGACGAGGAGTTCGAACTCAACGAGAAAGTGCCAAGCAAATGGTTGCAGGATGGTGTCCGCTACACGACAGTCGAGACCTCCGAATCGGTGGCCGACGGCTTTGATATTGTGGAGCACGACTCGGCGACGGGCGAGCAGGCAGTTCTGGTCAACGCAATGCAGTTGGTGCCCGAGGGCGCCGAGAAGCCGCTCGAGATCAAAGACTATGCCTGGTCCGACGACGGTCGTTTTCTGCTGATCAACACGAACACCGTCAAGTTTCGCCGTTTTGAGTCTCTCGGTGACTACTGGCTGCTGAATCTGCAGACCTCAGACTTGCGTCAGCTTGCGTCCGGTGCCAGGCCCTCATCGTTGATGTACGCCAAGTTCTCGCCCGACAGCGAGCAGATCGCCTACATGTACGAAAACAACATCTATATCGAAAGCATCGATGGAGTCACAACAAAGCAACTGACTCATGACGGCTCGGAACTCATCGTCAATGGAACAGGTGACTGGGTTAACGAGGAGGAGTTTTCACTGCGTGACGGATTTAAGTGGAGCCCCGATTCGAAGCGACTCTGTTATTGGCAGTTCGATACAGAGGGTGTTGGCACGTTCTATATGATGAAGAACACCGATGATGTTTACTCTCATCCGATTCCACTGCAGTACCCCAAGGCCGGCACGACAAATTCAGCAACACGCGTAGGTGTTGTCGACATCAAAACCGGGCAAACGATCTGGATAACGCTCGAAGACGACCCACGCCAGCACTATGTACCACAAATGGACTGGGCTGACAGTTCCGAGCAACTGATCATTCAGTATCTGAACCGGCTGCAGAATACCAACCGGGTCATCCTTGCGAATGCAAGCGACGGGGCGACACAACTCATCTTTACCGACAAAGATGAGGCATGGCTCGACGTCAATGAAGACGTGAAGTGGCTCGAAGGCGGGAAGTACTTTACCTGGCTCAGTGAGCGAGACGGATGGCGTCATCTGTATCGGATCTCTCGCGATGGCAGGAGTGTGAAACTCATAACACCGGGGCAGTTCGATATTATTAGCGTCGAGCATATCGATACGCATAGTGGCTGGGTGTACTACATCGCTTCACCTGACGATAATGCGGCCCGATATTTGTTCAGGTCGCCGCTGCTCGACGAACCTCGCGTAGAGCGACTAACGCCTCTTGGTGATTCCGGATTTCACGAATACGAGATCTCACCAAATTCGAAATGGGCGTTTCATACTTTCTCGACACTGGACAAGCCGCCAGCCGTTGATTTGATTTCGTTGCCGGATCATGCGTCGCGCCGGGTGATTGTCGACAATCGGAATGTGGAAAGCCTGTTACAAGCCACGCCCAGAGGAGAGACAGAGTTTTTCAAAATCGGAATCGGCGGTGGGGTCGAGCTGGACGGCTGGATGATGAAACCGCCGGAATTCGATCCGCAGAAAAAGTACCCGTTGCTCGTGTTCGTGTACGGCGAACCGGCGGCCCAGACAGTGACAAAGAAGTGGCGCACGGATCGCCATCTCTGGCACCTGATGCTGACGCAGCAAGGCTTTATCGTTGCCAGTGTCGACAGCCGGGGCACGCCGGCGCCGCGGGGGCGTGCCTGGAGAAAGTCGATCTACAGACAGATCGGAATTCAGTCGCCCGCCGACCAGGTCGCGGCAGTCAGGGCGTTGCTATCCGAGCGGGCCTACCTGGACGGGGAACGCGTTGGCAGTTGGGGCTGGAGTGGCGGTGGCCAGATGACATTGAACCTGATGTTTCGCTATCCGGACATCTATCGCACAGGAATTGCGATCGCTTTTGTCAGTGATCAGCGGCTGTACGATACGATTTACCAGGAGCGGTTCATGGGTCTGCCCGATGACAATGAAGAGGGCTATCGATTGGGATCGCCAATAACGCATGCCGAAGGTCTCGAGGGTGATCTGCTGCTCATCCACGGTACCGCCGACGACAACGTTCACTATCAGAGCGCCGAACAACTGGTCGACAAACTCATAGAACTCAATAAGACATTTTCTTTCATGCCTTATCCGGATCGCAGTCACTCAATCGACGAAAAACCGAACACCAAGCGCCATCTTTACGGGCTCATGACCGATTTTCTGCACGAAAAGCTGCCGCTGCGCGCAGCCTCCGAGCCTTAGACCATGCTATCCGGCCAGACTGTTTTTTCCGGTTGTATACCCGCACTGATGACGCCATGCGATGCCGCGGGAAAGCCCGACTTCGACGCCCTGGCTGCCAAGGCTTCAGAGCTGATCAACGTTGGTATGCGGGCCGTCGTCTATTGTGGATCGATGGGCGATTGGCCACTACTCAGCGACGCTCAGCGCAGGACGGGTGTCGAAGCTCTCGTTCAGGCGCGAGTTCCTGTCATTGTCGGTACCGGCGCTCAGAATACCGCCCGGGCCGTGCGGCTGGCGGAACATGCGAGGGACTGCGGCGCCGACGGATTGATGGTCATACCTCGGGTGCTGTCCAGAAGTACGTCGCTGCCCGCCCAAAGGATGCACTTCAAAGCCGTGCTTAAGGCGGCGGATAATCTGCCTGCCGTTATCTACAACAGCCCGTATTACGGCTTTGAAACAAAGGCGGATCTGTTTTTCGAATTGAGAAACGAGCATCCCAACCTGGTCGGGTTTAAAGAGTTTGGCGGTGCCGCCGGCCTCAGTTATGCCGCCGAAAATATTACAAACAACAATAGCGAATTGACACTCATGGTTGGTGTCGATACGCAGGTTGTTCACGGTTTCGTTCATTGTGGTGCGAAGGGTGCGATTACAGGGGTCGGAAACGCTTTACCCAATCAAGTACTGCGGCTGATCGATCTGAGCCTGCAGGCAGCGAAAGGAGATGCCGCGGCGTTGCAACTTGCCAACGAGCTTGATCAGGCGCTTGCCGTACTTTCAAAGTTCGACGAGGGGCCGGACCTCGTTCTTTACTACAAGTACCTGATGGTGCTGGAAGGCAACCCGGAGTACGAGCATCATATCAACAGCGGCGACAGGCTCGACCAGTCGCAGCGCGACCACGTCGAGGTCGAATGGCGACGCTTCCGAAATTGGTGGAAGTCATGGTCCGGGTCCTGACCCTGGCTTCGCCGAACAAGAGGATTAGCGGCCGACACTCATAGCTCATCAAGCGCGAATTCGACATTTGTTCGTTTAGGACTCAAGAACGCTTGATTTTGGCCGATAACCGAACACAGAGAACCCCCCAGCCGTTGATTGCTCTCATCGCAGCTTGTTCTGTGTTTTACGAATGATCCTGATAGTCAGTGTCGCAACGGTTGTTCGCGGAATCTGATTGTGAGGCTGCCAGATGATGACCGGAACGTACAATCCCACACTGGTTGCCGTGTCCTTTATGGTCGCGGTAATCGCTTCTTATACAGCGCTTGAATTGTCAGCTCGTGTCGCGAGGCACAGTAGTAAGGCTGCGCTGTTCTGGCTGGCTGCGGGCAGTGTCTCGATGGGTATTGGCATCTGGACCATGCATTTTGTTGGCATGCTGGCTTTCGAAATGCGCATGTCGTACACGTACGATATTTCGATCACAATGCTCTCACTTCTTGTCGGGATCATCGCCTCGGCATTTGCCATCTGGGTTGCCTCTCGAAAAACAACGAGCTTCATGAAGATCGGCCTTAGCGGCGTCTTGCTGGGCGGCGGCATCGCTACCATGCATTACACGGGGATGGCGGCCATGCGCATGGAAGCGAAGATGGTCTACGATCCGACGATCCTGGCTATCTCGGTAGTCATCGCCGTAGTGGCGGCAACGGCGGCAATCTGGATCATTTTTACACTGGTGCAGAATACATCGAGTGCCAGAAACCCAACGCGGCTCAAACTGGCCGCAGCGTTGACCATGGGACTGGCGATCTGCGGGATGCACTACACCGGCATGGCCGCAGTCAGCTACGAACCGTTGGACAGTGCCCATCTGCTAAGCCAGCCGGTGAGTAATCCATCGATGGCTATGGAGCTGGCGCTCGCAGCGTTGCTCATACTCGGCGTTACACACCTGACAATATTTTTCGATGTGCGCATCGCGGCCGAGCACACACTCAGCCTGGAGGCGAAGAAGCACGCTTCCCAGCTAAGCGAATTACTCGATGAATCACTCAACGAAATGTTTGTCATCGATATTCCCACGCTACGCATAATCAATGTGAACAAGGGTGCGTGTGAGCATCTTGGCTACGGGCGCGACGAACTGAAAGAGATGTCACCGATAGATATCACCCCGGAACTCACCGAGGAGCAGCTCTGCGACCGGCTAATGGATCTTGCGGAAAGCCACCGGAAACTCGTTGTATATGAGTCCGTTCACCGACGCGCAGACGGCTCAACGTATCCGGTGGAAATTAATTTACAGCTGTCAAATATTCTTGATCGACCCGTTGCCCTGGCGATCGTGTCGGACATCACACAAAGAAAGACACTCGAAGATCAGCTTATGCAGGCACAAAAGCTCGAGTCGATAGGACAGCTGGCTGCTGGAATTGCGCATGAGATCAATACGCCGGCGCAATACGTTGGGGACAATACGCGCTTCATCAAGGAAACGATGGTCGAGGTCATTGATCTCATCAGCGTATTTCAACGACTGCACGCAGCGGCTCGTGACAACACACTAACGCCTGAACTGATTCAGGAAGCGGGCGATTTGATCCAGGCAGTGGATCCCGAATACCTCGCCGAGGAAGTGCCAGCGGCCATAGATCAGTCGCTGGAGGGCATAACGCACATCACGAATATCGTCCGCGCAATGAAGGAATTCTCGCACCCCGGTGGCAAGAACCAGGAGCTGGTCGACATCAACAAGACTGTGCAGAGCACGATCACAGTGGCGTCGAACGAGTGGAAGTATGTCGCCGAGGTCCGAACCGATTTCGATGAGAATATGCCGGCCGTTTCCTGCATGCCGCAGGAGATCAGCCAGGTCGTCCTGAACCTGATCGTGAACGCGGCACATGCGATCGCCGATGTCCTGGAAGATGGATCCGATGCCAAGGGCACGATTGCCGTCAGCACCGCTTGCACGCCAGACTTTGCCGAGATTCGAATAACGGATACCGGCGGCGGCATACCGAAGCACATCAGAGATCGCGTTTTTGATCCGTTCTTCACGACCAAGGAGGTGGGTAAGGGGACCGGGCAGGGATTGACAATGGCGTACAAGACTATTGTCAGTGGACACAAGGGCGATCTGAGGTTTGAGACAACTGAAGGAGAGGGCACCACTTTTGTGATCTCGCTACCGCTGGAAGTTGATGTCGAGGAAGCGATGCAGGTGGTTGCATGATGCGTGTGCTGTTTGTCGATGACGAGCCGAACATCCTGAGCGGCATTCGACGCATGATGCGCTCCATGCGCAACGACTGGGAGATGGACTTTGTCGGCAGCGGCGCGGAGGCGCTTGCGAAAATTGAAGTGACGCCGTGCGATGTTATCGTCAGCGACATGTGCATGCCGGGAATGGATGGTGCGCAGTTGCTGTCGACGGTAAAAGACAAGCTGCCCGGCGCGATCCGAATTGCCCTGTCGGGTCAGACAGATCAAAAGATGATCTATCGCTGCATCCAGAATGCCCACCAATACCTTGCAAAGCCCTGCGATGCCGGAGTTCTCATCGAAACAGTGCGCCGGGCGTGCATGCTGCGCGAGTTGCTCGAGGATGAGGAACTTGCGACTCGCGTAAAAGAAATGTCTTCGATTCCCAGCCTGCCGGAACAATACGCGAGGATCATGGAGGAATTGCAGTCCGACGATGCCTCGCTGCAAAAAATCGGCGAAATTGTCGAGTCGGATGTTGCAATGACGGCGAAGATCCTGCAGCTCGTCAACTCTGCATTCTTCGGGCTGACACAGCATGTTGCTACGCCGGCTCAAGCGACAATGCTGTTGGGTGTCGACGTGATCCGAACGCTGGTTTTGACGTCTGGTGTCTTTTCTCAATTCGATGAAAACATAAGCAAGAAGATGGACTTGCAGTCCATTTGGTCGAGAAGCGCACAGGTTGGCGCACTGGCCAAAGCGATTGCCATACAGGAAACGCAGGACAAATTGACAGGGGATTACGCATTCATGGCAGGCATGCTGATGGATGTCGGCTTGTTCGTGCTGGCCAGCAATTTGGCAAACGAGACTGTTGACGCGTGGCAAGCCGCCCGGCGACCCGGAGCGTCCGACTGGGAAGTCGAGCGAGACGTGTTCGGTCAGAGTCACATGGAGGTCGGGGCGTATCTAGTCGGCCTCTGGGGGCTGCCCGATCCGATAATTGCCGCAGTTGCCTACCACCACACGCCGTCCGCCTATTCCTGCAGTGAGTTTTCGCCGTTGACCGCCGTGCACGCCGCCCTGGCGATTGTAACGGGCGATGGTAGCGGCGCCGCGCAGGGTGTGGATGTCGAGTACCTTGAGACCCTGCATGTTGCTGATCGCCTGGATGCGTGGCAGAGGCTGTATCAGGATCTTGCTGTCGACGGTGAGGTGAAGGCAGATGACTGAAAAAGTGCTCTTTGTCGATGACGAACCCAACGTCCTGCAGTCGATTCGACGGGGTCTCCGCAAGCAATTCGACGTCCATGTTGCCGAAGGCGGCGAAGCGGCGCTGCAGTTGCTGCACGGAGAGCATAATTTCGCTGTCATCGTTTCGGACATGCGCATGCCCGGCATGAACGGTGTTGAACTCCTGTCTCGAGTCAAACAGCTTTGGCCAGACACAGTTCGCATGATGCTGACGGGAAACGCCGATCAGGAAACCGCTGTAGATGCGGTGAACCATGGCGATATTTTCCGATTCCTCAACAAGCCGTGTGAAAACACTGCGCTTAGCGAGGCCGTCAAGGAAGGTATTCGCCGGCATATGCTGATTGTTGCGGAACGTGACCTCCTGGAAAACACATTACGCGGCAGCATCAAGGCGCTTGCAGAAATTCTGTCACTGACAAATCCGGAAGTCTTCGGCCGTACGACGCGCCATAAGCACCTCATGCATCGCCTTGCGACCGCCATGAAGCTTGCGGACATCTGGCAGCTCGAGAGTATTGCGCTGTTGTCGCAATTGGGATGTGTGACCGTGGCTGAGGAACTCGTCAAACGGAAGGCGGGCGGATTTCATTTGTCGGCCGAGGATCTGCAGGAGTTCGTCGCGCACGCCAAAGTGGGCGCTGATTTGCTGGCCGCCATTCCAAGAATGGATGTCATCGCCGAATCGGTTCGGTATCAAGAGCGTAACTTCGACGGCACCGGCCACCCGGCGGACGGCCCGAGTGGTGAGGATATCCCACTGGGTGCGAGACTGATGAGAGTGATCCTGGATTTCGACGCTTTTGAGTCTTCGGGCGCAAGCAGTGCAGATGCGCTGCATCGACTCAGGAAGCAACAGCAATGTTACGATCCCGCCATACTCGCGGCGCTCGAATCCTTGCTCGGCGATGCGGCGACTGCAGCGCCCGTGCTGACTACCATTGGCAGCTTGACGGACGTCATGATTCTCGCCGATGACGTTCGCACATCCACGGATGTGCTGCTGGTGGCTAAAGGGCAGGAGGCGACGTCATCAGTGCGTCGTCACCTGCAAAACTTCCTGATTCAGGGCTTGATCAGCAACGAGGTCCTGGTGATACACGGCAAGTAATTTTTGCCGGTGCTCATGTCGCGCCTGCGCTGAAAGACATCAGCATGCAGGATTCGACGCGATCAAAGTCGAACTCGCCCTGCGCTGCCATTTCACTTATTGTTAGCTTGACACCGAATCGTATTCGCTTGAGGAGTTGAGCAATGAAATTCTATTACCATCCGATATCCAGCTATTGTCAGAAAGCTCTGGTCGCAATGTACGAGAAGGGACTGGAATTCGAGCGGCACGTCGTAGAGCTTATGGATCCCGAGAAGCGGGCTCAATTCCGGGATGTATACCCGCTGGGCAAGGTACCCGTGCTGGTCGCCGATGACGATCACTTGATTCCGGAGTCGAGCATTATCATCGAGTATCTGGATGAAATCGCGGAGCCCAAACTTATTTTCGGTGATGCGGAGCAGCAGCGAAAGATTCGGTTCAATGACCGCATGTTCGATCTGTACCTGAACGACTCCGTAAGCACCCTGTTATTCCAGTCTATGAAACCGGAGTCTGAACGCGACCCGGAGCGCATCGATACGTCGAAGTTTCGCATCGATACCATGTACGGACTTATGGAACAGGAACTGGCTGATCAGCCGTACGCAAACGGTGAGAAATTCAGCATGTCCGACTGTGCTGCGACGCCTGCCCTGTTTTACGCTCAGCGAAGCGCCCCGTTCGATCAGTATGAGAACATCAGCGCCTACTGGGATCGGCTGGCCTCGCGACCGTCAATACAACGCGTAATTAGCGAAGCGGAGCCGTATATCAAGGCCTTTATGAAAGCCAGTGTCAAGGCGTAACACATCGAGTCCGCACAGGTGATGCCCGAGGAATAATGATCCGGGTTATGATGTTGGCCTGACACGACTGCGACACTGCGACAGCTACATGAACACACCAAGCGTGCATCTCGCAACAACGAGCGAAGAAATATCTGAACGCGCACACGCCGCCCGGAGCAAGGGCGGCGGCCGGGTCATTCTCGTACCGGTGGATTTTTCGTTCCATTCCGAGGCCGCACTGGTCCACGCGTGCGAGCTGGCGGACATCATGTCGGTTGCAGTCATGGTGCTGCACGTGGTTCATGATCCGGGCGAGATGCCCGGCTACTACTCGAAGCTGATCAAGAAAAAGCGTGTTGGCCGAATCCAGGACACCGCCGCGGAAGCATTCGACGAATTCATCGTTCGCGTGAGTGCCGCTCACCCGAAACTCAAAGCCCTGCAAGAGGCAGAGCGGCTGATGGTCGTTGGGCTCCCGGTGACTCGCATCCTGGAGGTGGTGGAGGAGCTGGATCCCTGGATGGTAGTTGTCGGCAGCCAGGGGCGCACAGGAATGCAACATCTCTTCATCGGGTCCAAGGCCGCTCAGATCGTGCAGCTTTGCCCTGTGCCGGTGACTGTCGTCAAGAGCAAAAAAGTAAAAAAGAAAGAGTGAGGCGCAGTGTCCTGGTCGCCACTTAGGCTGATGATCCAAGCCGCGGAACTCAAGCGCATGTCCATGATGACGGTGATGCTGCTGTGCTGTACGGCAGCGTTCGCCGCGAGCGACTCGTCGACGATGGCAGTCGGTCAGATGGCGATGGAGCTCTTCGGTGGACTCGCCTTGTTTCTGTTCGGCATCGATCAGATGACCGAGTCCCTGAAAGCCGTCGCAGGCGATCGAATGAGGACGATTCTAACCAAGTTGACGTCCAGTCGTTTCACCGGAGCATTAACCGGCGCAATTGTAACTTCCGTCATCCAGTCCTCGTCGGTTACAACTGTGCTGGTTGTCGGCTTCACAACCGCCGGGTTGATGTCATTCTCCCAGTCCATTGGCGTGATCATGGGAGCCAACATCGGCACCACGATCACCGCACAGATCGTCGCTTTCAAAGTCACCAAGACGGCATTGCTGATGATTGCTGTCGGCTTTAGTTTCCTGTTCTTCTCGAAGAAGGGAATGATTCGTCACTATGGCGGGATCCTGATGGGCCTGGGTCTCGTGTTTTTCGGCATGAGCGTCATGAGCGATGCCATGCAGCCGTTGCGCAGCTTTCAGCCATTTCTGGATCTGATGATAACGATGGAGAACCCCTTCATCGGCATACTGGTTGCGGCGGCTTTCACCGCGCTGATCCAGTCATCATCGGCCACCACAGCCATCGTCATCGTCATGGCAGGCCAGGGTTTCATCTCCCTGCCGGCGGGCATTGCGCTGGCTTTTGGTGCCAACATCGGAACTTGCGTCACTGCATTGCTTGCTGCCATCGGCAAGACGCGAGAGGCAGTCCGTGCCGCTACGACACATATCCTGTTCAACGTTGCTGGCGTCTTGCTGTGGGTGGGCTTCGTCGATCAACTGGCCGCTTTCGTGACAACGATTTCCCCGCTTCATGCTGAACTGGTTGGTACCGAACGGCTGGCCGCCGAGGCGCCCCGACAGATCGCCAACGCCCACACGGTCTTCAATATCGCGAATACCCTGATCTTCATCTGGTTTACGACACTGATTGCCCGTTTCGTGGAATGGCTGGTACCGGACCGGCCACTGGACGAGGAGGCCATTATCAGGCCCAGATTCCTGGATGATGGTTTGCTGGCGACGCCTTCGCTCGCCCTCGATCATGCGCGCCTTGAAATCAGGCACATGGGCGAACAAGCGCAGGAGATGCTGTCGAGAATCATGCCGGCGATCCTGCATGGCAATACTGCGACGCTGCAGGAAATACAACAGATTGACGAGCGAGTGGACGCGCTGCATGCCGAGATCGTGACCTATCTGGGCAAGATCAGCCGCCTGGAGCTTTCCGAGAAGCAGACCGAGGAGTTGTTGCGTCTCATGGATGCTGTTAATGATCTTGAAAATATCGGCGACGTGATCGAGACAAACCTGGTTGAACTCGGCCGCCGCCGAATCGAAAAACAGGTATCGGTGAGCACGCCAACTCAAAAGGTTCTGAACGGTTTTCATGAAATCGTCACGCGCTCTGTGGATGCCGCCATTCAGGCCGTGTCCGAAAACAGCGTGGAAGCGGCGAGATCGGTGACCGACATGAAAAAAGAGATCGCGCGCATTGCGAACTCGGCCGCTATCCATGAAGCGAAGCGATTGGTCCTTAACGAACCGAATCGGATCGAAGCTTATACAATCGAAATGGACATTGCGGAAAAGCTGCAACGCATATATTTTTTCGCGAGAAGGATGGCAAGAACGGTCACCCAGGCGAGCGCCTGAGCTTCGATACCGAGAAAGGAACCCGAGATGGCAGACAAGAATGACACGCATTCCGGCGGCTTGACGGCCATCGGCTTCTTATGGCGGTTTGTCGCCGCATTGGCATTGGTCTTGCTGACGTATAACCCGAGCAGACAATCCGCGTATCACTGGATAACGGCGGCTATTGCCGACAGCGCATTCGGCCCATTGCACCTTCTGTTGGTTGCCGTATTGCTGATCGGCTGGGTTGTGTACTGGATCGCGACGTGGAGGGCGCTGGGCACGCTTGGCGTGGCGCTCGCGGGCCTGGTACTGGGCGCGCTTATCTGGTTACTAGTCGATATCGGCTTGCTGAAAATTGAATCGGTGTCCGCGGTCACCTGGATATTGCTCGTTGGTTTCGCCATTGTGCTTGCCGTCGGTGTCTCCTGGTCACATGTCTGGCGCAGGATCACGGGACAGATCAACGTTGAGGATGTCGACGACTGATCAGGAAACCGACTACTTCAGTCGTTTGTGGCCAGGTCTTTCTGGCGGCCGGCGACAGGTACCGCAACGCTGCCATGTTCACGGTAGTAGGCGATCATCAGTTCGGACAGTGGCACGTATTCCCGTAAGGTTTTCGTCTCGAGAAACATGTCGAAGTGGTCGCCACCGCGCGCGATGATGCCCGATACTGCGACTTCGAATGTATCCGTATCCTGAATCGCTCGGCCCCGATGAGTGACCGAGATGAGTCGAGTACCGACCGGCCGGGAGGTGTCGTAGACGGTTTCAATGCCGGCGACCTGCATCAGGCCGCGCAAATGCGAAAATGACTGCTCGAGCGCGCGCTTCAGCAACGCGCCTGTCATCTCGACAACAACGACATCATCGACGAAAGGACTCGTATCCAGGATGTCCAGAATGCGGATATCCCCCTTCGGCAAGTCTTTGCGAATACCGCCGGGATGCATCAGGCCGATATCGGCGCCGGTACTATATACCTTGATATCGGCAATGAGATTGCCGATATCGGATTCGTCAAAGTACTTGCGGTTAAGTCGCGCTTCGTTGCGACCGACGACTTGCATGATCTCCGGAAACGCCTGCTCGTAGCGCGCGTTCTTCGCAACAATGACGGGATCCGGCTCGAGACTGGTCGCATCGACAGGGATCAGGCCACCGTCGTAACTTTTTATTTCGCCACTCAGGCCATCGAGCGTCAATTGCAGGAAGCCCAGGTAGGTGGCCTGCCCGTAGGTCTGCATCACAATCGTGCCGGTCTCGGGTTGCACAACGGGCTCCGGGGTGCCCGCATCGGCATGGCCTCCAAACAGCACGTCAATTCCTTCCACCGAGCCGGCCAGCGCCAGATCCGCATCGATATCGCGCGCGAGGCGCGGGTCTGCTTCCGCATCGGTTTGCATCGGAGCCGTGTGCCCCATGTGCGTCAGCAATACGATCAGGTCCACATCATCGCGGAGTTCCTTGACAGACCGGGCGACGGCTTCTGCCGGGTCGGTAACATCCAGTTCATCGATGTGGTCGCGTGCGACCGCGGTGCTGGCGGCATCCTGGCCGAGAATACCAACGACGCCGATGCGAATGCCGTCGCGTTCGATAATTGCATGCGGTTGCGCGAACGGGAACTTGGTGTCCTTGTAATACAGATTTGCGCCCAGAACCGGGAAAGGCACACGGTTCTTCTGCCATTCGAGCTTTGCCTCGCCGTAGTCGAACTCGTGGTTGCCGATCGCCATGGCGTCGTAGCCCATGGAAATCATGAATTCGAACATCAGGGCGCCATCGGTGAGGCGCGATAGCGCGCCGGTAAAAATATCGCCGGCATCGAAGAGGAATACATTCGGTTCCTCGTCACGAATCGTGTTGATCAGTGTTGCCAGTTCGGGGATGCCACCGATGCGTTCTATGTCTTCCAGCCACCAGGCGGGCACCGATTCGTAGGCGCTTTCGATGTCGTTCGTAAATAACAGCGTGACCACCTTATCGGGCGCCGCGTCGGCATGGCTCTGCTGGCCGCACGCGGCCAGCAGCCAAATGACGCCGATGCCGACGACAAGTCGGCGCGCCTGCCTGGAGACTCCGGTTCTCACAGCGCGCTACTCCATACGATAGGCGATCTCTGAGTCATCAGTCCCTGAATTTTATTTCCTGGAGAACCGTGGTGCTACCAATCTCGCGTAATTCGCCGCGATCGATATTGGCCTTTCGCATGTCTTCCGGCGAGCCAAGGACCCTGGATCCGATTTCCTCGAAGTACTCGACGCCACGATCGAATGCGGCCCAGTTGGCGTAGGTTACGGTCAGGATGAGATCAGGCTCGCCTCTGCGCGAATTCGGGTTCGAGTAGACGCCATAATCGATGACCGATCCGTCTTTCATTTGCTCGTCAAGGAATTTACGCCAGACATTATTCAAATCATTAATGTAGGCGTTGAACATACCGTCCTTTATGTGGACGTTCGTTACCTGGACAATGTTGCCGGTCTCCCAGTTGCGCTCGTGGTCTTGCGCCGATACAGAATTGCTACCCAGTGTCGCCAGCAGAATAATGCCTAGAACAGCTACAAGTCGTGACTTCATGGTCTACTCCTCAATCATTAATTACGGGTCTTTTGTTGGGTCATTGTTGCGCGGATACGTAGCACGCGCGATCCGACAGACAGATTATAGGAGTAACAGGATCGAATGACCGGGAAATTACGGTTTGCGCGCCTGACGCTCCCAGTTCAGGACAAACGCCGTGCCCATTTGGCTGACACGATAATTGTCGAAGCCGTCGGTCGAGCCGATGACGTACTCGAGCATTTTGTTTCCTCTCAAGCGGTCGAGGCTCCGCTGGATCTGAGCTGGCCGCAGTGGTAATTGTTCAGCCAATTCGGGTGCGGAGGTTGTAAATCCGGGTCCGCGCGCCGCGGCAGATCGCAGCACCGCCATGTCGCGGTCGTCGAGCTCCACCTCCAGAAGGGCAGCAGCATCTTGTGATCGACGCGGAATCAACTGCCGAAGTTTGCACACGAGCCTCGTCTTCGCATTTGCCAGCACCAATGAGATGCGAAAGACGATAATCCGCAGCGTTGAATTGACGATTCTGACGAAGCCTTGCAGTAGCTTGACGATTTTCAGAACAACCAGGATCAACAATGTCCAGGCCGCGAGTGAGACAAATGCCAGCAGCACGGCTGAGCGCTGCGGATCGACAAGCCCGAGATCCGCCGCCAGATGCGGAGCAAGTCCGACAAGCTCTGACAGAAGGAAATTACCGGGCCATACGAAGGCGTCGTAAATGGTAGTTCCAACTTCCTGAAAGATTGCATTCAACGGCACGATCCTGTTCCACGCCGAATACTATGATTCTGCAGTGCCGTGGATTTGTGTCGCAGTTCACAGATAAAGCAAGTCAATTCCTCAACACTATCGATTGCCCGCAGCGCTGCCGCGAGGTTTAGCCTTGCCGGCATTTACAAATGGATTATGTAAATTAAAGGGACTTTGGAGATGTCGACACCGATACGTACGTTCGTGCTCGCGCTGTTGGCCGCGGGCCTGGCAGCCCCCGGCAGCGCGCAGGACATATCCGGCGACGAGCTGCGCAGCCTCGATGGCCAGGTTCAGGAAATCAAATCCGACGTACTGAATATCGCGTCGGAGCTCAGCAATCTCGAAGAACGATTACTGTACCCATCGAACACGCAAATCGCGGTTTTCGTCTCGATGGCCGAGGATGAGGCATTTCGGCTCGATGCGCTACAGATCGAGATTAACGGAGAAATGGCCACCCACCACATCTACAGTTTTCAGGAACTGGAGGCGCTGCAAAAAGGCGGCGTGCAGCGTGTCTATACCGGCAACATCGTCACCGGCGACCACGAACTGCGCGTCACCATGATGGGCAAGCTGAAGAGCGGCAAGGACTTCAGCCTGTCGGACACTTTTGGTTTTGCCAAGGGTGTCAAGCCAAAAGCGCTTGGCATCACCCTGGCCGGGCCCGGTCTCGGAGCGAGCGGAATTCAGGTCGGAGACTGGTAGACCATGGGCCGGGCACCGCTGTGTGTGATCGGGCTGCTGCTGTCTGTTGGTCTGGCAACGAGTCCAAGTCGAGGTGAAGATCTGAAGGATTTGTACTTCGGCGAAGCGCTTTACTATGCACACCAGGGGCAATTCTTCGAGGCCCTCGAACGGCTTGATACCGAAGTCAAACAGTACGACGAGATCGACGAGCCCGAACTCGACACTCTCTATTATCATATCGACGACGCCGAATTCTCGCTTGGCGATTTCGAGCTGCGTTATCGAATGCACCATCGCGCAGGTCGTGCGATCAAGGCTGTTCTCGAAGGCGCCGTCGATGAAGTCGTGCGCAACGATGCGGCGTACAGACTGGCCCGAATCCACTTTCAAAAGAACCAGATCACGGACGCGCTGCGAGCACTCGGCCGTATCGATGGCAAAATACCTGCATCGATTCGCGACGATATCGAATTCCTGCGGGCGAATATCTATCTGGCAGAGGGGCGTGCGGCGGACTCGATTGACGTTCTCAAGGGCTTGCAGGGTTCGGACAGTTTTGGTGCTTTCGCGGCTTACAATCTCGGCATCGCCTATCTGCAGGACAATCAGCGGCAGGCAGCGCTTGAACAACTGGAGAGAGCCGGACAGGTCACGACAGATGATCCGGCCGAAATGGCAATTCGTGACAAATCAAATCTCGTACTCGGGACAATCTTTCTCGAGGACGGCGAATACGACAAAGCCGTCCCGTTTCTGAATCGCGTACGTCTCGACGGTCCGTTCTCCAACCAGGCGCTGCTGAGTTCGGGTTGGGCCAACCTGTCGATCGACAACTTCGAAAGAGCTGTGGTTCCGTGGAAGATACTGGCCGACCGTGAAGTTACGGATCGGGCCACGCAGGAGGCGATGCTCGCGTTGCCGTATGCCTACGGCAAACTGAACGTGCACGGCCGCGCGGCAGTATTCTACGGACGCGCGCTGGATTCATTCGGAGCCGAAGTCGACAAGCTCAATGCTTCGATCGAGAGCATCCGGGAAGGCAAGTTCCTGGAGGCATTGATCCGAGAGGAAATCCGCAAGGACAAGGATTGGGTTATTCGCCTGCGCGCTCTGCCCGAAACACCGGAAACGTACTACCTGATGCAATTGCTCGCATCGCACGATTTTCAGACCGGCTTGCAGAATTACCTGGATCTTGCGGACCTGCGCCGCAAGCTGATCGCCTGGAACGGCAGTTTCGACTCCTTCGATGAAATGGTGGACATCCGCCACGCTCATTACGAGCCGCTCCTGCCGGATGTGGACACAGAATTTCGCGAGTTGGATTCGAGAATGCGCTTGCGTATCGAGCAACACAAAATGCTCGTGCAACGCCGTGACGACATGCTCACCAAACCACAACCGAAGTTTCTCGCGACGCGCGAAGAGCAGGCCATTATGCGGCGGATCGAGCAAATCGAAACGCAGTTGCATGGCCTGAGCTCGCCGGCTGCGGAGTCCTCGAAAAGGCGACTGGCGCGCCTCAAGGGTCTGCTGACATGGACGCTCGAGACCGAGTTTCACGATCGCCTGACAAAATTCGACGAGAACCTGCGTGGCCTCGACAGTGCCATGGCAATCCTGCAGGATAAATACGATCAATACGTGCGTGCCCGGCAGGCCGCGACGCACAGCTTTGTGGGTTATGAGAAGCCGATCAAGCGGCTACGCGCTCATGCACAGATGGCCGTCGAGAAGATCGACCGGCTCATGGCCCGTCAGGGACACCTGCTGGAGGTCGTGGCCATCGAAGAGTTGATTGCGCGACGCGGGCGACTCGAGAATTACAGGGACAAGGCGCGGTTCGCACTGGCCGACAGTTACGACCGCGCGACCCAGGCCCAGGCCAAAGTGGGCGAACAGTGATGCGGCAGCGCAACGTCATCATCGCCGTTGCCTGTCTGGCGGCCAGTGGTTGTGCAACGACGAGTCCCCAGGGCACGCTCGCCGAACTACAGGATGTCACGGCGGACGTCGAAGAGGTATACCTCGAAGACAGCCTCGATCGTGCGGCACAAAGTTATCGCCGCTATCTGGAAGAGACGTCGGAAAGCGCGCGAACGCCCGAGGCAATGCGACGTCTTGCCGACTTGCAGATCGAGCAGGCTTACGGTGTGCTCGGCAGCGGGGACATCGTCGAGATGGCGGCGCCGGAAGCCGCACAGCAATCCGCGGCGACTGTGACCGGAGCAGAAACGACCGGGCCGGTCGAACCGTCGGAGTCCGATCAGGATTTCGAAAGGCGGGCGACGGGACGGGAAGAACTACTGTCGACCAAGACGCAGTTCGACGTGCAGCTGCCGGAGGCGGGCAACGGTGCCGTCCCGACCGGACCACGCGAAGCAATCAAGACCTATCGACAAATACTCGAGAAGTATCCGAACTACGAACGCAACGACAAAGTACTTTACCAGATGTCACGTGCGTACGATGAGATCGGGCAGCCTGATGATGCCATGGTTGTAATGGATCGCCTTGTGGCCGAGTACCCATACTCGAATTACGTCGACGAGGTTCAGTTCCGGCGAGGCGAGTATTTCTTCGTGCGGAAAAAATTCCTCGACGCTGAAGACGCCTACGGCGCAATCATCAGGATGGGCAGCACCTCATCCTATTTTGAACTGGCCTTATATAAGCTCGGGTGGACACTGTACAAGCAGAGCATGTATGTAGAGGCGCTGCACAATTATATGGCCATGCTCGACTACCGATTGTCGATTGGCTACGACTTCGATGAGGATTATGCAGAAAACGATGAACACCGGGTAGCGGACACTTTTCGCGTAATCAGCCTCAGTTTCTCGAATATCGGCGGCGCCGAAGTCGTGGACGAGTACTTTTCGGCTAACGGTCACCGCAGCTATGCCGACAAGATCTACGGCAATCTGGGAGAATTCTACTTTGGCAAGCTTCGCTATGACGACGCGGCGTCGGTGTACAAATCCTTCGTCCGACTCAATCCGTTCCACAAGGTTGCTCCGCATTTCAGTATGCGTGTGGTCGAAATATTCGGCGAGGCCGGGTTCCCGCTGCTCGTCGTCGAGGCAAAAAAGGAGTTCGCGCTGAACTATGCGCTGGATGCGGACTATTGGAATTACTTCGATGTTGACGAAACCGGGGAGGTCGTCGGGTTTCTCAAGACGAATCTGACAGATCTGGCCGGCCACTATCACGCGCTTTACCAAAACGTAAACCTCGTTGACGATCAGGCGGCGAACTTCTTTGAGTCGCAACGCTGGTACCGCCAGTTCTTGTATTCATTTCCCAGGGATGAGCAGTCGCCGCAGGTTAATTATCAACTCGCCGATTTACTGTTGGAGAATAAGGATTTTGGCGAGGCAGCTGTCGAATATGAGCGAACAGCATACGAGTACGAGCAACATGAGCAGGCCTCGGCTGCGGGCTATGCTGCCGTTTTTGCACATCGGCAGGATCTCGAACAGGCAACCGGGGCGCGTCGGCTCGAGGTCAAGAAATCGACGGTCAGGAGTTCGCTCAGATTCGCCGACACCTTTGCGGACCATGAGCAGGCGCCGGTCGTTCTTGGGGCGGCCGCCGACGACCTTTACGAGATGAAAGACTTCGAGGCCGCAATAGCATCGGCGCAGAAACTCATCGACCGGTATCCCGGAACGGATACTGCGTTATTGCGTTCGGCCTGGGCCGTCATCGCACATTCGTCGATCGATATTGCCGATTACCAGAATGCAGAGCATGCCTACATGAATGTGCTGGCGCTTACGTCAGACGATGACGAATCACGGGCCGCGGTCGTCGATGGGCTGGCTGCGGCTATTTACAAACAAGGAGAGCAGGCCAACCTCCTGGAGGACTATCGCGCGGCCGCCGAACACTTCCTGCGAATCAAGGATGTCGCCCCAACGTCGGATATTCGTACGTCGGCTGAATACGATGCCGCGGCCGCTTTGATCAAGCTTCAGGACTGGGCACTGGCGTCCGGGGTGCTCGAAGAATTTCGGCTGTCGCACCCGGAACACGAACTGCGCGCCGAGGCAACGAAACAGCTGGCTTTCGTCTATCGCGAGGACGGGCAGGTTGCACGATCTGCGGCCGAGCACGAGCGAATCGCCGCCGAGGCAACAGATCCTGTGCTGAGTCGTGAGGCACTGCTCACCGCAGGGGAGCTGTACGACGAGGTTAGCGTTCTGAGCGACGCGATTCGTGTGTACGAACGCTACGTCAGCGAGTATCCGCGACCGCTTGATATCGCGATGCAAACCCGAACCCGACTCGCCGAGATATTCAAAGCCGAACTCGACTACACGCGATATCACGAGCAACTGAACGAAATCGTCGCCGCGGATTCTGAGGCCGGAGACGGGCGGACGGACCGCAGCAGATATCTTGCAGCGAAAGCTGCGCTGGTACTCGCGGAGCTGGGCTACGAGCACTTCGCGGGCCTCAGGCTGGTCCAGCCCTTCGAGCAAAGCCTGGCAGATAAACAGCAGCGAATGGATGCGGCGATGGAGGCTTTCGAAAATCTCGTCGCCTACGAAGTCGCTGAGGTCACGGCAGCTGCGACTTTCTATATTGCCGAGATCTACATGGAATTCAGCACGGCTTTGATGGAGTCGGAGCGTCCGTCCGGTCTGAGCGAAGCCGAAAAGGTTGACTACGAGCTGGTGATCGAAGAGGAAGCGTATCCGTTCGAGGAACGGGCCATCGATGTTCACGAGGAAAACTTCGAGTTACTCGCTGGCGGTATTTATAACCCCTGGGTGCAAAAGAGTCTCGACCAGCTGGCGGTTCTGATGCCGGGACGATATGCCAAGAATGAGATCAGCGGTGGGTTTCTGCGATCGATCGACACGTATGCCTACCGGATGCCGATCGCTGCGCCACTCGGAATCGAGGAGCAGGATAACGTCGACGCCGCCGAGTCAGACGATTCGGCAGCGATAACGGAAGCCGCCGTGCAATTATCCGCGGGTTCGGAAAGCAGGCAGGACTAGCCGCCGAGGGTCTTATCATGCACGCAGCCAATGCAAATCGTTATCGTCCATCAGCAATCCGCGTCGCGGTATTGCCGCTTGCGGCGATCGTAATTGCTGCATGCACCACAACAGAGTCATCGCGTACGCCTGCCGCCAAAATCGAAATTCAGGAGGCGGTCGGTTTTACGATCACGGAAGAGGCACGCGTGAGCAGCAATATTCGCGTTGATTACGATCAGGCCTTGAAGTTACTCGAACAGGGTGAGGTCGAGCCAGGTATTCAGAAGTTGGAGGCGGTCATCGAGGCGGCACCTGATTTGAGTGCACCAAGAATCGATCTCGGTATTGCCTACCATGTCGCAGGTAATCTCGATGCTGCAGAACGCAACCTGCTGCTCGCCCTTGAATCGAATCCGGAACATCCCATCGCGCACAACGAGCTGGGTATTGTGTACCGCAAGACCGGTCGCTTTGATGCAGCGCGGCGTAGTTACGAGGCTGCGCTGTCTGTCTATCCAGGCTACCACTACGCGCGACGCAATCTTGCGGTCTTGTGTGATCTGTACCTCGGTGATCTGGACTGCGCGCTGGCTAATTACGAAGCTTATCTCGCGACAGTGCCGATCGATGACGAGGCTTCGATGTGGGTAACAGACCTCCGCTATCGCATGGGGCAAGGAGAGCAGTAATGCCGAGATTATTTGCCATTGGAGTGGTGATGTTATTGGCGTATGCGACCGCCAGCGCTGAGGAAGCACCGGCCGAGGAAGCCGCAAGCGATACCGGGCAGGCAGCGAACGAGCAGGGCGACGGCATCGACAAGCCCAAGACCTTGTCGGGCATGTCGATTCTCGGCAACGAGGAGGCGCCCAAGTCGCTCGTTATAGTCCCCTGGAAATCGTCCGAACTCGGTGACGACATCAGCCTCTCAGATACCCTGGACGATCGTGCGCGGCCCGTGGATAAAGAAGTCTTTCTGCGCGAACTGAGTTTCTACGAGATTCGCGCTGGCGAAGAACAAGCACGCGCGGCGCAATAGCCGGCTCTGCGGCGAGTTCGGCGCCAAAAAACCGTCAAACCTGTGAGCCAGGTCAAGTCAACAGCTATTGCCAGCGGACATAAGGTCTGAACGTGCGCTGCGTCACATTCAAGACCGTGATCGACAACTATTCTTGCTCTTGTCCTGGGAGTGACTCAGGACTTATTGTCAAATGAGGACTAGGTAATGGATTTCTTCTATTCGATTGTAGGTTTCTTCGCGTCAGGTGGCGTATTCATGTATCCGATACTGATCGTGTTTGCCTTCGGCGTCGCGGTTGCAGTCGAACGCTACATAACGCTGGCCGTCGTGACAAACAAGAATCAGGCAGTGTGGGACAAGGTACAGCCACTGCTTGCTCAGGGCGACTTCGACAAGGCGCGCGACATGACCAGCAAGGACGAATCGACAATTTCGCAGGTCCTGAACATGGGTTTGTCGTTGCAGGGTGCGGTCCGACGTCGTGAAGACATAGAGATCGCGATGGAAGAGAGCATGATGGAAATCGTTCCGCGTCTTGAAAAGCGGACGCCGTACGTGGCCCTTGCGTCGAGCATCGCTACGCTGTTGGGTCTGCTCGGCACGATCATGGGATTGATCCAGGCGTTCACGGCAGTCGCAAACGCAAATCCGGCGGAAAAGGCGGACCTTCTGTCCGCAAGTATTTCGGTAGCAATGAACACCACTGCTTTCGGGCTGATGGTTGCAATACCGTTGCTCGTCGTTCACGCGATATTGACGAGCAAAACCGGCGACATTGTCGATAGTCTCGAAATGGCGACCGTCAAAGCCCTCAACGTGTTCTCAAGAAGGGCGATGCGACCGGTCGAGGCTTAGCCGACATGGCCAGACGGCATCACTACAAGCGCCGCACGAAGCCGGCACACGAACTTGACGTAACCACTTTCCTGAATCTCATGGTGGTGCTCGTTCCGTTCCTGCTGATAACAGCAGTGTTCTCGAGGCTTACGATCGTCGAACTGAATCTGCCGAGCGCAGCCGGCGGCGCGGCCAACAAAGAAGATGGATTTCGTGTTGAGGTAATCGTGCGTGAAGCGGGTATCGAGATAACCAATGGCAAGAACGTCATCGCGACGATTCCCAAAAAGGATGATGAATTCGATCTGCAAACCTTGTCAGATTACATGGTTGAGCTGAAGCAGGGATACCCTCGACATGATGCTGCATCTGTGCTGATGGAAGCGCGCATTCCCTATGATTACCTGATCCAGGTAATGGACGTGGTCAGGAGTGTAGAGATTGAGGCGGAAGCCGAGGGAGAATTCGAACTCGTGGCGTTGTTTTCCGAAATTTCCGTGGGAGACGCGCCATGAGAAACTCACGCCGCATCAAACGCATGTCACGAAACCGCGTGAAAATTACGAAGATGAATCTAACGTCTTTGATGGATGTCTTCACGATTCTCGTATTCTTTCTGCTGGTAAATTCCGGTTCCGTCGAGTTGGTCGAGGCGCCAAAGAATGTCACGCTACCTGAGTCGCGCGTCGAAACGAAACCACGTGAAACAGTTGTGATCTTCGTTAGCAAGGAGGACGTGTTTGTACAGGGCCAAATCGTCGCACGTGTAAGCGATATTCTCGAAGGACGCGCGGGAACAACCGACCCGATTAGCGCGCGTCTCGAGGAGTTGAAGGAAAACATTGTCGGGCCAAGCACGATGGCGATCGCAGGCAGTCAGGAGGTCACGATACTTGCCGACAAGTCGGTGCCCTTTGTGGTTATCAGGAAGATCATGTCGACCTGCACTGATGGGGGTTATGAAGATGTATCCCTGGCGGTAATTCAGAAACCAACGCAGGTAGCTTCGAGCTAGCACCCGATGAACCAAGGTGACACGGTGAGTTCAGAACACGCTGAAGAAGAACGGTTACTGCGGCAGCAGGTCGAGCAGTCCGAGCGCGTGCTCGATGGCCTCGAAACTGAACTGCAAGAGGTCAATGCCGAACTCGAGGAGCTTGCGCAGCGGAATCATCGATACGATGTTCTGGCCGATGTCTGCCGCTCGCTCGAGGAGCTCGACGGCATCGGTGCAGCGCATCTGTTCTGGGACGCGAGCAGCGGTACCGATAATCCAGCCGAGTATCTTCGCAACGCTCGCCGCAGAATAAGCGAATTTGGAGAAGAAGTTGCGCTGGTCGAAGAACGCCGCGAGTCGATTCTGCAAAAGGTCGGGAAACAGAACGACGTTCTCGATTATCTCCACTATGACTTGCAGGATGCAATCGAGAGAGAGGAAGCCCGCAGGAACGAGTGGCTTGTCGAACGCGAGCTTGACGCGCTGCCGAATCGATCTCAGGTCATGCCGTGGTCGCGGGGATGCGAGGAGGACCAGCGCTTTCGCAAGTCTCTCGGTACCTCGCTTGCAGCTTCACTTGTCATCGCATTGCTTGTTAGCACTATCGCACTGCCTATCATGGAGCGGGCAACGGTCAATGAACTGCCGGAGCGCGTCGCGAAACTCGTCCGCCAGGAGCGCGCGCTGCCGCCTCCGCCGGTTGCCGAGCCGGTTATCCCGGAAGAAGAGCCACCGGAGCCCGATCCGAAGGTCGTTGAAGAACAACCCCCTGAAGAGCTGCCTGAGTCCATCCAGGAACCGAAGCTCGCGAGTGTCGAGCAGACCGAAAGCAAGGAGCAGGTCAAGTCGAAGGGTATTCTGGCATTTCGCGACAGCTTCGCCAGTCGCGCGAACCTGAGGCCGACCGCCAGGCTGGGTTCGCAGGCACGCGTCAAGCGCGCTGGCGAGGATGCCGTCGGCCGTCCGGAGCGAATGATGGTTGCCAGTCTGGCGCCGGGCTCAAGCGGCGGAATCAACCTGTCGGATATCAGTCGGGATGTCGGCGGTGGTGGTGGAGACGGTATCGAGGGCGTGCAGCTAACGCGCGTCGCGAGTTCCATTGGTGGCGGCGACGGCCCGGCCCGACCGCTCAGCGGCGGTGCGATGGCCGGACGAACTGACGAGGAAATTCAGATCGTATTCGATCGATACAAGGCGGCGTTGTACCGGCTTTACAATCGCGAATTGCGTAAAGATCCGACGCTGCGCGGGCAATTGGTCCTGCGCTTGACCATAGAGCCGGACGGTTCGGTGTCACTGTGTCAGCTGCACTCGTCCGACATGGACGCACCGACACTCGCGCAACAGGTCGTCGAACGTGTGCAGAGCTTCGATTTCGGCGCCAAGGAAGACATCGTCGCGATGACCATCATCTACCCGATCGACTTTTTGCCGGCTGCCTGAAGCAACACGCATTCGACATAATCACGATTAGAGCACATGCGGCGCTGGCTTCGTCTCCGGATGTCGCCGGTGAACTGACATCGTCACGATCGTGTCGCCTGGACACCGCAGCAATGCTGGCTTTCAGGCTGACAGGTCGTGACCATCCCAGTGGCGCAAAGGATTCACCGCCGGCTATCGAAGCTGTGATGCAGTTCACCTATTGCGCACGTGTGTTGAGCGATAGTCTCACTCTGATTAAGACAAACGCAGACCCGGCGGAAGGTGCCGACGGATCGTCACCGGCCTGAAAGGCATGCAGGTTCTGCAGCAGCGGGGACCGCTCGTATCGCAAACGTGATCGAGTCGTCCGCGCTGGTGAGGTAAGCGCACACGGATAAGTAGCGACTGACCATGGCCCAAATCGATAACACCTCGCGAGCACTGCGCGGCAATGTCTCGTTAGCGAGACGACAGATATCCGTGCGGCGGACCGCCGCGCTGTTTGCCGTGGCCCTGTTATCGCTGGCCGCCACGCCGGCACAGGCGCAGGCAACGGACTGCTCGGCATTCCCGAACGCCACACTCGATGGTTTTGTTGATCCGAATCCGCCGTCGAATATCAACATCGACACGAACTGCACGGTGCGGAACTTTCCGGCGAATAATCCGCTGAACACGAACTTCAGCTTCTTCACACAACCCGGCCAGACCAACGAGCGCTGGCTCATCGTCTTCGACAACGTCGTGCATACGGGACAGATGTCCTGTAACGCTGTCCTTGAACACAAGATCTGGTTCACGAACGGTTCGTCGACATCTATCCAGGACGGTTGCCAGAATCTGCTGATCCCCGTCGAGAAGATCGACAAGCAGAACCCGGCGGGCCAGACGACGGCCGCGGTCGGTGTACCGTTTACCTACTCGCTGACGAGCCCGGTGCTGTTTGACCCGGCGACTGAAACCGTGATCAACGTTGCAGGTTCGGTCAATGACCTGCACGGCATCACGATCTGGGACGACCTTAACGCGACCGGCGTCGACATGACGTTCGTCGGCTACACCGCGTACTGGCGGGGTAGCGGCGCGCCGATACCGCACACATTTTCGAACGTCGGTGGCTTCCTGACCTTCGACAACTTCCCGATCGTCCCGGCGGGCGAGCAGTTCATCGTCGAGATCACGGTGGTGCTCGACGACACGCCGGCGAACGCACCGGGAACGCAGTTCATCAACACCGCCAAGTGGGATTTCGGACGCCTCATCGAAGGCGTATTTTACGAGCCCCTCCCGGGCGAGTGGGGCATTACGGAGCCCATGACGATTGCCGCGCCGCAACTCATCGTCACGAAGACCGGTCCGGCAACCCTGGGAAGAACGCTCAACCTCGGCGAATGGGGCGACTTCGCGGTCGACGTGCACAACACCGGGCTCAGCGATGCCTGGGACGTTACACTCGTCGACCGGCTCCCCGACGGCCCGACGGGCGGCATGTGCGATATCGCCCCCGAGATACAAAACGCCCGCGTATTCGCAGTCGACGGTGTTACGCCTGTACCCGGCAAGGGCCCGCTGACGGCCGGCACCGATTACTCACTCAGCTACAGTGGCGCACCAGCGTGCGAACTCACGCTGAACATGCTGACACCCGCCGCTGCGATAGGCGCGGACGAGCGACTGATCATCAATTATCGCACCCGTCTCGATGCCGACACGGACGACGGCATCACGCTCACGAACGTTGTTGGAGCGACGCAGTGGTTCAACGGCGACAGCAGCAACCCCGACCGCCTGAGTTTCATACGCACGCTGACCGACGGCACGGTCGGCGTTCTCGATCACCAGGACGCGCATACCGTCACAACGGCGCTGTTCGGCTACTTCTTCGAGAAAACCGTCGCAAACCTGACGACCGGCGTAAACCCGACCACGATTGCCGCCCCGGGAGACACACTTCGCTACACCCTGCGCCTGCAGACCACCGATGGCCCGCTCAATAACGTCACGTTCTACGACGATCTGGGTGAACTTAACGCGGTGCCGGTTTTCGTGCCGGGTAGTCTGACGCTCGTTCCCGCCACGATTCCGCCTGGCGCCGATACATCCAACACGGACCCGAACGGTGGCACTAACGGCGCCGGCATCCTCGATGTCCGCAACCTGAGCCTGCCTGCCGCAAGCGAGGTCTCGATACAATTCGACATCACGCTGGCGTCGCCACTTGTCAACGGCACGGTCGTTACCAACCAGGCAGAGCTGCTCGGCGCGATCAAGCTTGCCGATAGCGACGATCCGTACGTCAACGGCCAGTCCGACCCCAGCATCGCTGGTGATGAAGATCCGACGCGCGTATTGATCGAAGGGCCGCCGCCGGCCGCGCTGGCGAAAGCAAACACGCAAGCTACGGCAACAATAGGCGAGGAGTTCAGCTACCTGATCACCGTGCCGTCCGTGCCACACACGTCACCGTCCTACGATGTTCGTATCCTCGATGACCTGGCAGCAATCGCTGCCGACCTGGAGTTCGTCGGCGTCACTAAAGTGTCGGGCGCGGGCGGCTGGAATCCGGTCAACACGGGAACAGCCACGAATCTCGTTATCGAGGATCCGGTCAACGGCATCGATATCCCGATCGGCGATCAGGCCGTTATCGAGATCACCGTGAGACTGTCCGATACCCCGACGAATGTGGCGGGGCTCACGTTTACGAACACAGCCGCGTACACCTACAACCTCGTCGATAACGACACCGCGACCGAAAGGCCGGGCGACCCCGGCACAACAGCGCCGATGACCATCGTCGAGCCGGAGCTGACGCTCGAGAAAGGCGGGCCGCTGCGGATGCGCGTCGGCATACCGGACATGTTCACGCTGAACGTCCACAACATCGGCTCTTCGCCGGCGTTTGGAACGTACCTGACTGATGTGTTGCCGAATATCGCCACAGGCGGCATGTGTGATGTCGCGCCTGCCGCAGTCACCGTGCAGCTGTTCGAGGCGGACGGTGTCACGCCGGCCGCGCCGCCGCTGACTGCCGGCAGCGACTTTGCGGTCACGTTCAACGGTGATCCGGCCTGCACGTTTACACTCGAAATGCTGACGACAGCCGCCGCGATTGGCCCCGATCAACGACTGATCGTCGCGTACCAGGCATCGCTGGATGCAGGCTCGCAGGACGATGTCGTACTGACCAACATAGCCGGCGCGACGGAGTGGTTCAGTCTCGACCAATCGACACCGAACGGCTATGCGCGCACGTACACACGCGCGTTGACCGACGGTACCGTCGGCGTGCTGGATCACGAAGACGCACACACGATCGTCGAGTTCTCACCGCTGCTGATCTTCGAAAAGACAGCGATCAACGTGACCAGCGGTGAAGATCCCGCCACCGTGGCCACACCCGGAGACACAATTCGGTATGCCCTGCGAGTCGAGAACGCCAGCGATACGCCGGTCGATAACTTCAGCATCGTCGATGAACTGGATGCGCTGAACGCGGCCCCGATGTTCCAGCCGGGCACGTTGACGGTGGTAATGCTGCCGCCCGGTGCCGATGCCAGCAATACCGATCCGGACGGCGGTGCAGATGGCACGGGCTTGCTGGATGTTCGCGATCTCAGCCTCGGCGGCCTCGGTAGCAGCGTGTTGATCGAATTCGAGATCCAGCTGGCTCCTGTGATAGCCAACGGCAGCTTCGTCTACAACCAATCTCAGATGTTCTACGCCGGCAACCCGATTGCGCTGAGTGACGATCCTTACGTTAACGGTGTGGCCGATCCGAATATCGAGGGTGACGAAGATCCCACACAGATCCTGATCCAGTCCGCGGCAGCGTTCCGCGTCGAGAAAGTTTCTTCGTACATCAGCGGCGACCCGACCGTGCTGCTGGCGGGCGAGACGCTGCGTTATACGATCACCGTGCAGAATGTCGGTACGGACAATGCGACCGGCGTCGATGTCGTCGACCTGGTGCCCGCCAATACGACCTATGTCGCCGGCAGCACGACGCTGAACGGTATCGCAGTTCCAGATGCGGGCGGCGGCGCCTCGCCATTGACCGATGGCATTCTGATCAACGCACCACAGGATCCGAATCCCGGGGTCATGAATGCGGCTGTTGCGGATAATGTCGCAACAATCGTGTTTGACGTCGTTGTTTATCCCGACGCGCCCGACGGCACGATAATCTCGAACCAGGCGTTCGTCAGTGCCGTCGACAACGGAATTGCGGATGTACCCTCGGACGATCCGCGCACACCGCTTGCCGACGACCCGACCCGAGACGTCGTCGGTAATTACCCGCTGTTGTTCGCGCCGAAATCCGCGGCCCTCGAAGTCGACCTCGGCTCGCCCGGCATCGTCGATCCGGGTGACGTGCTGCGCTACACGATTACGATGTACAACAACGGCACGGTGCCGGCCACTGCTGTCGACCTGACCGACATGGTTCCGGCGGATACGACTTACGTCGCCAATTCGGTGACGCTGAACGGACTGCCGGTCGGGCAACCCGACGGCGGGGTGTTCCCGCTGATCGACGGCATCCCGGTCAGTTCCTCCGACCTGGCGCCGCCGGCGCCCGGTGCTGGTGGGGGCGTGTTGAGTCCGGGCCAGGCGGCAGTCGTGCAGTTCGACCTGCAGGTCAATGCCGGCGTGCTCCCTGGAACTCTGATTACCAACCAGGCCGTGGTTTACAGCGTCGAGGTGCCGACCACGCTGACCGATGGTGACGGCAACCCGGCGACCGGACCGGAACCGACCGTTGTGGTCGTGGGTGCTGCGCAACAACTCGCGATCATCAAGGAAGTGTCGGTAGTCAACGGCGGGCCGGCACTTGCTGGCGCCGAACTCGAATACGTCGTAACGGTACGAAATGTCGGCACTGTGCCGGCTTTCTACGTCACGATCTATGACGATCTCGATATGGTCAACCCGGGGTACCTGACTTACGTCGATCAGTCCGCAACGATGAACGGGCTGATGGATGGCGTCACCGTCGCCGGCACGCTGATTACCGGCGACTACTTCAATGAGTACGGCCCGTTGAATCCTGACGAGACGATCACGCTGCGCTTCCGGGCGATCATCAATCCAACCCTTCTCGAGGGAACAACCATAACCAACACGGGTCAGGTGTCGTGGGACGACCCGCTCAAGTGGGCGGAGGCAAGCGTATCGATCGACGTCGGCGCCATGCCGGACGCCGGAATGCTCAGCGGCAACGTTTGGCACGATGCCGACCACGACAACACACCCGGTGGCGTCGAACGTCCACTGGAAGGCTGGACTGTCGAACTCCTGTTCAACGACCAGGCGGTCCGCTCGATGCTGACAGACGTAGACGGTTATTACCTGTTTACCAATGTCACGCCGAATTACGTCCCGGGTGAAACATACTCGCTGCGATTTGCTGCGCCGGGTGCCAATGCCACGACAGCAATGCTTGGTCAGACCGATTCCGACTTTACCGACGGGCAACAGCGCATCGATGACATCGATGTTCAGGAAGGCAGCAACCTCCTGGCCCTGAATATGCCGGTCGATCCGAATGGTGTGATCTACGATTCGGTGTCACGGACGCCGGTTGCCGGTGCGACGGTAACGCTCGTCGATGTGCGCAACGGTGTAGCCATACCGGGCAGATGTTTCGATGATCCGAATCAGCAGGATCAACGTACTGTCGCGAGCGGTTACTACAAGTTCGACATCAACTTCTCCGATCCCTCGTGTCCGGGCGGGCCGCACTACCTGATTCAGGTCGTACCGCCGGACAGCAGCTACGTCGCAGGTGTATCCGAGCTGATTCCGCCGACATCGGACCAGAATACGCTGCCGTTCGACGTGCCCGCATGTCCGGGGTCCGGAAATGATGCGGTGCTCGCAACAGCACAAACGTGTGAGGCACAGCCCTCGGAGTTTGCGCCGCCGCCCTCTGTGCCCGCGAGAAGCGCAGCAACGAATTATCACTCGTTCCTGAACCTCGATAACACCGGGATACCGGGCTCATCTCAGTTGTTCAACAACCACATTCCGCTCGATCCACGGCTTGATGGCGCGGTTGCCGTCACCAAGACGACACCGCTATTGAATGTCAACCGGGGTCAGATGGTGCCATACGTAATTACGGTGAGTAATTCGTTCGGCGTCGACCTGCAGGATGTGACTGTCGTCGATCGTTTCCCGGCCGGTTTCCGTTACGTCGAGGGTTCCGCGCGTTTCGATGGCGTCGAGACAGAACCTGCCGTCGTCGGTCGCGAACTGCTCTGGAACAACCTCTCGCTGGACACGGATGGCCGCCATTCGATCAAGCTGTTGCTCGCCGTCGGCGCCGGTGTCAGCGAAGGAGAGTTCGTCAATCGTGCGCAGGCTATCAACTCGTTGACCGGCACGGTCATGTCGGAGGAAGCAGAAGCGACAGTGCGTCTCGTCCCCGATGCAACTTTCGATTGTACCGATGTGACCGGCAAGGTATTTGATGACGCCAACCGTAATGGTTTCCAGGACGGCGATGAAACCGGACTGGCCGGCGTGCGAGTGGTTACCGCCAGAGGACTGGCGGCGACGACGGACACACACGGCCGTTACCACATTACTTGTGCTATTACGCCGCATGAGAGTCGCGGCAGCAATTTCGTCCTGAAGCTCGACGACAGGACACTGCCGAGTGGCTTCCGGGTTTCGACCAGGCCGGTACAGGTTCAGCGGGCAACGCGTGGTAAGGCCTTACGCATCAACTTCGGTGCCTCGATTCATCGCGTTGTTGGTCTTGACATGGCCGATGCGGTCTTCGAGCCGGGCTCGACAGAGATGCGCGATCTGTGGCGAAGCCGCATCGGGTTATTGCTGCAGGAGCTGCAGAAAGGACCGGCCGTACTGCGACTGTCCTATGTCGCCGACGTCGAAGCCGAGGCGCTTGTCGAGCAACGCCTGGATGCAATGAAAGACCAGATCATGACCGCCTGGCAGGATTTGAACTGCTGTTATGAACTCGTCATCGAACCTGAGATTTACTGGCGACTCGGGACGCCGCCAGATAAGCCGAAGGAGTCGAGCCGATGAACATGATTCGCAGACTCGGGTATCTGTCACTGGTATTCGCGACAACGGCATCGCCTGGACTCGCAGCAACGAATGTCGACGAAGCGCCGATCGGAGAGGCAGTCGAGCGCCACCTGTCGACTGACGAACCGTTTGAGCAGTGGGTGCAGGACCCTGATCGCGTCGCGACGGAAATGGGCGATACGATCGATACGCGCGAAACAGTTACGGACGGGCTCGAGACCGTCAAGCTCAGTAATCTTGTGCCCCCGATTCGCTTCGAGTCCGGCTTCGCCAACATTCCGGACACGACGGTCGAGTCGCTGGGTGCGATCCTGGCGCGAATGCGCGATCGAATCAACGTGCGTCTGCACCTGATCGGTCATGCCGATACCAGGCCTCTGTCCCATCGGCTCGAGCAGATCTACGGCGATAACGCAGGGCTTTCGCGAGAGCGGGCCGGAAAGGTTGCCGAGCACTTTCAGACGGCGCTGGCATTACCTGCCGAGGCGATTTCCTATGAATGGGCTGGTGACACCGACCCCGTCGCGACGAACCTGACCGAAGAAGGTCGCTCGCTGAACCGACGTGTCGAAGTCGAAGTCTGGTATGACGAGGTCGTGGAGCGGCTGGCGCTCGAAGAATTCCTGGTGCCGCACGAGATCAAGCGCGTAAAAGTGTGTCGTATGGAAACGGTCTGCAAGCTGCGCTATGTCGAAGGGCACGCACACCGCGCCCGGGTGCAAAACCTGGTTGCGCCGCTGCACTTTGACGATGAGGCCATTCAGGTCGATGCCAGCTTCATCGAGCGAGTGCAGCAGGCTCTCGGGAATCTCGGCGACAAACAGAACGTTCTCGTCAAATTTGTCGGCTACAGCGACAATATTCCTCTGTCCGGCAGAACCGAGCGCATCTACGGCGACCATGTAGGGTTGTCGAAAGCGCGCGCGCGGCGTGTCGCGCTGGCGGTTCAGGACAGCCTGAATCTACCGACGTATGCGATCGCCAGTGATGGCCGTGGATCGGAGAGGCCGCTGGGCTCCAACGAGACAGCTCGCGGTCGAGCCCTGAATCGACGTGTCGAGGTCGAGTTCTGGTACGACGATCCCCTCCAGGAGTTACCCGATGAACCGCAGCTGTGTCCTGAGGACGCCGGCGCCGAAATTGTAACGAGGACCTACGATCCGCCGTGGGGCCGCATCACTGATCTCGAATTCGTGGACGGACAGCCGCTGGTGCCGCCAGGCTACACCGACGACCTGGTGAGAGCGCTGGCAGACGTTGCCGACAAGACCAACCCGCGTCTGCGCTTTGTTGGCTACACGCGCAATGAACGATTGCAACGTCGGACCGCGGCAGTTTACGGCGATGACATCGGGCTGTCCGCATCACGCGCGCGACGTGCGATGGACCTGATTGCCCAGGACACAAAACTCGAGACGGCGAAAACCGAATTCGAAGGCCGCGGTTACGTGCACTCCGACGACGTCGTCAATGCCGGATTCGTTCAGGGTGACACGTCGCATGTGGCGGTTCAGGTCGTCTACGACGAGTTGGCCATTCTCGATGATTACGAAGGCGTGGATATCACCCGGGTTACACGCGAGCTGAGCCCCGAGAACCCGCTCGGACTCAATCTTATGCGCATCACCGTCGATGGTGAGCCGATCGATGATCCAAAGCGGAGCTCATCCGATATTCAGCGCTGTACCGACGTTGCGTTCGAGAACGTCGACATTCAGTTTGGTTACGACAATCTGCGCTCCTCTCCCAGGCTCAGTGTTGCCGCGAAGCCTGACCGCATTGCACTGTCGAAGGTGTTTCAGTTCGGACCCGGTTTGTCGCCTGCCGATATCTGGGTGCAGACGAAAGCAACGCCGGTGCAATTCAGGATGTACACGAATTATTCGCACTTCATCGACCGTGCCGAGATACGCGTATTCGCGAACGGCCAGTCGATTGAGTCTGAGCCGCTCGATGTCATCAGAATCGGGGTAGACGGTATCGCCACCTGGAATCCGTTGCTGGCCGAAATCTCGGGCCCGGTGCTGGAGCTGGCCTACGTGCTGCGCGCTTATGGAACGGATGGAAACTTCGATGAAACAGTTGCGCAGCCACTGTGGGTCGTCCACGACACGTTGAAGCAGACAGACGATGGGTCCGCGGCAGATACCGACCCCGAGTTGCTCGCTGCGTACGGTGAAAACGGCTTGAACGTGCACAATATCGGTCTTAGCAGCGGTACCGTGAGCGTCCGTGGCAACGGCATTTCGCCGCAGCAAGACGTCTGGGTTGCCGGGCGCCCGATCCCGGTCGATGAGAGCGGCAGTTTCGTGACCGAAGAGATTTTGCCGGAGGGCGCACACACGGTCGAAGTTGCTCTGGTCGATAAGGAAGGCAGCGGTGAGTTGTACCTCCGTGACCTCGAATTCAAGAAGAACGACTGGTTCTACGTCGGCATGGCCGATCTCACGCTGGCCGAAAATTCTGCGAGCGGGCCGATCGACTTGCTACAGGGAGAAAATTCGGACTACGACTATGATTCCAATATCGACGGACGGCTCGCGTTCTTCGTCAATGGAAAATTCGGTGACCACTGGAAACTGACGGCGAGCGCCGATACCCGGGAAGGTTCGCTGGACAATATCTTCAGCAACTTCATGGACAAGTCGCCCGATCAGTTATTCCGACGCATGGATCCCGATTACTACTATCCGACGTTTGGCGACGACGCCACGGTGGAAGAGATGGCGCCGAGTATGGGCAAGTTCTTCGTCCGCCTTGGCAAGGGCGATGACTACGGCCAGTGGGGCAACTTCAAGATTGCCTACATGAACAACGAGTTGGCACAGGTCGACCGTGGACTGTATGGCGCGAATCTGCACTATCAGTCGGACACGACCACCGAGTTCGGTGAGCGACGGTTGGCCATAGATGCCTTTGCGGCCGAGCCGGGCACGATCGCCAGCCGCGAGGAATTCCGTGGTACCGGCGGGTCGCTGTATTACCTGCAGCGCCAGGACATCCTTGCCGGCTCCGAGCGTGTGCGCATCGAATTGCGCGACAAGGTCTCGGGAATCGTCACGGGTGTACTCAACCTGACGCCGGCCATGGATTACGATATCGACTATCTGCAGGGTCGCGTCGTGCTCGCCGAGCCGCTTGCATCGAACGCTGCAGACAACCTGCTGGTGCGCAGCGGCGCAATCTCGGGCGATGAGGCGTACCTGGTCGTCCGTTACGAGTACACACCCGGTTTTGACGATATCGATGCCTTGTCGACTGGCGGTCAGGCCCACTACTGGTTTGGCGATCACGTAAAACTCGGCGTGACTGCGAATGTGAACGAACAGGACGATACCGACAGCAGCCTGCAAGCCGCCGACGTGACATTCCGATGGACCGCCGGATCCTGGCTGAAACTACAGCAATCCAGCAGTGAAGGGCTGGTTGCTCTGCCACAGGTATCCGACGATGGTGGTTTCGAATTTAATGCTTTCGACCCGGTATCCTTCGTTAACGCCGAGGCAGACGCCCATCGGGCAGATATCAGCATCAACTTCGACGACTTTGTCAGCTTTAGCGACGGCTCGTTAACAATGTACGTGCAGGAAGCCGAAGCCGGTTACTCGGCGCCGGGCTTGACGGCACTTAGCGACACAAAGAGTTACGGTGGCACCTTCAGCCTGCCGATCGGCGAGCGATTCTCGCTCGGCACCAAGGTCGACCATCGAATTCAGGAACAGGGCATCGAGGTCCGGGCGCAGGAACTGAATATCGGCTACAAGTTCACCGAGCATTGGGATGTAAGCGCCGGCTACCGCAGGGACGAGCGCGTTGATGGCTCGATAATCGTGCCGCTTACACAGGAGCAGGGTGAGCGGGTGGATGCAGTGCTGCAGGTAGGTTACGACTCCAAGTCGACATGGGATACCTATCTGTTTACACAAGGTACGCTGTCGACAACGGGCGATCGCCGCGAGAACAGCCGCTTCGGCGTGGGCGGGTCGTATCGTTTCACCGAGAAATTCCGCATGGAGGCAGAGCTGTCCGATGGCGATCTCGGTGCGGGCGGTCGGCTCGGTACGAACTACGTACACTCCGACCACACGAGCATGTACCTCAACTACGCACTCGAGAACGAGCGTACCGTAAACGGCTTGCCGAGCGGGCGTGGCAGCGAAGGCAATCTCGTCGCGGGTGTGAAATCGCGGATTGCAGACAGTACCAGTGTGTTTCTCGAAGAGCGTTACCAGCATAACGAGACGATGACCGGGTTGACACATGGCACCGGCATCAACTTTGCGCCGACGCAGAAATGGAGTCTGGGCATCACGACCGACATCGGCACGCTGCAGGATATACAGACGGGTGCCGAGACTGAGCGCCTGGCCGGCGGGCTGCAACTCGGCTACGCGACGGACGAGCTGCAGATATCGAGCGGTATCGAGTACCGCAACGACGACGCGCAACAGCCGGACCTGAGCACGACCGAGAGAAAGACCTGGTTGTTTCGCAACAGCTTCAAGTATCAGATCAGCCCTGCTGCCCGTTTACTCGGAAAACTGAATCACTCCGACAGCGAAAGTTCGCTCGGAACGTTCTACGACGGCGGTTACACCGAAGCCGTGTTTGGCTACGCCTATCGGCCGGTGCGTCACGATCGGCTCAATGCGCTCGTCAAGTACACGTACTTCTACAACCTGCCGACAACGGAGCAGATCGGTCTGCAAAATGTCGCGGCCGAATTCATTCAGAAGAGCCACATCGCGGCAGTCGATGTCAGCTATGACATCACGCAGAACTTCTCGATCGGCGGCAAATACGCCTATCGCCTGGGGCAGGTCAGCCTTGATCGCGACAACCCCGAATTCTTCGAAAACAATGCGAGTCTGTACGTCATCCGCGGTGATTACCGCTTCCGCAAGAACTGGGAACTTCTCGTGGAAGGACGCCTGCTCGACATGTCGGACCTGAACGAGCAGCGCAGCGGTGCGCTGGCGGCAGTCTCACGTTACCTCGGTGACCACCTGAAGATCGGCATCGGCTATAACTTTACGGATTTCTCCGACGACCTGACCGATCTCAGCTACGATCACCACGGAGTATTCCTCAACGTAACCGGGTCGATGTAGGCCCTGACCGGGCTTGCGTTATTGCGCTTCCCTGCTGGCCGCCAGTTTCTGCGCCAGCCAGTTGGCCATCTTGGGCATGACGATGGACCGGTACTGGCCGAAACAGTGCTGATCTCCGCCCATGATCCAAAGGTCTGTTTCCTTACCCGAGTCCGCCAACAGACGCAGATCCGATACCGGCGCAAGATGATCGAGATCACCATTCACAATGAGCGTCGGCCGCTTTACGCTGTCGGGTCCGCGCAGAAGACCCTGGGTAACGAGCGAAAAACCCAGCATGTACTGATTGATCGCATCGTTGTCATCGGGTGCTATATGAATCGCGGCTGACAGGGCCTCCTGAATTTCCCACGGACGATCGGTGTTTCGCCAGCCGTCGTGGACCGGACCGCAAGCTGATATGACAGCAAACAAGCGGTCTTCCGTAATCGCATTACGCGCGGCGTAGTAGCCGGAAAAACTGAAACCCACGTGGGCGATGTACCGACCATCAATGAGCGGGTGATTCTGCATGTAATCGATAACCGCGCTGTGCAATTTATTGGAATCGTTCTGCGCCGCCCACGCGGAATTTTCCCCTGTGCCGAGCACGTCGAAGGTCAGCACAGCGAAGCCGCGATCAACATAGGGCTGAATGTTGTTGTAAACGTCGCCTTTCCAGGTATCGATGCCACCATTCCACAATATCAGTGCCGGTTTTTCGACACCGGACGGCATATGCAGGTAGGCCTGAATGGTCTGTTTGTCATAGGGAATGTCGATGATCACCAATTTCGGATCAAAAAACTCGCCGGCTCGTTTGTAGTATTGTAAGTGCTTGTTATAAGCCTCTGCCTGACCGGGAAGCGTCTTCGCCGGGAACCGCGCAATGCCGTAAAACTTGGATGCATTCAGGAACGCTTTACGTGCCGCATCGATTTGATTAGCGGCGGCCAACGCCTCACCACGGTCGGCGAAGTACTTGCCTATTTGTGACCACTCGTAGACCCAGGAACCGGGGTCCGTACCCCGCATGTGATTGATACGCCTGTAGGTCGAATGAACGAGGTCCTGATTCTGTGTTTGTGCACTCCAAAGCCGCAGCCGTCTTTCCTCAACGAATTCCGCATCGTGCTGATCGTCGTCCGCCAGCGACGGGAACGGCGCGATTGCGCAGCAAAAAACCATTCCCAGGAGAGCTTGTTTAAGTCGCAATGGAACCTCCAATATTTTCACCAGGCGTCATAGAGTCAATGTCGATGAGGGCGCCCGGTGGCACAACCACAGGCGGTCGCGGCAGGACTGCTTTTGTCTACCGTCGTGCTGCGTTTGAGTACGCCGAGTTTCAAGCCGATACCCCCCGTAATGATTCGACGCACCGGCGCGCCGCTTTCGGGATCGTGCGTCAGCGGTTGATCACTCATGCGTTGAAAAACATCGAAGCGCCGGGGCTCTTCTTCCGGGCTGTCGGGAACGGTTTCGTATACATAGGTAGGCATGTAATCGGTCCGCAATCTGATGTTGCTAGTCTGTCTCCAGACCGGTCGCAACGTCAATATTTTCCGATTCGAGTGTTACGCCTGAGCATTTGGCCATGTAATCCATGACAATACTGAAGTCGACTGTCTCGGTATTGCCGTGCCCCATGGAAGCTTGCATGACATCCCGCGACACGCTCGCGGTCGGCATCGGGACTTCGAATTTGCGCCCGAGTGCGAGCCCGAGATCCATGTCTTTGCGCATGAGTTCGGGAGTGAAAGTAACCGACCAATCCAGGTTGACCCAGCCCGGTGTTTTGTACCGGCTGAACACAGAACCCATCACGCTCTTGTTGATGAAGTCCAGGAACGCGTGCCGCGGTACCCCAGCTTGCTGCGCAAGAATGGTCAACTCGGAAAGTGATTGTGTTACGACGCCGAGGAAGACGTTATGGCAGATTTTGACGATTCTCGACAGCTCTCCTTCACCCACATAAGTCGCGCCAAGACGGCCGATAATCTCGAGATAAGGGAGCACCTGGTTGAATACCTCTTCCGGCCCTGACGCAACAACGCTCAGCTTGCCTGCCTTGACGCACTTCGCGTTGCCGCTTACCGGTGCCGCTATGAACTGCGAGCCGCGCTGTGCCAGACGGTCGCGAATTTCGGCGGAGACCTCGGCGGATATCGAGGTGCAATCGACGACGATTTTCGGCGCGGCATCGCCGGATAACACGCCGGATTCGCCGAACAGGACGTCTCGCAAATGATCTTGTGTAGCGACCATCGTAAACAGGATGTCCCGATCCGCCAGATCCAGCAGTTCGTCGGCGATTTCGGCGCCATGCTTGCTCAGTGGTTCAGCCTTGGCTCTGGTGCGATTCCAGGCACGCACCGGACAGCCCGCCTTCGCGAGGTTGTCGGCCATCGCAAAGCCCATGCGGCCGGTTCCGATCCACCCAATCGTCTTTGATCCCGGTTCGATAGTGGCCAATGCTAGATACTCCCGATTGTCGTATTTGCTGTCAGATTGACGTCTGAATTGTTGTTCTTGCTTATATTTGGCCGGCGGCGACGCAGTACGTTCAAATGCATACGTGTGCATACACTAGCAAATCAAGCCGACTGGCGCAAGCAACAGCGAGACCGGCGCTGCCCCCAGCGGCGGGCGAGTTGATTCCTCATGCCAGATGATCTAAGCTTTTTTGCACACGTTTGCAGGCACCGCATTCTGCGGTCAGTCTCTCTGTTACAAAGCAGTCGCATAGACGAGCAGGAGTCAGCATGACGGAGCTTGAAGCTACGGAACCGGTAATCATTACACCTGAAGACATTGAGCCGCGGTGGAACTGGGATCGCCCGATTGGAGCACCCGGACGAACCCACGTTGACTTCGAGGAGCGGGTCGATTTCAGGCGGCTGCACAAATACCGTGTTGCGCGAGCGCAGCAGGCGCTCGAGAACTCTCAGCTTGGATCGCTGCTGTGCTTCGACAATAACAACATCCGTTATCTGACGAGCAGCGTCATTGGCGAATGGAGCCGCGACAAGGTGTGCCGCTACGCGCTGTTTACCGGCAATGCAAATCCCTATCTGTGGGATTTCGGTTCGGCGGCTGCACATCATCGCCTCTATGCGCCATGGCTCAAGACCGATCATTGCAAGGCAGGAATGCTGGGCTTGCGAGGCTCTGTGCCGGAGGATGCAAGCCTTTTCAAGAATGCGGCGCGGGAGATTCATGACCTGCTAAAAGCCGAGGGAGTTGCCGATATGCCCGTCGGTGTCGATATCGTCGAACCGCCGATGATGTTTGCATTGCAACAGGAGGGGCTCGACGTTCGCGATGGACAACAGGTATTTCTGGATGCACGGCAGATCAAGAGCATGGATGAGATCATTCTGCTCAATATGTCCGCTGCCATCGTCGACGGTTGTTATCAGGAAATCGCTGAAAAACTGAAACCCGGTGCACGCGAAAACGAGATGGTTGCTCTGGCGAACAAGTTTCTTTACGACAACGGCTCCGATGACGTAGAGGCGATCAACGCGGTATCCGGCGAACGCTGCGCGCCACACCCGCACAATTTCACCGATCGCATGTACCGGCCCGGCGACCAGGCATTCTTCGATGTCATTCAGTCCTACATGGGATATCGAACCTGTTACTACCGCACACTGAACGTCGGGCTGTCCACACCGGCACAGGAAGATGCCTACAAGCAGGCGCGGGAATGGATTGATGTGGCGATCAACATAGTGCGCCCGGGGCTCACCACGGACAAGATTGCGGCGTTGTGGCCCAAGGCAACCGAGTTCGGCTTCGCGAACGAAATGGAAGCATTCGGTCTGCAGTTCGGGCACGGTCTGGGTCTTGCCCTTCACGAGCGCCCAATCATCAGCCGGCTTGTATCTTTCGATAAACCGTTTGAGCTGCAGGAAGGAATGGTCTTTGCGCTCGAAACCTACTGTCCGGCCGTTGATGGCAACGGCGCTGCGCGTATCGAAGAAGAAGTCGTTGTTACAAAAGACGGATGCAGGGTCATTACGCTTTTTCCGGCGCAGGATTTGTTCATTGCGAACAAGTACTGATCGAAGCCGTAGCGGCGGCAAATGGCATTAGATGCGGCATAAATGTGGTTGGTACAGGCAATGGGCCGCCGCATATTCCTGATAAGCTAAGTCAGAACTCACAATTGAGGAAAATGATGAATAGCGATAAACACACACGCTTCAGTCCTGGATGCCTGCATGGTGCCGTCATTGCGTTTTGCATTGCCCTGGTCATCGGCGGCTGTGGCAAGCAGGCAGACGACGGGCCCATTCTGATCAAGTTTCCGCATGTGACGGCACCGGCGACACCCAAGGGGCAGGCGGCGGAGCGCTTCAAGGAAATTGTGGAAGCACGGCTGGCAGGACGGGTAGTGGTCGAGGTGTATCCGTCCGGTCAGCTGATGAGTGACGATGATTCGTTGGACGCACTGGTGTTCGGTGAGGTGCAGATGATTGCTGTGTCGTTGTCGAAACTGGACCGCCTGACGCACAGGTTTCAGATCTTCGACCTGCCGTTCCTGTTTCCCGACCTGGCGACCGTGGAACGGTTTCAGGCCAGCCCTGAAGGCAGCGTCCTGCTGGACGCGATGGTCGACAAGGGCATCCTGGGCCTGGCTTTCTGGCATAACGGCATGAAGCAGTTTGGTGGGCCGGTACCCATGCGTTCACCCATGGCTGCGGAAGGTCTCAAGTTTCGTATCATGGAGTCGGACGTATTGCAGGCGCAGGTGCTGCAAATCGGGGGTAACCCACAGAAGATGGCGTTCGGCGAGGTATACCAGGCGCTGCAAACCGGCGCTGTCGATGCACAGGAAAATACCTGGTCCAACATGTACTCCTCGAAGTTCTACGAAGTTCAGGACTACCTCACGGAAACGAATCACGGCTATCTCGGCTACCTGGTCGCGGTTAATCCGGATTTCTGGAATTCGCTGCCCGATGATATTCGCGGTGAACTGGACGACATCGTCAAGGAAGTTGCCGCCTGGGCAAACGAACAGTCGTTGATCATCGACATGGAAGGCCGAGCCAAAATCATCGAATCCGGGGTCTCGGAAGTTGTCACGCTGACGCCGGATGAATTGACAGACTGGCAGGATGCAATGCGGCCGGTCTGGCAAAAGTTCGAAGGCAACATAGGCGCTGAACTGATTGCGGCAGCATTGGCTGCGCGGCAGTCAGGAGCAAACTGAGCTTGAAGATACGCGGCGCCATCAACCGGCTGGAAGAAGCTGTCCTGGCTTTCTTGCTGGCCCTGATGACCGTGCTGACATTTGTCCAGGTGGTACTCCGCTATGCGTTCAACAGCGGCATTGTGTGGTCTCTCGAAGCAACGACCTATTCTTTTGCGGCCCTCGTTCTGATCGGCATGTCTTATGGCGTTCGAACGAAAACCCATATCGCGGTCGACCTGCTGACGCGACGGATGCCCTCCAAAGTGCGTCGTTACGTGCAGCTGATCGCCATTGCGGCTTGTATTGCGTATGCCGTTATGATGCTTTATGGCTCGAGCGTGTTCGTTAACCGACTTTATGTTCTGGGCAGCTTCGCACGAGATGTGCCGGCGCCTAAATGGTTGCTGACTGCAACGATGCCACTGGGATTCACGCTGCTCGGCTTTCGATTTCTCGAGGTCGCCTGGCATTTGCTGCGCGGCGATGACGACGGCGTTGGCGGCAGCGCGGCCGCCGCGAGCACCAAGTTGATCGATACCCACGAAGAACAACCGGAATCGCCGTCGTGACAGCAATATTCCTGCTCGCGGCCCTGTTCGTCCTGCTTTTTATCGGTGTGCCCGTCGCGGTATCACTCGGTCTCGCCAGCATGCTGACGTTGCTGCTGTTCGGCGACCAATCGCTGTTGTCGAATGCGCAGAAGTTCTTTCACACGATGCAAGTCTATCCGCTTCTGGCCGTACCATTTTTTGTGCTCGCCGGGGCATTCATGACGACCGGCGGCGTGGCTCGGCGCATGATCGATTTTGCGAATGCACTTGTGGGCCATTTTCGTGGCGGGCTGGCGATGGCGGCATTGCTGGCCAGTGCTTTTTTTGCGGCCGTTTCGGGTTCAGCACCGGCAACCGTCGTCGCCGTCGGGAGCGTAATGATCGGCGGCATGGTTGCATCGGGTTATACGAAGAGTTTTTCTGCCGGAGTCATCTGTAACTCCGGCACGCTCGGCATCCTGATACCACCCTCGCTGGTTATGGTTGTTTACGGCGCAATTACCGAATCGTCGATCGGCAAACTGTTTATCGCAGGCATACTGCCCGGGATACTCCTGACGCTCGTCATGATGGTGACGATCGTCGTTATCGCACGCAAAGAGAACATGCCGAGGCAGGAACGTGTGAGCTTCAAGGAGGTCGTCAGGACGTTTCGCGAAGCGCTCTGGGGACTGATGCTGGTGGTCATCATTTTGGGCGGTATTTACGCCGGGATTTTCACGCCGACAGAAGCTGCGGCTGTTTCTGCTGTGTACGCGTTCTTTATCGCGGTTTTCGTGTACAGGGACATTTCGCTCAAACATGTACCCGAGGTGCTGGTCGACGCGAGCAGGATAACGGTCATGCTGATGTTCATCATTGCGAACGCATTTATGTTTGCGTTTCTCCTGACCACAGAGCAAATTCCGCAGCTCGCATCCGAATTTCTCGTCGGCTTAGGCCTACCCGTGTGGGGTTTCCTGTTGTTGCTGAACGTGCTGTTATTAGCCGCCGGGAACTTCATGGAACCGACGTCGGTGGTTCTGATCCTGACGCCGATCGTATTTCCGATTGCGATGGATATGGGTATCGATCCAATTCACCTCGGCGTGTTGATGATCGTCAATATGCAGATCGGCCTGGTCACTCCACCCGTGGGTCTCAATCTGTTCGTTACGGCTGGCATTGCAAATATGACGCTGGAGGAGACGATAAAAGCGTCGTTCCCCTGGCTGATCGTATTACTGGCCGTACTGATGCTCATAACCTACGTGCCATGGATTTCCCTGGTCGTACCGAACATGATGCTGAACTGAGTCGCCAGCTCGGGCACCCGCTTCAGTCCCGGAGATCGTCTTGTCATTCGTTCTTTACAACGCACCTCAGTCGACCTGTAGCCAGAAAGTACGGATCTGCCTTTGGGAGAAGGGGCTGCCGTTCACAGAGAAGAAGCTCGATCTATTCAAGGGTGATCAACTAACGGCCGAATACAAGCAACTCAATCCTAACGGAGTCGTGCCAACCCTGCTCCACGATGACGAGATCATCATCGATTCATCCGTGATTATCGAATACCTGGACGAGTTGTTTCCGGAAGTCCCGTTGAGCCCCGCGACGCCGATTGGCAGAGCGCACATGCGCGAATGGCTGCGTTTTTTCGAAGAAGTGGCGGCGCCGGCTGTTCGCGTGCCGTCCTACAATCGGGTATTCCTGCGACATTTTCAGGCCATGACAGACGAAGAGTTCATCGCTTTTGGCGAGTCGAAGCCCCTGCGCAAGGATTTCTTTTTGAAGATGGGCCGTAAGGGCTACAGCGATGACGAGATGCGGCAGGCCGAGTCGCGGCTGGCAATGACCATTGAACGCATGGAGCGTCGACTCGACGATGGACGACCCTGGTTGCTTGGTGAATATTCGCTGGCCGATATTTGCATAATTCCGGTCATCATTCGCCTCAACGACATCAGCATGAGCCATCTCTGGTCAGCACAGCGTCACGTCGGGGCCTGGTTCGCCCGCTTCCAGGAACGTGAAGCGTTACAGAAGTCCTTCTACTTCGGATCGCTGTTGTCGGAGCAGTATGGAGACATCGAAGTTAACAAACCTGTAAGCTGACAGGTCGACATCGGGGTGCCCGGATGAAACGCGAGCGAAAAAGAAAAGTCACTATTCGAGATGTTGCCGATGCGGTCGGTGTGCATCATTCGACGGTGTCGCGCGCGTTGAGCCCCAACAAGCGTGACAAGATCTCGCCGGCTGTCGTCAAGAAGGTCGAAAAAGCGGCCAAGAAGCTCGGCTACTATCGGAATATTGTCGCTTCATCGCTGAAACAGAATCGCTCATTTGCCGTGGGTGTGTTGATTCCTGATTTGATGAATCCGGTTTTCCCGCCGATTATCCGCGGCATTCAGGACACCGCGGAAGCCGTTGGCTACACCGTTATTACGGCGAACACGGATGATGAGCCGGAAAAAGAACGCGATGCGCTCAGGATGATGCAGGGCAGGTCGATCGAAGGAGTCATCATGGCGACGGCGAGACGTGAAGATCCGATCGTCGAAGAATGCATCGAGCACGATATTCCACTCGTGCTGGTCAATCGAACCGTGGATCGTGAAGGTGTCAACGCCGTGATCCTCGATGAGAATTATGGCATTCGTTCGGTAATCGATCATTTGATGAGCCTGAAACATACGCGTATTGCGCACATTGCCGGACCACAGCACACATCGACCGGCTTTCAGCGTGCCAAGGCTTTCTCAGACTATCTGAGCATCCACAATATGCCGACCGACCTTATCGAAGCGGCAAACAAGTTTACGATCGAGGAAGGCAGGAGGGCGTTTCGCCGCTTACTCGCGAGGGACAACAGTTTCTCTGCAATTGTCGCGGGTAATGATCTGCTGGCACTCGGCTGCATGGATGCGATGCGGGACGTGGGACTGCTGGTCCCGGAGAACATAGCGATCACCGGCTACGACGATATTCTGTTTCTTGAACGAATGAGTCCCGCATTGACGACGGTGTTGGTGCCAAAATACGAGATGGGTTGCCAGGCAACGAAGACCTTGCTTGGAATCATCGACGGAGAAAACAAGGCACCCGTTGTTTTGAGAATGCAGCCACGCCTCATTATCCGTAACTCGACAGCAATAGCGTCCCGTTAGTTAAGGCTTCGCACCCGGCGAGGCTGCTTCGATTCCCAGCAACCGGTCCGTCGGCCAGGCGTGGCAGGTTACGCATTCGGCCGCCGCCCCATGGACCTCGTGACAGCTGATGCAGGTGGCCATCGCGCGGGTTGACTTCGTCTCGGCGACAACGTCAGCCTCGTGTATGTCGCCGTGGCAGGTATCACACTGCATGCCGGCGTCGACGTGCACCCTGTGGCTCCATGTTATGCCAGGAGCGATCGCGTAAACACGGACCCAGGGAATGGGCTCGCCACTTGCGGCATATTCCGACAATTTCTTGATCGCGGGTTTATCGGTTGCGATTGCACGGTGGCACATCATGCAGGTATCGGTGGCGGGGAAGCCCATTTGCTCACCAGTACCGGCATTCATGTGACAGTTCTGGCACGGCAATCCGGCGGCCAGGTGGGTCTTGTGGCTGAACGGCAACGGCTGTACAGGCGCAGGGTGTGGCCCGACATTATCGCTGACCGCGGGCAATGCTTTGCCTGAAGTCTGTTGCGCGTCAACCTGGGTGGCTCCGAGGAGCGCCAGCAACAACAGGCACCGTGCAACACGTCGTATTGCAGTATTTTGCATGGCCGTGATGGAGCAAATCGAGCCCATCATGATGACACCCGAGCCACGGCTGACTTGTGCACGGCCTCCTCCAGGCTGCTGCCGTGGTCTTTGAGAATCACGCTGGCGGCATTGCGTCCCGGCCGGCCGGTCACGGAGCCGCCCGGTGCGGTGCAACCGCCGGTCTGGTACAGCCCGGGAATTGGCATGCGGTACTCGGCCCATCCCGGCACGGGGCGCATGTCTCCCGACTGTGCACTGCCGTAGGCCGCCGCGTGCACGCTGCCGCGCCACATGGCCGGGTTCATGCGTTCAATATCGAGTGGGCTCTGAATGAAGCGGGCGAGAACCTTGTCAGCGGTCAGGTTGGGCGAGAAGCCGCGGAAGTAGTCAAACACATCTGCGGCGACCTGTTCCTTGATGTTATCCCAATGCTGCGGGCCTTCCTTGAGTGCGTAGGGCAAATTACCCTCCAGCTTCAGCGTGTGGTGTCCGGCCGGCGCACGCGTGGAGTCGGCGATGCTCGCGCACACGATCTGCAACGGCAGACCGTCCACGTTGATCTCGCCTTTCGCGTGCTCGTAATCGGCACGCAATACCCGTTCCGGATTCGGCAGCAACGCAGATTCAGCGGGCGAAATCGTGCTGCCGTCGGCAAGCTCGTATTTGGGTGGCTCCGAAATCGCGTAATGGAACGCGAACATGGCGTGTTCCGGCTGCAGCAGCCTCACATTTTCGACAAATTCGTCACCCCAGAGATTCCTGGGCGCCATATCCAACAGGTGCTTGATGTGGATTGTCGATACCACGCTCTTGCGAGCCCGGTACTGGCTGCCGTCCACGCATTCGACGCCCCGGCATTTGCCGTTCTCGATCATCAGTTGCGCCACGGGCTTGTTCGTCATTATGACGCCGCCGTGTGCCTCGATCACGCGGCCGAGCGCGACGGCCAACATACCGGAGCCGCCTTTGGCGATGGGGCGGCCATTGGTCTGATGCCGGATCGCGGTGAACAGCTGCTTGCCCGTGTTCGGATGTCCTGCAGGAACGCTGCCGAAGCGGCCGACGGCCAGGTGAAACGTACGAATATAGTGATTCTCGAAGGTCGCATTGATGAGGTCGTAGCCTGACATGGCGAATCTGCGCCGCCACACGCCGCTGTTCGGAATGTCGGCTCCTGACTGGCTCGCGGCGCCATAAGCCTGTATTTCCGCCACGAGTCGCCTGAATGTGTCGGCGTCTGTCTTCGAGTGCTTTGCGTATTCGGCGTAGGTCCGGTCGATGTCTTGCCACACCGTGATCGATGCTTTATCGGGGAAAGAAATGTGCATGATCGGATCGGGATCGATGTACTCGAGACCGTAGTCGAACAGCTTGAGCTCGTTATCGCGCAACACCGGGTTGGCCTGTATGAAGCCGTGTACGGTCGAGCACAGATCCTCCTTGAACCCCGGCAGGCAAACCTCGGATGTCTTGCAGCCGCCGCCGATCGTGGGTCGGCCCTCGAGTACGAGCACACTGAAACCCGCTTTGGCAAGATAGGCGGCGGTGATCAGGCTGTTGTGTCCGGCGCCGGCTACCACAAAGTCGAATTCGGAGTGCCCGCCGGAAGCCTGCGGCAGACCGACCGCATTCAGGGAAAGGGAGCCGAGAGTCGCCCCTGCGAGAAAAGTCCTGCGGGATACTTTATCCATGAACATCTCCGTAACTGACTTTGCGCCACGATCGCTCACGGCAATTGTAGCAACTCACCGCGCATTGGCTACCCGGGCGAGCTCTTCTGCGTTGAGCAGTGATGATATATGCTGGTTGCTGCAATCGGCGCCAGTGCACACTGAGACACCGGGGATCCGGCAAGAATGCCAACGACAAAAGTACAAACCGTGGCTGAAGCCATCGGCAAAAACCTGTTGCGTCATGATGTCGATGTGATATTCGCGCAGTCATTGCCGTCAGCGGTGTTGCACGCTGCGGAAGATCTCGACATTACCCAGTTCATGTACCGGACGGAGAATGCCGGCATCGTGATGGCCGACGGTTACGCCCGCGTTTCCGGAAAGGTGGGTGTAGTATCGGCACAGAACGGTCCCGCGGCAACCCTGCTGGTACCGGGCATGGCGGAAGCACTCAAGGCGTCGATTCCGATCGTTGCGCTCGTGCAGGACGTGGTTCGAACACAGACGGACCGCAACGCCTTCCAGGAACTGGATCACATAGGTTTGTTCCAGTCCTGTACGAAATGGGTACGCCGGGTTTCCGAAGCGTCCCGTGTGATTGACTACCTCGATATGGCTTTTGCCAATGCGGCCAGCGGGCGTCCCGGTCCGGTGGCGCTGATCCTTCCGGCCGACTTGTTGCTCGAAGAGTTGCCCGAGTTGCAACCACGAACGTCGTGCCTCGGCTATTTTCCACTCGATCGCACTGTCGCCGATCCGGCCGGTATCGAACAAGCTGTGAAGCTTCTGGCAGCAGCGAGAAATCCGTTGATCGTTGCGGGCGGCGGAGTACATCTCTCTGCGGCATGCGATGAGATAGTCGCGTTGCAACGCGATGCACATGTGCCCGTGATGACCACAGTGATGGGCAAGGGCGTGGTTGACGAGCGGCATCCCCTGTCCATCGGTGTGACCGGGTATGCGCTCGGCAAGCTATCACCGACCCGCGACATGCGTCCGATCATTGAAGAGGCGGACGTCATCCTGCTGGTTGGAACGCGCACCAATCAGAACGGCACTGATTCGTGGACGCTGTATCCTGATGGCGCACAATACATCCACGTCGATGTCGACGGCGGCGAAATCGGCCGCAATTATGAAGCACTGCGCCTTAATGGCGATGCCAAACTCACCGTTGCAGCCATACACGAAAAACTGCGCGGGCAGCGCAAGCCGAATCCGGAGCTCGAAGAACGCATTGCCGAGGTAAAACGCCGACATGCGGCGGAGATTTCGCACCTGGAGCAGTCGGACGCCAGTCCGATCAGGCCGGAGAGGCTGGCGGCCGATATTCGACAGGTATTGACCGCCGAGACGATCGTGGTTGCCGATGCGAGTTATGCCACGCTATGGCTGGCCTGTTACACGCAGGCCCTCAAGGCAGGGATGCGGTTCATTACCCCGCGTGGATTGGCCGGGCTGGGTTGGGGGCTGCCACTTGCGATCGGCGCCAAAGTCGCCAGACCCGCAGACCCGGTATTGTGCGTCGTGGGAGATGGTGGTTTCGCGCACGTATGGTCTGAGCTTGAAACGGTGGCACGTCGGCGCACGCCGGTGGCACTAACGGTCCTCAACAACAGTTGCCTCGGTTATCAGAAAGATGCCGAAGATGTGAAATTCGGGCGCCACAGTACCGGCTGTTATTTCTCCCCGGTAGACCATGCAGCGATTGCAAGAGCAAGCGGCTGCCGCGGCGTGCGTATCGAAAATGCAGCCGATTATTTGCCGGCGCTGCGCGAAGCACTTGCATGTGATGAAACGACGGTTCTCGATGTCTCAGTCGACCCGACAGCCTACCCGCCGATAACGTTCTTTGACGGACTGGACGACATCCGCGCAAAGAGAGCGTAACGGCAATGCTGAGTGACGGGTCTTGCAGCGGGCCATGATAATTCTCCGGAGCGGGAAATGAATGTCGACAAGCTCAGAGCACGATTCGAAGATTACTGCGATAGGTATCAGTCGATCAGCATGCGTCGCGAGGACGGTATCCTGCAGATCACTCTCGGAACCGATGGCGGTCCGCTGCAGTGGGGTCGCCGGCCGCACGCCGAACTCGAAGAGGCGTTTCTGAACATCGGGCGTGATCGCGATAACCAGGTCGTGATCATGACGGGCACGGGCAGCGAGTTTTCCGGCCCGGTGGCCGAGCCTGAGTCGAATCGCGCTGCGCACAAGCAATCTCCCGATGAGTGGGCGGAGTTGGGTTGGGAGTCGAACCGTTTGCTGACTAACCTGCTGGCGATCGACGTACCGATGATAAGCGCGATTAACGGTCCGGCAGCGCGTCATGCCGAACTGCCGGTGATGTGCGACATCGTACTTGCTGCGGAGACCGCGACCTTTCAGGACTCTGCCCATTACACGGGCGGCCTGGTTCCCGGAGATGGCGTACACGTTGTGTTTCCGATGATTATGGGGCTGAATCGCGGCCGCTATTTCTTGCTGACAGGGCAGGTCATCGACGCGGTCGAGGCCAGAGATGTCGGATTGGTAAACGAAGTATTGCCGGCGGATGAATTGTTGCCACGTGCCTGGGAACTGGCGCGGCAGATCATGTTGCAGCCGGAAATGAACCGACGCTACACACGTCTGCTCCTCACTGAGCAGCTACGCCGCCAGTTGCATGATTTGTTGCCGTATGGCCTGGCGCTGGAAGGTCTGGCGATTACGCGCTAGGTCAGCAATGACTTTTCGATGATCGCGACCAGGCGGCGCGGCCTTTTGATACACAGAGACTAAAAATGTCAAAAATAGCTTTTCTCGGTGCCGGCATGATGGGTCAGCCAATGATCCGTAATTTTTTGCGCGGTGGACATGCTGTGACTGTCTATAACCGGACGCTGGAAAAGGCGCGGCCGTTGCAGGAACTAGGCGCTGTGCTTGCCGCAACGCCCAAAGAAGCGGCCAGCGGTGCCGATGTGATCATGTCGAGCCTCACCAACGACGATGCATCGCGCGCTTCGTGGAGTGGTCCGGATGGCGCACTGCAAGCCGATCTCAAGGCCGGTGCATTTGCTGTTGAATCGTCGACAGTGTCGTTGCAATGGGTGTCGAAGCTCAGTGAACTTGCTATGGCAAGGGGTTTGCGTTTCCTCGACTGCCCGGTTGCCGGTCGCCCTGACGTCGCCGAGGCGGGGCAGCTCAAAGTGTTTGCCGGTGGCAGCGCTGAGGATGTGGATGCGATTCGTCCGGTGTTCGAATCCATCAGCAAGGCCGTAATGCATGTGGGCGGCGTCGGCAGCGGAATTTCCTTCAAGTTGATTTACAACGTCATGGGCGCGATCCAGGTTGCGGCCTGTGCCGAAGGCATGCACGCCTGCGAAGCGGCCGGCATAGACCTGGCGGTAGCGGCCGAGGGATTTTCAACTGGCGCAACCGGCAGCCCGCATGTGGTTCGGCATTCCGCTTACATGGCTGAAAACAAACACGAAGATCCGGTCCAGTTTTCGGGAAGAATGCGGATCAAGGATGTGACGTACGGCATAAGTCTCATTGAAAGTGTCGGAGCACAGTCTGTTCTCGGCCATGCGACGAATAAGGTCTTTGGTCAAATGGTGGATAATGGCATGGGTGATCTCAACGACAGCGAGTTAATCGATACCTTGCGTCTCGTGCACGGAAAAGGTCGGGATGGCAGCTAGATTGGCGGCTACCTCGATGCAGTCAGGTATGGTTGGGGCATGAGTATTAACTTCAATTTGAACGGCAAAGTCGTCGAACTGGATGTGCCGCCGGACTCGGCATTACTGTATGTGCTGCGCAACGATCTGCAGCTCAACAGCCCGAAGTTCGGCTGCGGTCTGGCGCAGTGCGGCGCATGCACCGTGCTGGTCAACGGACAAGCAGTTCGATCCTGCGTGCTACCTGCTGCCAGCGCGGCCGGAAAGGATGTGGTCACCCTGGAAGGGCTGGGTAGCCGTGACGCACCGCACCCGTTGCAGGCCGCGTTTATAAAATTGCAGGCCATGCAATGCGGTTACTGCTCCAACGGCATCATCATGAGTGCGGCGGCATTGCTGCAGGAAAACCCGAGTCCGAGTGAAGAGCAGATTCGCTCCGCGCTGATCGGCAATCTTTGTCGCTGCGGCGCGCATGGCCGAATCGTGCAGGCAATCAGCGAAGCGGCCCGCCAGCAGCAGGATAAAGAGCGGCCATGACGACGCGTCGAACTTTTATCAAGGGCGCGGGGTCGCTCGTGCTGTACTTCAATGTGATGCCGTTTGATGCTAGCGCGCAACAGTCGAGCGCGGCTGAACTGCCGCAGTCGCTGGCCGCCAACCGCAGCCTGGATACATGGCTTCGGCTAGATGCAGATGGGGTCGTCACATTATCACCCGGGAAATGTGAGCTCGGGCAGGGCGTACAAACGGCGCTGGCGCAAATCGCAGCCGAAGAACTGGATGTCGATATGGGCCGCATACAGGTCCTGACCGTGGATACCGGTCATTCCCCGGATGAGGCTTATACATCCGGCAGTCGCTCGATCGAGCACAGTGGCGCGGCGATACGCATGGCGGCGGCGGAAGTGCGCGCAATTCTGGTCGAACTGGCGGCCGACGAACTCGACACACTTCCCGCAAAGATTGCTGTGCGCAATGGCGTGTTCACGATAGACGGTGCCATGACACCACTCGATTACTGGTCGGTCATTGCAGAAAAAACGCTCGAGCGCCATGCAAGCGGGACGGTTCCGGTCAAAGATCGCGATCGCTATCGGGTCGTGGGCAGCTCGGCTGAGCGTATCGATATACCGGCGAAAGCATTCGCCGAGAATGTCTACATCCATGACATGCGACTTGATGGCATGTTGCATGCGCGTGTCGTACGCACGGGCAATTGCGAGGCGACGTTGTCGTTGCGTGCAGACATCGATACGGTCATGGACAGTCCGGGTGTGGTCAAAGTCGTGCGTGACGGTTCTTTTCTGGCGGTCGTGGCAGAAAGGGAGGAGCAGGCCGTCAATGCAGCCCGGCAACTCGCGGCGTTGTGCGACTGGAAGCACGCGACTCTGCCATTCGACGAGTCGTCGGTCAGCGAGTGGCTGCGCGAGGCACCGGCGGAAGTCAAGGTCGTGGCAGAGCGCGGTGCCGTCGGTTCCTCCGGTATCGCCCGCAACGTTGGCAGGAGTTACTCGCGCGCCTTCCAGGCGCACGCATCGCTGTCCCCGTCCGCCGCTATCGCACACAGGCAAGGCGATCGACTGACTGTCTGGAGCCATTCGCAGGGCGTTTATCCACTGCGTGGGGCCATCGCAAAGATTGCCGGCCTCGATGAACAAAGTGTTCGATGCATACATGCACAGGCATCGGGTTGTTACGGACATAACGGCGCCGATGACGCAGCCTGCGATGCCGCGCTCATCGCAATGCAAGTGCCCGGCAGACCGATTCGATTGCAGTGGTCCAGAGCCGACGAATTTCTGGGTGAGCCTTATGGCTCGGCCATGACCACGGAAATAAATGCGGGCATCGATGACGATGGCCGCATCGTGGACTGGAACTTCGACGTCTGGAGCGGCTCGCATTCGACACGCCCCCGTGGTGCGAACGGTGCTGGTCGGTTTTTTGCTGCGCGCCAGCTTGCAGAGCCACTCGCGGTTCCGCCGGTGGGGAACATCCCCCAGCCGCGCGGCGGGGGCGATCGAAATGCCGTACCCGGTTATGCATTCGCCAACCATCGAGTGACAAAACACCTGGTACCGGACGTGCGATTGCGGGTCTCCGCAATGCGGGCGCTCGGTGCCTTTACGAACGTGTTTGCCATTGAATCTTTCATGGACGAGATCGCGCACGAGCAGGCAGAGGATCCGATTGACTTTCGCATTCGTCATCTTGACGACCAGCGCGCGATCGGCGTTCTCAACACATTGCGTGAGCAAATGTCGGCGTCGCAGACCGGCTCACTCGAGGCGCCAGCCGGTGTTGGCATTGGCATGGCCCGGTACAAGAACTCAGGCGCGTATTGCGCGGTCGCCATGCATGTCGTCGTCAACCCGGACAGTGGGCAGATTAAGCTTCGGCATGCCCTCTGCGCCGTGGATGTCGGTCTGGTCATCAACCCGGATGGTGTGATCAACCAGATAGAAGGCGGCATCATCCAGGCGTCGAGCTGGACCGTCAGGGAGCAGATTCGTCTTGACCGCGATGGAGCTGCATCGAAAGACTGGGTATCGTATCCCGTCCTGACGTTTGCAGAAGTGCCTGCGGTTGAGGTTACCCTGATCGACCAGCCGGACGAATTGCCACTCGGCGCCGGCGAGGCCGCGCAGGGCCCGACTGCGGCTGCGATCGCCAATGCGGTGGCGCGCGCGACAGGCAAACGCATACGCGATCTGCCATTGACGCCGGCACGCGTGCGCCAGGCCTGAGGCCTCTGTTCCTCTTCATATCGGCGCTCTGAAGGTCGTGGCTAGCGTGTCCGGACGGCCCTGTGCAAACGATTGCATTAAATGATCCGGATCGGCTAGACTGAAACGGCGTTCAGCCGCGGCAGAGCCCTTCGGCGCTGCAGGCATGGCGCAGCGACAGGAGAACCAGAATGATCGCCAACAGCAAGCTGCACCTATCCGTTATCCTGGTACTGTTCTCACTCGGCGCACCGGCAGTCGTTTTTGCCAACGCGCACCCGCACGAGAGGCCGGACAGCCTGAAGTACCTGGACCAGTCGACCTACATTCGCAATATGGCGATCCGGGCCCATGTTGGTGGTGAGAATCGCCGCTGGAAACTGCAGATGATGACGCTGGGAGAGCGCCGCTTCCTGTTTCAGGGTGGCATTCCGAAAGGCAGTGTCATCGAGGTGACCGATCCGCTGAATCCCGTGGTCGTCAACGAAGGCGCCTTTGATGGCCGGCAGATTCAACTTGCCTACAATGCCGACATTGGCAAATGGATTCTCATGACGGGCGCGGCGCCACCACTGATCAAGGCGACAACCGAGTTCCCGCACGGCAAGTACGATGACCCGACTGCGTATGAGGGCGTAAAGAATCATGATGGCTTGCGTGGTGTGCGCTTTTATGACGCCAGCGATCCTTACGACATCAAGCTGCTGTCAAAATTCAGCACGGATCTCGGCGACCCTGACCGCAAACGACAGACTGGCGGAGGTACCCACAGGGACTATTACGATGGCGGCAAATACGCGTATCTCGACGCAGCACCTGACGATTCGTTTACACACCAGGAAAGTCCGGTGCGCGTGCATACGCATGGCCTTGTCATTATCGACGTGTCCGACCCGGAATCACCGAAGCATGTTGCGAACTGGTGGTTGCCGGGCCAGCGTGAGGATGAGCAGGAGGACTATGCGGCCTGGCGGGAAAAGGGTGATCAGGAGTCATTCACCGGATTGCACGGTGCCTTTTATGTTCCACAGAAAGTGGAAAATGGCGGCAAGCTCGGCTTCAGCCCGTGGGGTTCGTTGGGCGTATTCGTCCATGATCTGAGCGATATCAGTGCGCCGAAGCTGCTCGGCAGATTTCAGGCGCCTTACAAACCGGGTGGCATCGCGTTTCACTCGGTGGATGTCTCGAGACTGGACAGGGGATTCGTCATCGGCGCACCTGAGGCGCTGAACCCGGGCTGCAACGAGCCCTATCATCACACCTACATCATCGACGTGAGCAATCCATCAAAGCCGCGCGAACTGTCGACCTTGCCGATACCGCGTCCGCCAGAGGAAGCGCCGTACGACAATTTTTGCCAGAAACGAGGGCGTTTCGGGGTTCACAATCCGCCGCATATGAAGGCACCGGGCAAGGCCGATCCCAATTTTACCTGCTACACATTCTTCAACGCCGGCTTGCAGTGTTACGACATCACGGATCCCGAATATCCGTTTATTTCGGCGTACTTCATTCCACCCCAGGGCGGCAGTCTCGATGAGCCCGGCAGTTACACGCGCAATACCGACAATGTGTTCATCGAATGGGACAGAAAGCTGATCTGGGCGGCAACGGACACCGGACTCTATCTGCTGACAACGCCCGAGTTAGGTGACCCGATACTGGAAACCCAGGCGGTTACGGAGTGGAATCTGCCGGACCTGAATCGCGTCAAGAAGTAGCGGCGTCGGCAGGCATGGCGTATGTGTGCCTGTTCGATTCGGCGTATTTATCTGCATTGATCAGTTGATCAAAAGGATCTGCATAGCCGTATTGTCGTGCGCGCCCTGTGTCAGCGCAGCGGACTCGATATGTTTGCCCCGGACGGAGCGACCGCCGGAAATCGATGGCGTGCTTGACGATGCAGCGTGGGATGCTGCATCGCGCATCGATGATCTGCATCAATTCCAACCTGTCGATCACGGTGTTCCTTCCGAACGGTCTGAGTTCTTCGTGCTCTACGACGAGGATTATTTCTATGTCGGGGCGCGCTTGTACGACAGCGACCCTGGAGCCATCAGGGCGCGCCAACTGATCCAGGGAAAAACACTGATGTTCGATGATGCAATCGAGTTTCTGCTCGATCCGTTTGCATCCCGCCGGACAGGATTCTGGTTTCAGCTCAATCCGAACGGCGTACGTCGGGACGGTTTGTATGAGAGTCCGACCGAAATCAACCGAGACTGGACCGGCATCTGGCTTGCCGAGGCAAGGATTGATGAAAGCGGTTGGACGGCCGAAATCGCAATACCGTTCAAGACATTGAACTTCAGCGAGAACATAAGCGAGTGGGGCTTTACGATAGCTCGCACCATTGCGAGGAAAAAGGAGGAAATTGCATGGTCATCTTTCGATCGCAGTATCGGCCCGGGTTCCGCGGGTAGCCTCGAATGCCTTCGTGGTCTGCGACAGGGCGTCGGACTGGATATCGTGCCATCCGTCACGGCGCGAGCTGAAAAGGTGTTTGCAGATGGAACAAGCCGTAACGAGGTTGTTCCGTCACTGGACGCCTATTACAAAGTTACCCCGTCCCTGACAGCGGCACTGACCCTGAATACCGACTTTTCCGCGACCGAAGTGGATGACCGGCAAGTCAATCTGAGCCGTTTTTCACTGTTCTTTCCGGAGAAGCGGCAGTTCTTCAATCAGGATGTCGACATATTCAGTTTTGGCGGTCTCGAGGAAAACGGGCGTCCATTTTTCTCCCGGCGCATCGGACTCAGTGAGGAAGGTGAGCGCGTTGACCTTGTTGCCGGCGCCAAGATTACAGGTCGAATTGGCCGCTGGAATATTGGCGTGCTGGATGTGTTGCAGGATGAATACGCCGGTGTTGATCAAAGCAACATATTTGTTGGTCGTGCGTCGGCCAATATTCTCGAAGAGTCCAGTGTCGGACTGATCGTCACCAATGGCGATCCGACGTCCAATCTGGATAACCAGTTGCTGGGCGCCGACTTTCGTTACAGAAATACGAGCCTGATTCCCGGCAAGACGATTCAGGGAATGTTCTGGTACCAGCAGTCGGATACGGAGGGCGTGAGTTCCGACGAACAAGCGTATGGCTGGAAAATCGAATATCCGAACAGCGAACAGTGGTTCGGTGAGTTGAGCCACTGGGTCATCGAAGATAATTTCAATCCGGCCGTGGGATTCGTCAACAGATCTGATATCGCTGTTGACAAGGCCGAACTCGGCTACACATTCACGCCAAACGGTCGATGGTTTCGAAATGTCGGTTTCAAGTCGATTTATGAAAATTTTGATAACACCGACGGCGAACTCGAGTCACGCGAAATAATTGTCAAGCCCCTGGTCGTTGAGTCACAGTTCGGGGATACCTTTGAACTGAGGTTCAAGGAGCAACGAGAAGTTCTCGTCGCGGATTTCGAAATAACTCCGGGCATCGTCATTGGGGTCGGCGACTATACGTTTAAACGCACTCAGATCGTGCTGCAAACGGCATTGGAGAGACGCGTCGCCTTGAATCTCGACCTGGAAATCGGCGACTTCTACGATGGTGAACTCCTGAAAATTGCCGGCGCTGTTGATTGGCGCCCCAGCCGGCATGTCTATCTTCAATTCGGCTACGAATACAACGACGTAGAACTGACACAGGGATCATTCACCACTCGATTGATGCGCCTGCGCATGGACGTTGCATTCAATGCCAAGTGGTCATGGTTGAATGTCGCACAGTATGATGATGTTTCGAACTCTGCCGGCTTCAACAGCCGTTTGCGCTACAATCCGAAGGCGGGCCAGGATCTGTTTCTCGTGGTCAATCGCCAGTTCGACGTCGATCCGTTCAGCAAGAGCACGACATCGACGTTTTCCGAAGCAGCGCTGAAGCTTCACTATACGTTTCGTTTCTGAAGAGCTGATGCCGAAGGTCGAAACAGCAAGCAGTGACATTCGTTACGCCACGGGGTTACACCTGTTCCATGCGGGCTGGTCCAACTGTTCGATGCGGGTCCGTATGACGTTGGAGGAAAAAGCGTGTCAGTGGACAAGTCATCACCTCAATACCCGCATCGGCGAGCACATCACTCCGGAGTACTTCGGCATACACCCGAACGGCCTGGTGCCCGCGCTCATTCATGATGGCGATGTGTGGATCGAGTCGCATGACATTATTCGCTACCTTGACAGCGTTTTTCCCGACCCGCGGCTCACTCCGGCAGACGCCGCCGGACGTGCAATGCTGGCGAAGTGGAGAAAACTCGCATCGGATATCCACGTCAGCGCGATTAAAACCTATATTTACAGCTCCAGGCCGAAAGACAGGCGCGGAAAATCGGCTGAGGATCTCGAGTGCTATCGCCGCCTGCAACCCGATGCGCAACTACGCGAGTTCCACGCGCGACATTCTAGCGACACCGGCCTGACCGGGCAGGATCGTGAGAACGCCGAGCAACTGCTGCATGCCGCATTCGCACAGCTCGATGCCTGTCTCGGTGAGCATAGATGGCTCGCAGGCGAGCAGTTCTCGTTGGCGGAGATTACCTGGGTGCCATTGCACTACACGCTGAAGCGCGCCGGGTATCCGGTTGATGCGCATGCCAACGTGAAAGCCTGGTCGCGAGCAGCTGCGGCACGTCCGAGTTTTCAAAAGGCCATCGTCGACTGGTTCGATGGCCCGCCCGACGCCGGGTCGCCATCGGCCACCTGACTCAAATCATGGAGTTGTGCAATTGATTAGCTACAAGCAAGGTTTCATCGGACTCGCCCTTATTGCGGTGTGCCTGATCATTATCGCAGCCCCATGGCTTCGCGACGAGATTAACGCGATGCAGCTGGAGCGAAAGCTGTCCGCGGGCAAGCAATTGGCCGGCGCTTACTGTGCGAGCTGCCATCTGGAACCCGGCCCGGACATTCTGCCGAAACGAAGTTGGGAAACAGCGCTTGCTTACATGGGCTATATGTTGGGTATGGAGAATATCGACTATCTCGCGGATCATCCCGAATTCGCGCAAGAGAATGTCAAGTCGAAACAGACCTATCTCATCAGGGAGAAGCTGTTTCCGGAGGCGCCTCTGCTGGACGCAGGAGACTGGGAGGCCCTGCGGTATTACTACGTAGAGTCGGCGGCGGCAGAGCCGCTGCCACAGATTGGCAAACCGCCATTGCGCTGGGAATTGCCCCAGTTCGACATCGTTCAATCCGATTACCGCGCTGATCCGGCCGTGACTACCATGGTCCATGTCAGAGAAGAAACGAATGAGGTGTACATCGGCGATTCGGCGTCGAACACGCTGGCTGTAATCAACGCGGACGGCCAGCTCGCGATGGAGCCACGTGTCTTTGGTCGCAGAATGATGCCCGTGGACATTGCGTTTACCGACGATGCCGTATTCGTGGCATCCATCGGTGATCTTTTCGCCGACGGAATCTCCGAGCAGAAGACAGCGACAATCAGCCGGCTTGCACTGGTCGATCAGACGATCGCAACTGCGGGTATCAGCGTGGTCATCGATGACATCTACCGGATGGCCAGCATGGAGGTTGCGGACCTGAACGGCGACGGAGCCCCGGATTTCGTCGTCTGTGGATTCGGCATGCGGCAGGGCAACCTCGCCTGGTATGAGTCGCAAAGTGACGGTAGTTACCGCGAACATGTACTCATGACGCGCCCGGGGGCAGTCAAAGCTGAACTTTATGATTTCAATGGTGACCAGCAACTGGATATTGCCGTGTTGCTGTCCGACGCCAGAGAGGGGTTCTATATCCTGATCAACAATGGGTCGAACGAATTCGAGAGCACCACGGTGTTCGAGACCCACCCGTCTTATGGTCACATATATTTCGAGCTGCAGGATTTTAACGACGATGGCCTGGTGGACATCATGACTGTAAACGGTGATAACGTCGATTCGGATCCTTACAACACCCTCAAGAATTATCATGGCATCCGAATCTACCTGAACCGGGGCGAGCTGCGCTTCGAAGAAAGCTACTTCTACCCGATGTACGGTGCGTTCGGTGCCAGGTCGGCCGACTTCGATAACGATGGCGATCTGGATATCGCCGCAATCTCCTTCTACCCGGACTTCGGAGTAGAAGAACGCGAGTCGTTTGCTCTGTTGCAAAACGATGGCGAAATGGACTTCAGGGCGTACACCAGTCCGGAGTTGCTCAAGGGCCGCTGGATGACGATGGATGTGGGTGATGTCGACGGTGACGCAGACATTGATATCGTGCTGGGTGGAGCGAATATCCCAACCGGGATGTTCGCGTACATGGACACCTATCGCGCGCTGGCGGCAACTGCACCGTCAATACTTGTTCTGCAGAATACGCAAAACTGATTGCTGCCAGCCCTTGGCCGTGGACCCGGGTCGGGCAGGACTCAAATTCGCATCAGAAGAACAGCCAGTCCGGGACTGCCGCAGGAAGTGTCGGTCGGAGCCAGAGCGCAAGGTACGATGGATGAAATAACAGGTTCATGACCTGATCGTAAAACAACACCAATATCGCCCATGCGCTGATCGCATAGGCCAGCGCAACGCGTTTGCTGTAATGGCCCCAGCGGACAAGGTAAACGCCGATGAACAACGGAAGGGCGAATTTCTGGCCGACAAGCAGCGTCAGAACAATCATGCCGAACATATAGGCGAAAAACGGCATCGCCTCGGCCAGCCATGCATCCTTGCTAGCCCGTTGTAATGTCGCTGTCCAGGTTCCGGCCGCGTTTCTCGTCGCTACGAGATGCAACAGGTCCCGAATGACCACGACCAGTGACAGCAACGCCCCGGACACGGTGATCAACAACGGGAACTGTCGCACAGGTTGTGGCCATTCCAGCGCGGTATAGCCGGCCCAGGCAAATACGCCAAAAAGCAAAATGGAGCACGGCAGCGAAATGGCCGGGTTCTTCTCAGATGCCTCACCAACCGGAACCTTGCCAGCCAGCTTCTCTCTCGCAACGCCACGCACAGCTAGAAATATCGTGGTGATGATAACCAGCAATAACAAGATGACTATCGGTCTGCCGAGCCAGCCCGGTCCCTCGTGAATTCGGGTGCTGATCTGAAATGAGCGTTCGAGAATCTCGCCGAGAACCAGCGCGAGTATGACGGGTGGCCTCGGCCAGCCGCCACGCTTCATGAAGAAACCGATGACACCGAACGCTGCACAACTCAGCCACGCTCCGATAGACGCACCGCCCAGCCACGCGCCCATGAAAACGAAAAGCAGTACACCGGGCACAACGAGGTGCCCTGGTAAGAGCGCGACCTTGGCCACCTGATTGACGGTCTTGAGCAGTACCAGCGTCGCCGCAACGCTGGCTATCGCAATCATCCACACGAAACTGAAGGTCATGGGCAGTTCGGCGCTGAGCATGCCGGGCCCTGGCCGTAATCCGTGCATGATCAGCGCGCCCATCAGGATGGCCGTACCGACACTGCCGGGGATGCCCAACGTCAAAGTCGGAATCAATGCGCCGCCCCGAAGCGCGTTGTTTGCAGCTTCGGGCGCAAGCAGCCCGCGCACATCTCCGTGACCAAATTGCGAATTGTCCTTGACGCTTTGCTTGGCGTGGGCGTATGTGACCCAGCCGACGATTGAGGCGCCAAGCCCGGGCAGCATTCCGATATAGGCGCCAATTACACTGCAGCGAACGACCAGCCACCAGTGCTTGAACGCGTCGCGAACTCCTTCGAGCAGGCCTTTGCGTGAGTCGCCGGTTTTTCCAGTCCGAGCGATCGAGACGTCCTTGAGGGCCAGTTCCATGATTTCGGGGATCGCGAAAATTCCCAGCAACACCGGAATGAGCGGCAACTTATCCAGCAGATACAGAGTACCGAAGGTGTACCGTGGAATCGCCTGCGACTCCGGAAGCCCGATCGTTGCGAGCAGGAGCCCGAACATCGCCGCTGCGACGCCTTTAACGACGGATTGCCCGGAGAGTGAGCCGACCATCGCCAGCGCGAGCAGACCGAGCATGAACTGCTCCGGAGACTCGAAGGCGAGAATGACCGGCAGAATCAACGGTAGCGAAATGCCCAGTGCCGCGGCGCCACAGACCCCACCAATGGCTGATGACGTGAATGACGCGCCAAGCGCCCGTGCAGCCTCGCCGCGCTTTGCCATGGGATAGCCGTCCAGCACGGTCGCTTGAGAGGCTGCAGTACTCGGCACCCCAAGTAATACAGAAGTAATGGCGCCGCTCGTGGAGGTCGATGCCCAGGATGACAACAGCAGGGCGAACGCGGCAACAGGTTCCATGCTGAACGTAAACGGCAGCAACAACACCAGACCGATTGCTCCGCCCATGCCCGGCACTGCGCCCATCAATATTCCAATGGCGCATCCAAGCCCGAAATACGCCAGCACATGCCACTGGAAAATAAGTCCAAGGCCCTCGATTAGCGCTTCAAACATCGCCTGCTGCTCCAAAGAACGTCAGTAGCGACCGTTCTTCTCTATGTGCGCCTTGATGTACTCGAGAACTGCCGGTGTAACCCTGCGCGTCGCGCCGAGAATTTCAGCCTGGCGCGCGTGGCCAACAGCCTCCGGGACATAACTGAGGACTTGCTGCGCTTCTTCACGAAACGCCGCAGAGGCCATCGCCTTTTCGAGGCCGGCTCGAAAGGTATCAGTGGCTGCCGGATTCATGTCAGGTGGACCCAGAAACACATGCTGCATGGTCTGATCCAGCTCCAGCAATGTAGTAATCGAGTCCCAGACAATGCCGGAAGGCGCCTCGCCATGCAGCCTCTCGTACAGATCCGGTAATGACGGGACATCGGGCACCAGCCGATTTTGTATCAACCCACCGTTGCTATCGAGCATCGGCATGCTGAAGATCGGCAGTGCCTTGTCCTCGTCCACCAGCACCGGCACCACCTGATTCAAATAGGCATGTGCGGCGTCCGTCGCAGTATTCACTTCTCCGCTGATCATCGCTGCTCGAATGTTGCCGCTGCTGGGGTAACCGGCGATGTACCTGTAATTGGCCCCGATCAGATCAAGGCCCATCGTGCTTATGATCATGCGACCATGTTCGGGCGGCATCCCGCCAAACCGCAGTGCCTCCGCTGCAACTATGTCTTCAGGTCCTGCAACGCCACCGGTCACTGCGTCAGTTCGGCTGTATACCACGAGGCCGCCGATCTGCACGCCACCGAGTGGCGTGAACTGACTGTACTTGAAAGAGAACCCCGGTAACTCGAGCAACTCTCCAAGCGAGGAACGCGGACCGTAATAAACGGTCGTTCCGTCTTTCGGCGCCCGCAACAGAACATGCAGATGCGCGTTCAGGCCGGAGGCGCCCGGCATGTTATTGACGATGACGGTCGGATTTCCAGCCAGATTCAGCTCGAGGTGTTTGGCGAGCAGTCGGCCGACGGTCGTGCCGCCGGCAGAGGCATCCAGGCCGATAACGACGGTGATCGTCTCGCCTGCAAAGGAGTGTTGACCAGCAATTGCGGGATTGTCGTTGTTGGCACGATCAGCATCGCAGGACATCAAAATGATGCAACTCAGCACGAGCAGCAGAAAACGGAGACGATGCACGGTCAGGTTGTCTGTCACTGTAACAACACGAGCTGTCATTCCGCGGACTCCTCAAGAAAGTCGATCTCAGGGCCCAACGGGACGATTCTGGTTTGTTTCAGCAGTTTGTCGCTCGCGTAGTAGTGTGCCTTGATCGACCAGACGTCGATCGTCCCGGCGATGCCGGGCATGTTGTATAAGTGACGCACAAACCGCCAGAGATTCGGATAGTCGACAATGCGTCGCTTGTTACAGCGGAACGCGCCGTAATAGACGTAGTCGAAGCGTACAAGCGTCGTGAACAATCGCCAGTCGGCTTCCGTCAGTTGTTCTCCGACGAGATAGGTTCGGGATTCCAGTCGCTCTTCGAGTTGATCGAGCGCATCGAAGAGCTTGCCGAACGCCGCTTCGTAGGCCTGCTGCGACGTTGCAAATCCAACCCGGTAAACGCCATTGTTCACGGCCGCGTAAACGAGTTCGTTGATCGCGTCGATTTCCGCACGCAATTCGTCGGGGTAGTAGTCGCCGTCCACTGCGCCAATGCCATCAAATGCGCTGTTGAACATCCTGATGATCTCGCTCGACTCGTTCGACACGAGCTTCTTTTGCGCCCTGTCCCAAAGTGTTGGCACCGTCACCTGTCCGGTATAAGCCGAATCCGATCGCTGGTATATCTCGTACAGGAAGCTTGCGCCAAACTCAGGATCGGGAACGACACCGTGACCCGCTTCGAAAGTCCAGCCGTTCGCGCCCGAAATCGGGTTGACGACCGATACGCTGATCATGTCTTCCAGCCCTTTTATATGTCGGAAAATCATGGTCCGGTGGGCCCAGGGACAGGAGTCGGCGATGTAGAGATGGTAGCGGCCGGCTTCTGCCTTAAAGCCCCCGTCGCCCGACGGCCCCGGTTCACCGGTCGCCGTTATCCAGTTGCGAATCTTGGCGTCGGGGCGGATGAAACTGCCATCTTTTGCCTCGGTGTCCCGCCACTTGTCATGCCACTCGCCTTTGATCAGATAACCCATGGCGACCTACCGTTGATCCGCATTCCAGAGTTCACTGACCTTTGCAAAAGCCTCAGTTCCATAGCGCTGTCGTTTTGCGGTGGTCTTGTCACCCCAGTTGGTGACGCCTTCTTCATAGGATGGCCGAGCAATGAAACGTCCGTACCATTCGTTCAGATGATGCAGGTGGCTCCACAAGGGCGCCATCTGAAAGCTCGTCAACCGGGTGACGTATACCCCGAGCGATATATCGGCAAGAGAAAAAGTCTTGCCGGCCAGCCAGGGTGAGTTCGCAAGAGCTGCGTTCATGTCTTCAAAGACATGCTTGAAATAGCTGACAGCAGGCGGCAACAGAGGCGAGTCGAGCCCCTTTGCAATATTGATGCGATCGTTTTCCTTGCGAACAGTCTCAGGCATATCGTTGAGATATTTCTCCAGCACCTCAGGGCCTGCCGAGGTTTTCGCGTGGCGGACAACGATGCACATGCCGACGACGCGGCTATGCACATGCAAGCCTTCATCGATCAGCTTCGTCCAGAGGCGCATCGTTGCTTTGTCATAAGCACTCTCCGGCCGCAACGGTGGCTGCGGAAATGCATCATCCAGATATTCAAGAATGACCTGAGATTCGCGTATGGCTCTGCCGTCGTGAACAAGGGTCGGAACTATGCCGCGC
>JAOTVR010000057.1 GCA_029863305.1 Gammaproteobacteria bacterium | reverse complement strand
ATCGTCGCCGCCGTCGCTGTAATCGACGTAGTCTATCCCGGCATTCAGCTCCACTGTCTCACTGGCGGCAAAACGCAGGCCAACACCAAGTCCGAGACCGTTGTCATCGAAACCACCCGCCAGTGGCGCGTCAATTTCCACGTATTCGTACGAAAGCTTTGCCACCAGATCGATCGTGTCCGATACCGACGTGTTGTATCCAAGACCGGCATTCCAGGTGTTTGCATCCGCGCCGAAGTCCAGGTCTGCTGACTCGTAACCGGCGAATACATGGAGGCTGTCACTGATTTCGAACGAACCGCCAATGGTGAAGCCATCACCGTCCGCATCAACACCGTCAAATTCGACCGTGCCAAAGCCGGCGGAAACGTAGTTGTAGTTGAAATCCTCGGCACCGGCAGTCGCCGCAAATGCCAGGAGCAGAATGATTAGTGCTGAACGCAACATCACGTTCTCCAAAATTACCCAAGGAGCGCGAATGCTAACGAGGTTCGCAGCAGCTTATGTGCTCCAGGTCACACATTTGGATTGCAGCCGGTTATTGTCAAACAACCGGCGCTTTTGATTACCTTTGTGTTGCAAAAAAGCAACGAGAGACCAGGTGCGCATCGCGGCCAGTTACAGCTGATCCAGCCACTCTGTCAGGTATTGGCTCTGGAAGGCGTAAAACGGGTTATGGCGAGTGCGCAGGAAGAAGTCCGACGTGAAAAGCAGGACTCCCTTTTCGCCGCGGGGTGCGAGCGCACCGAAGACCAGGCCGGGATGGTTCGGGTCTGTGATGGAGCCGTCGCCATAGAGTTGATCGTCGGCGCGAAACGGTATTGCGATGTGCGACAGCGAGTATATCTGTGCCGGCCAGATCAAATTGGTTGCCGTATTGACTGCCTGAGACTGGCCGGCCGCCAGCGTCAGGGCATCGATCTCGGCGCCGCTCTGGTTCCGGTTCTTAAGTATTGTGACGCTGAACGTCGAGGGCGCCAGCGCCGCGAAATAGTCGACAGGATTCTCTGGCCGGGCCTTCATCAGATGCAACAGGGTGCTGTTGCGATTGATGTCATAGACGAGCAGGTCGCTGCCATTGGCCGGTAATCTGGCGTACAGATTGGTCACGATTCCACGCGCGCTGATCGTGTTGTCGACCACCGACTGAAATGTGAGTATCGGCGGCAACCCGGCAGTTTCGGAACTCTGCGCGAGAAGTTCATGTGTTCGTTTCGATATTTCGTAAATTTCCCAGGCCGCACATTTTGGAAATGACGTAAATTTGAACGGGTCGATCTCCGGTAGTATCGAAAGCCATTGAAATTTTTCGAAGTACGGCAGCCAGGAAATCGCCTGGTGCCAGTCGGTGACGATGGCGAAGGGACTTACCGCGATGGCAGGCGACATCAATACCAGGCCGTTGGGGCACGGCCGGCCGGCCGCCGCATCGCACTGCAGAGCATAATCAACGGCCAACAAACCGCCGTTCGAGTAACCGACAATCAGCAAGGACTGATCACTGCCGTCCCGCTGCATCGCGCGCCGCACCGCGATACGCACGGCGGCAGTCCAGTCTTCCCAACGAGCCTGGAGAAGCCCACCGACCGCGAAGCCATGCCCGGGCATGCGCGGCACGACCACATTGTAGCCGGCGCCGGCCAGCGTCTGTGCGGTAGCCAACATCGAATAGGGAGAGTCCGTGAGGCCGTGCAACAGGACGGCAACGCCGCGAGGCGACGGCACTGACATCTCGTAGGAATAATTCCAGTTGCCGGGGTAGTTACCGGGAAATGTCATGCTGCTACTGGAATAACGATCAACGCGGCTGTCTGATCGCGCGTCGCTGTGAATCTTATCCTGCAGTTCGACGGCGAGTCTTTTTTCGATAGCCAGATACGTTTGCCAGTCAGTCTCCGCCTCCTGCGCGGCAGTAAACTCCTGCTCGAACTCGATGCGGTGCTCCGGACCGAGAGGTGGCATGCGTCTGGCATCGAAGGCCCGGCCGAAGTAGACGGTCAGCAACAGAACGGTCAGGACTGTAACGATCCATTTGCCGATTCTGAGTGCCATTGCCATTGCGAAAATACTAACAGGCTGACGATCCCGACGCGATCAGGCCGCGGTTCGGACAGCCTCATATTGCACGGTGCGCGTCGACTGCGGGGCGCGGGCCCGACACGGGCACGCAAACGGCGATCCCGGGACATTGACATGCTAGACTCGGCCCGATTCTTGACCAGGAAGACCAGATTCTCCATGCATAAGCTCATCCGGGAATTGCGCCGGCGCGAAGTGTTCCGAACCGCAGGTCTGTACGTTGGTGTTTGCTGGATCGTGATCGAAGTCGCCAGCGTCCTGCTGCCTACATTCGATGCCCCCGAGTGGTTGATGCGCGCGATCGTCATTGTCGCGGTGGTCGGTTTCCCCGTAACGATTGTATTGGCGTGGATCTACGATGTTTCGGAGCAGGGCATCGTCGTCCAGGGCGAGGCGACCGATACGGTGGTCGTGCCCATCGGCGGTCGCAAGGCGGACTTTTTCGTTATCGGCCTCCTGAGCGTCGCGTTGATGATCTCGGTGTATCTCAACATCTCGAGTGGCCCGGCGGAGACGAAAATTCCGGACCCCGTGTCGCTACTTATCGCCGATTTTGACAACCAGACCGGCAATCCACTGTTCGACGGCTCGGTGGAGCAGGCGTTGGCGCTCGGTGTCGAAGGAGCGTCCTTTGTAACGGCATACAGGCGCGACAGGGCGCTGGCGCAGGCCAGGAGTCTCGATCTCGGTGAAACATTGAACGAGGAAACGGCGCGATTGGTCGCGGTGCGCCAGGATGTACAAATGGTATTAGCCGGATCGATCGCTCAAGATGGTCAGCGCTTTAATCTGCTAATCAAAGCCGTTGATCCGGCCAGCGGTGAATTGATCACCACCAGCGAAGCACGGGCAGATAGCGCCGCCGACGTGCTCTTTGCCGTCAACGAGCTTGCGGCTGGCGTTCGCAAGGCGTTGGGTGAGGACTCGCTGGATCTTGACCGACTCGCGGATGGCGAAACGGTGACGGCAGGGTCTATCGAGGCAATGAAATTCTATGCCACGGCTCAGGATCTCGCGCGTGCCGGCCAGGACGAACTGGCCATTGAGCAATACGCCATGGCGATCGAAGAAGATCCGGATATGGCGCGGGCTTATTCGGGCTGGGGATTATCTGCACACAAGATTGGCCGTCCGGACGAGGCCAGGCAGCAGTGGGAATCCGCGCTGGCCCTGCTCGATCGCATGACCGAACGTGAGCGCTACCGAACGCTGGGGCTGTATTACACGGTGGTATCACTCGACTATGCAGAGGCGATTGCCAATTACGAACAGTTGGTTGAGAAATTTCCTTCAGACGGCGCAGGCAATAATAATCTCGCGATCCTTTACACCTTTACGGCCCAGTACGATCGCGCACTTGCGCAGAGCGAAAAACTGCTTGAGATTTATCCGGGCCGGACGCTCTATCACGGCAATCACGCGCAGTATGCGATCTACGCCGGTGATATCGAGACGGCGAGATCAGAGGCGCAGAAGGTCATTGCGGATGACCCGACCTTCTTCAAGTCGTACATGATTCTCGCGATTGCCGCGTTGTTCGATCAGGACTCCGAGGGCGCGAAGGATTTCTACGCTCGCATGGCGGAGACCGGCGTACGCGGTCAGTCACTGGCCAATATCGGCCTGGCCGATATCGCACTGTCTGAAGCCCGCTTCGACGATGCAATTGCGATACTCAATGAAGGAATCGTCGCGGATGAAGCAGAAGAAAACACACGCGGGTTGGGAACGAAAACCGTGGCGTTGGCGCAAGCTCATATTGGTTTGGGCGACCCGGCTAACGCGCTCGCGATTCTCGGACGCCTCGAGAACCAGCAAGGCGATGGTCAGTTGATTCCCTCGGCCGAGATCTACGCGTCCCTTGGCCAGCACGACAGAGCATTCCAAATCGCGGAACAATATCGGCAACAACTTCGTCCGACCGCACGTGCCTATGCCAGGCTGATCGATGGCATCAATGCCTATTACCAGGGAGAGTACGTGATGGCCATAGAGTCACTGCGCGCTGCGCTGGAATACGCCGACCTGTGGATCGTGCGTTATTACCTGGGGCGGGCCTACATCGGTGCCGGACACGCGCCGGCCGCGATCATGGCATTCGAAACCTGCATAGAACGGCGCAGCGAAGCCGCCGGCATGTTTTTTGATGACGTACCAACCTGGCGTTATACCGCCTCGCTCAATGACTGGCGAAAAAAAGCACACGACGCACTTGACGAACTTCGTACGGCCTCGATCGATTAGTCAGCCGCTACTCGCGCAAGCGAATACACAAGTCCATTGAGTCTGCCCCTGGCGGTGTGATTACGACGTCGAACCAACCGATCTTCGGTGGAGTTTGCCAGTTGAGTCGCCAGGTATCGTCGCTGGCCGAATAACGGATCGCGCTGCTGCCGGAATCTTCCGCGCCGTCGCCGCTGCCGTCACTGCCGAGGGTACAGGTGCGTTCTGTGAATGCCCCGAACCATTGAACCACTGGCGCAAATGCCGATGAGTCTATCGCCGGGCCGGTTGTACCCGGCAGTGTGTAGAACCAGTCGAGCGGCACGGTGCTGCCGGGCTTAATGTTACCTTTCGGCATCAAGACAACGATGTCGTACGGGAATATGACGTCGAGCGTGAATGTCGCGGACGCAGAGTAGCCGCCGCTGTCTGTCACCGAGCATTCGATCGAATACTGACCGATGTCGAATTCTTGCGAGGGTGTGCCGAGGCAGGTAACGGCTCCGGACAAATCGCCGTCGACGAGGTCCGTCGCGGTGACATTCGCAACGAGGTCAGACTCGAATACTGTTGCCGACGAACCGTTACTGGCAGGAACAGTCAACGTTGATTCGATAGCCTCGACGATGGGTATGTCCTCCACCAGCACATCGAACGGAGCCGACGTCGTGCTGTTGCCGCCCTGGTCGGTCACCGTGCAGGTGACCTGCGTCGGGCCGGCGGGAAAGTCATGGCTGAAGGTTGCATTCAAGGTGCCTGTCACATCGTCATAGAGCGCATCATCGGTCGTGATCAGCAGCGGCGGGTCAACGATATTACAGGTGAGCGTGAGGTCGGCCTCGAGGTCCTGTGCGGCAACCGGCCAGCTGATAGGGAGCACGGTCGCGCCGGGCGGCAGAAGGAACGGTTCGTCCGGCGTGAAGTCCGGCGGGTCGGTGATGATGATCACAGGATCCGTGTTATCGACGACATTGACCGTCCGCGTTACCGGCATTGCGTCGTTGTCGCGTGTGTCCGTGGCGCTGTAGCTAACGCTATAGGACCCGATCACGGTCGGATCCACGTTGCTCGTCGTCAGGATGCGATCCGTGACGTCAAGATCAACGAGATCGAAAGCTGTTGCCCCGGCGTCCATATAAGGCTCACTCGAGGCATCAAGTGTCAACGGATTATCGCCGATGATCGCGATAACCGGTCCCAGGGTATCCGTCACCGTGACCGACTGCGGCGCTGTTGCCGAATTACCTGCACCGTCTGTTGCCTGCCAGATCACGGTGATTTCGTCAACCTCGAATGCAGCGGGCGCATCGCTGCCAATCGAGACGGGACCAATGTAATCCGTCGCGCTGGCCGTACCGATGTCGACGCTCGTCGTCGGACCCGTCGCTTCCATCGAGACATCCGCGGGTGCCGCCACAACCGGCGGTGTCGTATCCACCACGGTTACCGTGCGTGTCGCGGTCGCCTCGTTGCCGGTCGCATCGGTCGCCGTGTAAATGACGCTGTATGTGCCGAGAGCTGTCGTGTCCACGTCGTTGAACGTAATCACTGCATCCACTGCGCCATCCGCTTCGTCAACTGCGGTCGCTCCTGCATCGGTATAGCCACCCGGATCAGCTTCCACATCGATCGAAGCGCTGCCATTGAGCGTGATGACCGGTGGATCTTCATCGACGAAGTAGTCAACTTCGCAGTTCAGTATGTCGTTGCCGCTACCGGCCAACTCCGGATCGCAGTTCAATTCGCCGCCGGCTTGCGAGTACAGCGCCATACCCGTGTTGCGGCTGATCTGTTCGATCGAGAGGCCGGCTGGCGGGTTGATGAAGCGCAAGGTGATGATCTTCGAGCCATCCGGTTCAATCACAAATGACGGCGTGCTCGCAACGCTCGGGTCCGGGTCACCGATCAGATCATTGATCTGCTCGGGACTGAGAATTGCTGCGTAAACCAGCTGATTCTCGGCGACTACCTGCGGCGTACAAAACAGCCCTGCGGTGGCGCCTGCCTGATTCGTCAGTACCGTACCCGTCAGGTAGGGCTGGCGAACCGTCAGCAGTACCTTGGTGCCGGTACCCGCCAGCTGCGTCGCAAGGCCCGGGCTGAAAATGGGTTTGATGTCGATGCCGGTTGTCGTATTGGTGGCCGAATCTGCTGTCCAGCTGATCTCGGTGTATTCGTCACCAGGGGCCGTGTTCTCGAGGTCGAGGTTTTCCAGGTCGAGGTTCTCGAGGTCTGACGCATAGATCGTGAAATTCTCGAGATCGAGATTTTCGAGGTCCAGGTTTTCGAGGTCCAGGTTTTCGAGATCGAGGTTCTCGAGGTCCAGGTTCTCCAGGTCGAGCTGTTCGAACACGAGGTTTTCGAGATCGAGGTTTTCCAGGTCGAGGTAGAACAGGTTGCGGTTTTCAAGGTCCAGGTTTTCGAGATCCAGGTTTTCGAGATCGAGGTTCTCCAGATCCAGGTTTTCGAGATCAAGCTGCTCGTAGAGGGCGTTCTCGAGATCGAGGTTTTCGAGGTCGAGGTTTTCCAGATCGAGGAACAGGACGGCGTTCTCCAGATCGAGGTTCTCGAGGTCCAGATTTTCGAGATCGAGCATGTAGACCGTGTTTTCGAGATCGAGGTTTTCGAGATCCAGCGACTGTGTCGTGCCGATCTCGCGCTTCAGGATGAGATCATAATACTCGCCATCCGCGGGATCGATGATGTCACGCAGATCGTCCGGGTCGTTGTTTTGCACGTTTTCAAGCGGTACGAGGCTCTCGCGAATCAGTGGCACGCGAGCGATCTTCGTACCGGTGCCTCGCATCGCCGATTGCACGGGATCGAGCCCCGTGACATCGAAAACCTCGACGATAACGTTGGGCGGACTGTCCGCGATATTCGCCGTGTCGAAGACCGTGCGGGCATTCCCCGAGCCGCGCGGCACATCGACTTCGATTTCCTTCAGCGGGCCGGATCTGTCGAAACTGACCGCGGGATCAGCGACGGGCAGTTCCATGCGAACGCGCCGGCTTTGCGGTGTCCCGTTTTGCACATCAAGTACGAAGGTGTTGAAGCCGATGCCATCGGGAAACTTGATCGCCGATACGATGTTTACATTGACACCGGGTTTCATCGCGGCGACGAATATATTCTGATTACGCGTTAGCGGCTGCGGTTTTTTCTGACCCGGTGCGACCGCCTGGCAGACCGGTGGCGGGCCATCGGCTGAACCGTCCTCACCCTGTAGCGGCAACATCATGACCGGGTTGGTTGGATCCTCATAGGTACTTGAACAACCCGCCGGAGAGGCGACCCACATTTGCAGCGTCTCGTCCCAGACATCGCAGCCGGTATAAAAGACCCGGCCACGGACCAGATGATTGCTGGTCCAACCGACATGGAACACCGGCTCCAGCGACGAAAACAGGTCTGTCGCGACATTGAGTTGTGTCTGGTTCGAAGCCCAGGATCCGTTCACGCGTTGACGGAATTGCGGCGCAAATACCGAGTTGTAGTCGCCGATGAACGGGGCCCGGCCTTTGCGAAACAGACGACCGTTCGGGTAGTTGAACTCCAGCTGCTCCCGCTCGCCGGCTGCCCCACCGGGTTTCTTGCGCGTTGCGAAGCGTGACACGCGCACTGAATTGCTGTCCTGGCCGGCGGCGTCGGGGTAGAAATTCTCGTCCACGGTATACATTTGTATATTGCCGTTGACGATCTGTGCGGCGAACGTGTCGAGGTTGCGCCGCAGCGGAAAGTTGTTGTCTGCCGCCGGCAGTGCCGGTGGCGGCGGCACGAGACCATAAATGCCGGCTGGCAGTACGGTGCCGCTGGAGCCAGTGCCGGAAGTTTCGAGATGCAGAACGGCATCCTCGACAAATCCGCTGACGATCGGGGTCGCGAGCAGGTTCAGTTTGTCGAAACGGCTGTCGAACCAGCTGATTGTCTCGATCCCGGCAGCGACCTCGGCTGCAGGCATGAACTGGTGGAAGGGCTTCCTCGGTCCCTCCGAGAAGGGGTCGTCGCTTTCGTCCACGAGTTGCGGGTCGACCATTTTTGGGGTTGACCAGTTCAGATTGTTATTGCCGGTGCTGCGAACCATCATGATGCGCGAGAAATTCAGTGCGGTGCGCACCAGGCCATCCTCCGGGCCGTCAAAGTCGTTCCCCGGGGCCACGGCGCTCATCCGGGCGACCGGCGGATTATTGCCCTTCGGTTCTGTCACGCAGGTTTGAATCGCGTTGTTGCGTGCCGCGAAGAAGACGGAGAAATCCAGGCCGTTGCTGACGGCTACCGGCAGTGCGTTAGTGCGAAAACGCGCTGCGCCCGTCGACTGATCGAAAGCGCAAAATTCGGTCAGGATCTCGGCCTTGGACCAGGTGTTACCGAAATTTGTCGAAAAGGCGTACATGATGGCGCTGGATTCGTTGTTGTCGGAGAATCGTCGCCACGTTGCCAGTACGTCCTGGCCGTTATTGCGTGTCGCAATACTGACGCCCTGATTGATTTCGACGCCTTCGGTGAGTTTTGACTTAAGGGGCCAGGTCTGGCCAGCGTCATCCGAGGCAAGGCAGTTGATTTTCGTGCCGTCATTGTTGTCGTTGCCGACAAAAACCGCATAGCACAGGTGCACGCGGGCCGCCGGCACGCTTAAAGTGTATTGCGGATGCGAGTTTGCAGGATTGCGCGGGTCGGCGTACGGCGGAATGATTACCTCGATGGGCGCCATGCCGAGTGCGGGATCGTACAGCGCCACATCGAACGCCGGCTTATCGAGAAAACGGCCCGATGTGCCCATGTCCACTTCGATCGTGTCAAGGTGTTCCCAGGGCGGTCCGACTTCACGATTGTGCTCGTACCAACGCGAAACAAATACGCCGCCAGGCTGGCTGTCGTCGCGCCAGCCCGCGATAAAGTTGTACAGCAGCAAGTTTGGCAGTGCTTCGAGATTCGCGTCGGCGCCAAACTTCTTGTTTATCGTCGGTGCGTCGCCGAGGTGGCCGGGGTGCAGTCCGCTAATCCAGGTCCGGCCCGCATCGCGTGACATGGCGATACCCGGAAACGCATCGCCGATGCCCGGCACGTTAACGGCACGGTAGTCGTTGAATCCACAAGCCAGCCACTCATGATTGTTCGGCGACACGGCGCACTCCGGTTCATTCTGTTGCATGCGCGGGTTGCCGGCCAGAAGCCAGTTGACGGGCGTCGGGCCGATGGCATTGATGTTCTTTTGTGGAATCGCCCCGGCCCATGCCGGGTTGGCGACCAGGAGTGACAAGCAGCTGGTACTGAACAAGACCACAGCTCGATGTTTGACGGAAGTCCATTTCGACATTACTAGAATCCTTGCGCGTGGCTTTGTTATTGGTTTTATTGCCCTGGTCGTGGCCAGCGATTCGAGTTGTTTTTTTATGCCGCCGGCTGTTTGCAAGTATAGTCCATCCGCTCAGTGAATTGCTCAGCAAAACAAACAAATCGATGCAGTTGGCGCAGCTGGCGAGGACGCGACATGGATGTCGAAAATACTATGGAAATGAAAGTCTTATGGTGATTCAGCCACCGATTCGGGGCCGCTTGAAGAAAATGCTGCTCGCCATCATGGTGGTGCTCGTGCACGCGTGTGCGCTGGCGACGGACGTGTCAGCCGCGCAGCAAGCCATTGACGAAATCGTCGTGACGGCTGCGCGTCGCCCGACGACAGCACAAGACCTTTCAACGGCGGTGTCCGTCGTTGGCCGGGAACAGCTGCGTGATCAGAAGCTTGTTACCGACGCATTGTCTTTGATGACCGGCGTCGCATTGCAACAGACGACACCGGGCCAGGGCAGCGCCATCATCCGCGGACTGAAGGGCTCGTCGATCTTGCATCTGGTCGACGGCTTACGCCTTAACAATGCAATCTTCCGTAGCGCGCCGACGCAATACCTGGCACTGGTGCCGAGCACGGCTGTCGAGCGAATTGAGGTACTGCGAGGCACGCCGGCATCCCTGTATGGCAGTGATGCAGTGGGCGGTGTGGTGCAGGTCGTCAGTCGTGTACCGGCGTTTACATCGGCAGAAGTGCTGCAGCGTGGCGAGACAAGCCTGGCTTTTGGCACCGCGGACAGGGAGAGAAGCTTCAGCGCAGCGCTTGATGCCGGTAATCGTCGCGTTGCCTCGAGTGTCAGTCTCGAGCACCTGCGGACCGGCGATCGGCGCACAGGCGGTGGTGAGCGCATCCGGCCGACGGCTTACGAAGCAACGTCGGGTCGGCTGGCGCTCGGCTACACGCCCGATGCGCTGCAATCATGGTTTTTCGATGTGCAGTACTACGAACAGCCGGAGACTCCGCGCATTGACGAACTCGTCGCCGGGTATGGTCAGTCGGAACCGTCCGCCTCCGAATTTGCCTATGCGCCGAATCGTCGGGTATTTGCACACGCGCGTTATGCGCGCGCCGATGGCCCTTTGGGACTGGCCTGGCGTACCTCGAGCGCCTGGCAGCGAATCGACGACGATCGAACGACCAGCGATTTCGGCTCGACAACGAGGCGATTCGAAAATAATCGCAGCGACCTTGCCGGGGTGCTGGTCACTGCGTCGCGCTCGACTCGCCAGTTTTCGTGGATCGCCGGTGCCGAGTTATACAATGACCGTGTCTCGAGTCGGCGCAGAGAACAAGACGGCGCTGGCGGGCAATTGGTGTCGGTCGCATCACGATTTCCGGACGGTTCGCGGGTCAGGCAGGCGGCCTTATTCGCCAATGCAGAAAGAGCCCTGCCTGGCGATCAGCGGGTGCTTGCGGGATTGCGCGCAAGCAGCTTCCGTGTGACCTTGCCCGGTACCCAGATCAATGTTCCGAGTTCGCTGACCGCGACAGATCTGAGCGGCGACATAGGCTGGATCTATCGCCTGAACGATGAATGGCAATTGGTCGCCAATGCCGGATTCGGCTTCCGCGCGCCCAACGTATTTGACCTCGGTACCCTGGGCGCCCGTCCTGGAAATCGATTCAACGTACCGAATACGGATCTCGAATCAGAACACGTGCTGCAGGGGGATGTCGGTCTGCGACGCTATTCGGGCGGTGTGCGACTGGAGTTGATGGTCTATGCACTCAGATACGAGGATCGAATCACTTCGGTACTGACCGGGGATGTGACAGCGGACGGGCGGGCGGTTTCTCGCAGCGAGAATGCCGCGCGCTCTTCCATTCACGGCGTCGAATTCGGTGCTCGTCTGCAGCTGTCTGATTCGGCAACAGCCGTTGCGGCATTGAATGTCACGCGCGGTACACAGGAAGTGAATGGGGTCGTGGAGCCCGCCGATCGCATACCGCCCGTCCACGGCCGGGCGGGAATCGAAGTTGAGGTCAATGACGCATTTGGATTTGGTGGCTGGCTGCAATTCGCTGCTGCACAGGAGCGCCTGAGTTCCCGTGATGTGAGCGATCCGCGAATCAACCCTGATGGCACGCCAGCCTGGGCGACCATGGCCGCAAGCCTGCACTGGAAGACGGCTCACGGGTGGCAGGTGACGCTGGCCCTCGACAATATTCTGGACAAGCGTTACCGGGTGCACGGCTCGGGTGTCGACGCGCCGGGACGTAACCTGTCGCTCAGACTTCGATGGACCTGGTAGGCGTGCGTGCTGCGGGGCTGGCCGCTGCTAATCGGCTCCGAGGTATGCGGCGATCCGTGCATCGTTGAGAATGTCCACGACGGCCAGATTAACGGCGCCATTAAACGCTCTCGGTATCGTGCCGGGCGTCGCGTTGCTAATGGCTTTCTCGAACACGTAGCCATCGCCGGTTTCGACCATGATTCGCATGTGTGCACGGACGACCCACGCGCCCTGTTCGGTAGTCGGATGGGACACTCTCAGGTTCAGCGTTTTCGACCCGCCAGCCGAAATGCTCATGCCCAGTCGTCTCAATTCGTCGGATAATTGAATAGAGACGGCTTCGGCGAGTTGCTCGTTTGAGCCGAAGTACTGGTGATTGTTGATCTGACCGATCATGACGCTGGCTGAGTCGTTGTCCCGGTACGAGACGGCGACTTTCTTGCCATGCAGTGCTGCCGCGTCTGTCCTGACAAGCACCGGGTCGACCGGATAAGCAGCCCAGGCATAGTTGTGCACCACCGTGCTGCATCCGCTGAGCATGCCTGCGAGCGAGAGCAAGCCAAGCAGCGCATTCCGAATATTCATTACTATTCGCTCCCGATTCGAAACTCCCTGCCACGAAATTCTATACCGAAACGTGGCCGGCGCGGGGGAACGCGGTGGCAGTGCATGTCATGTTGGGCTTATATTCGACGGATGGACAGATTTCTCCAGGCAGCCGTCGACGAAGCCCGTCGCGGAGAAGCCGCGGGCGGCATCCCGATTGGTTCCGTGCTGGTCATCGAGGGTCGGATAGCAGGGCGTGGGCACAACCAGCGTGTGCAAAAAGGCAGCGCCGTTTTGCACGCGGAAATGGACTGCCTGGAGAACGCGGGTCGCCTGACAGCGCCGGAGTATCAGAAGGCCGTTCTGTATTCGACACTGTCGCCTTGCGACATGTGCAGCGGTGCGATCCTCCTGTACGGCATCCCCAGAGTGGTTGTTGGCGAGAACCGGACATTTCAGGGCCCTGAAGATCACCTTCGCGCCCGCGGCGTGCGGCTGGAGATTCTCGACGATGCCGAGTGCGTGCGGATGATGCGCGACTTTATTGTCGCGCATCCGTCGCTATGGCACGAAGATATCGGTAAGACTTAGGCGGCACTGGCAGCGCGTGGCACCGCCGCCGCCGCCGCGTCGTCGTCGCCGCGCATAATCCGGACGACCGATGCTCCCTGCAGGATATCCAGAACGGCATGCGCGAGCATCGGCAGCCAGATTGACCCGGTAACGACGTAGAAGATGCCGAACGCGATGCCGACCAGAGTGACGCGAGCGACACCGGCAGCGCCCTGGTAGCTATGCGCCAGGCCGAACACCACGGCAGAGACGATGATTGCCGCCCAGACGGGCATCAGCATCAGCAGATACCAGAACACGAAGCCGCGATACAGGATTTCTTCGACGATGCCGGCCGTAATCGACAGGCCAACAAAATGCCGGTAGTCACGATCGGTTTGCGGCATAAAGTGGACCAGATTACCGAAAGATTCCTTGTGCTTTGCCTTTTGCTCGTCGCTCATGCTTGCGGTACTGCGCCATTGGGTGATCAGGTACGCAGTGACCAGAACGAGAACGCCCGCGCCGATCCAGAATCCGGTGCCGCCTGGAGCGACGAAGCCGAGGGCCGCGACCGGCCGGCCGAGCAGGTACCAGGCTATCGCCAGTACCCCCAGCGCGACCCACTCCAGTATGAGATCTTGCCGGTACAGACGAATGCGGTTGGACGGTTCGCCGGCCTCGACGCGGGCGACGTAGCGACGATAGCTCCATGCGCCGACAAGAGGCTGTACGACGAACAACAACAGTATGAAAAGATGGTCGACAAGTTGAATCATTTTCGTTACTCTGAATATTCACTAAACCGTGAACAATATTATTCACATTTTCGTGAATAATCAAGACTTTTTCGAGCCGGATCGGAGCCAGGTGAAAGACACATTTAAAATCAAAGATTTGGAGCAGGTTCGGTTACTGTCGGACCCGCTTAAGTTGCAGTTACTGCAGGCGTTTGCCGAGCGGGCGAAGACGACCAAGCAGGTGGCCGCAGAACTTGGCGAGAGCATTACCAAGCTGTACCGGCACGTCGATGCCCTGCACGAAGCGGGACTTCTGGAGATTGCGTCGGAGAAACAAAAGCGCGGCACGATCGAACGGACATTTCAGGCTGTGGCACAGCGTTTCGAGGCGGATCACTCCCTGTTTGCCGAAGAGACCGGCGCGGAAGGGATCAGGGCGGCACGCGACATGCTGCGCGCCGGCGAGGGTGAGATTCTCGCGGCGATCGCGAACGCGAAATCCGACAAGGGGCCGGAAGCGATTATGATGCGGCTGCGCTGCAAGGTCTCGCCAGAGCGCCTGGCTGAGCTGCATCAGTCGCTCAATGAGTGGATCGAACACACGCAGGAGGAGTGCGTCGACGATGATGAGAACGCGCAGGAATACGGTGCTTTAATTGCTTTCTATCCTCTCGATACGACGAGGTAGAATGCGACTTGCGACAGGTGCAATTGGAGACTCCCTTGGCAACGAACTACGTATTGATCGATTTCGAGAACGTTCACCCGAAGAATCTGGAGTTGCTGACCAAGCACCCGTTCAAAGTCTTCGTCTTTGTGGGTGCCAGCCAGTCCAAAGTGCCGTTTGACCTCGCCGATTCCATGCAACTCCTCGGCAACGATGCCAGGTACATCAAGATCGCCGGCAATGGTCAGAATGCCCTCGATTTTCATATCGCGTATTACGTCGGCGAGCTGGCTGCAAAAGATGCCGACGCGCAGTTTCATATCATCAGCAAGGACAAGGGATTTGATCCGCTGATCAAGCATCTGAAGAGCAGGAAGATACGCATCCAGCGAGAAAAAGACCTCGCGGAGATTCCCGTGCTACGGGTGCCCAGTACGACCAGCAGCGACGTGAAGATCGCGGCAATCGTCAAGAACCTGGGCGGCCGCGGCCAATCGAGGCCAAGAAAGGTCAGGACCCTCGAAAATACGATCAATACGCTGTTCACGAAGAAACTGGACAAGAATGAGCTTGCGTCACTGATTCAAGAGATGCAGAAGCGCAAGTTGATCATCGTCAACCAGGGAAATGTCAGCTACAAATTGCCGCACTAGGCAGGGGTGCGGTCCGGGCTTTCTCGCAGTTTACGCGACGCGTCCAGCCGCTTGCCCGGATGACCAGGCCCACTGGAAATTGAAGCCACCGAGGTGTCCTGTGACATCAACGACTTCACCGATACAGTACAAACCCTGCTGGCGTTTGGACTCCATTGTCTTTGACGATAGTTCCTTCGTGTCGATCCCGCCAAGAGTGACTTCTGCCGTTCGGTAACCTTCGGTCGACGCCGGCCGCAGCGTCCAGTGATGCAGCTGCGCCGCGAGTTCGTGTATGAAGGCGTCCGAAAGATCACGCAAAGCTTTGTCAGCGGCTTGCGGCCAGATGAGTTGCTGCAATTCCATCACGAGTGCGCGAGGCAGGTGCTCCGAGAGCAGGGTCCGCAGCCGTAATCCCGGTTGCGCCGATTTGGCGCTTAGCAGCAGGTCCCTGGCATCGGACGACGGCAACAGATCCAGCGCGATATCATTGCCCGGCACCCAGTAACTGGACGCCTGCAAAGCGGCCGGACCGCTGAGACCGCGATGCGTGAACAGAATGCTCTGCGTAAACGCCATGTCGTCAACTCGCACGGTCGCCGGCAGGCTGACGCCCGATAAACGATCCGTGAGTTCATGCACGGCGCCCGAAAACGTGAAAGGCACGAGGCCCGCTCGAGTTGGCAGGACGGACAGCCGGAACTGCTTTGCCAGACGATAGCCGTAATCAGTCGCACCCATTTTCGGAATAGACAGTCCACCCGTCGCAATGACCAGCGACGGCGCATCAAATGTTCCATGATTGCTGCTGACAATGTAATGCTGTTCGCTCCTGACGGTATCGATTTCGCTATGCGTGAGAATCCGGACATTGGCGTTGCGGCATTCTGACTCCAGCATGGCGAGTATGTCTTTTGATGAGTTGTCGCAAAACAGCTGTCCGTCGGTTTTCTCGTGAAAGGCAATGCCATGCTGCTCGACGAGTGAGATGAAATCCCATTGCGTGTAGCGACTCAAAGCCGAGATACAGAAGCGCGGGTTGGCAGAGATGAAGCGCGAAGGCTCGCACTGCAGGTTCGTGAAGTTACATCGACCGCCACCCGACATCAGAATCTTCTTGCCGATCCTGTTCGAGCCTTCGAGTATCGCGACGCGCCGACCGCGTTGTCCCGCGGCGATCGCACACATCAGGCCGGCCGCGCCACCCCCCAATACAATGACATCAAATTCGCTCACTCAGCCAATATAAACAATTAATAAGTTAAATAGTCGCTAATGCTCGCCGCGCGACATTTGCTATCATCTGGAAGACGGGGGGAACAATGTCAAAGCAACAGTCTGCTCTTGAAAGCTGGAGCCGGATGGCGCGGGAACCATCCGCGCGACACACGCTGGCCGGGTATCTGCCACTGATTCTGAGTGCGGCCGGGGCCCTTGGCGTAGCACCATTTGCAGTTATGCGCTGGATGACCGGCGACTGGCTGATCGCGACGATCGACAGTGTCATCGTCACCGGTTTTGTCTTTCTCGGCACCTACATATATCACACGCGCAGAATCCGCTTGGCCAGCATCGCTATCGCTATTCTCTGTGTTGGTGGTGCGCTGGTGACGTTTTATGTGAGGGGGCCGCAGCAGATTTACTGGACGTATCCCGCTTTGATGGCATCGTTCTACTTGTTGAAACCGCGCGAAGCCATCGCTCTGACACTGTCGATGACGGCTGTGCTGGTTCCCGAGTTGATACAGACGTTTAATGCGTTCGAGGCGACCACCGTCATTATCTCGATACTGGTGACGACGTCATTCGCATTCGCATTTTCGGTCGTCAACAGCCGCCAACATGACGAGCTGTTGCACCTGGCCACGAAGGACCCGCTGACCGGTACCGGCAATCGTCGCGCATTGCTGGCCAAGCTCACGGAAGTCATAGCCTCCTTTGATCGAAGTAATTCACCGTCATCGCTCGTGCTGCTGGACATTGATCACTTCAAAGAGGTCAATGATGAACACGGCCATACCATCGGCGATCAGATCCTGCAGAAAATCGCGCAAATCGTGGAGCTGCGAATTCGCTTGAATGACACCCTGTATCGTATTGGTGGCGAGGAATTCGTGGTCGTCGTCGACGGGCAGGGTATCGAACGAGCGTCCAAACTCGCAGAGCAATTGCGCACCTTGATCGAAGCAAACGAATTGCTGCCGGATCGGATCGTGACGATTTCGTTGGGCGTCGCAGAGCTGCGCGCCAATGAGTCGCCTGAGGGCTGGGTGCACCGTGCGGATCAGGCGTTGTACCGCGCCAAACGGGCAGGTCGCAATACCTACAGGCTGGCTAGCTAAACGGTCGCAAAATCTCCGGGTACCGGGCTTTCGCCTTTCTGCGCAGCCATGACCTACGGCACAGTATTTCACTGCCCATTCCGATAAAAAGACTGTTCGCCTGCAACCGACAGGCGATAAGAAACCGTATTTGACATAACGGATGATTGGGATGCGCAGGAATCGCGCAATAACAAATGGATGGGCGCGTTTCGCCGCCGTCATTGCGGCAGTGGCGATTTCGGCCTGTTCGACGCTGCCGCCAGAGCCGGAGCCAGTCGAGGAGCAGCCCGAGATCGTCGTCGAGCCGCCGGTTGCCATCGCGGAGCCGCGACCACCGGTCAAGCTGATCAAGCCGCCGCAGCCGCGACAACTGCCTCCGGTCGCCATCGTACTGACAAATAACCAGCCCGCCTACGCTGAGGTAGCGCAGGAACTGATCCGGCATTTGGTCGATTTCGATATTTATGACCTGCATGAGAACGGCGCGCCACCCGTGTCGATACTGCGGGCGATCAATGACTCCGATGCCAGCGCTGTCGTGGCCATCGGCCTGCGCGCTGCTCAGTCAGCTGTTGCGATGTCCGGAGTACCGGTGATTTTCAGTCAGGTCTTCAATCACCAGGATCATGACTTACTGGGCGACAGCAGCCGCGGCATCTCCGCGCTGGCACCGCTCGACGCACAGATCGTTGCGTGGAAGAAGATGGATCCGGCCGTCTCACGCATCGGCGCGATTATCGGTCCAGGGCATGATGATCTTATTGCGGAAGCCGAGCTTGCCGCCGCGAGGCACGGTATCGAGTTGCGTGTCCAGGTTGCAGATTCAGATCAGCAGACGCTGTATTACTTCAAGCGCATGGTTCGCGATATCGACGGCTACTGGCTGTTTCCTGACAATCGAATCCTTAGTCCGCGCGTCCTGGACCAGATGCTGGCTGAGGCGAACCGGCAGGGCGTTCCCGTTGGCGTGCCTAACGAGTCGATGCTGAAGATGGGAGCGGCTATCAGCATGTCCACGATGGCATCCGATATCGCCGCTGCAATTGTCAAAGTACTGCGAAAACTTCAGGCCGGAGAGCTGGAGCAGGTCCCGCCGCTAACACCGCTTGAAGAGATCCGCGTCGCGATCAATGGAGAGCTGTTGAGCCGGCCCGCTGTCGCGCAATCCACTACGTCGAACAGCAGCGAGGAAGTCGATCGATGAAATCGGCTGTTACCGCAGTGGTTTCCCGTTTCACCCGCGTTTTCGCTCGTGACAAATCGGCAAATGGCAAGCGCGTGCTCGTCAATGAGATATTGTCGATCCAGGTCATTAGCGCCGCGCTAATCGGCGCGCTTGCTATCGCAAGTCTCTACTGGGGTGGCCAGTGGGTGTTGCAGGATAATTACGGTCGATGGGCACTGCAGTGGACCGAAGAGCTCAACGAGTTGGGCTCCCCGTTGTTTCTGGCTGACGACGGTGAGGCATTGATCCGGCTCGAAAGCTACGTCGACCGGTATCCGGAAATTGACAGGGTCGCGTATTATGACGAGAACGGTTCCGTCCTTTTCGCCGTGGGCAATGGCGACGACGTCGAAACGGTCGACAATTTGGCAGCAAGCCTGTTAAGCGACGCGAAGGCTGTCGTCGGTCAACGCAAACCATATCTGATGCACGGCGGCATCCTGGACCCCAGAAAGTTTGAAGTCACCGCGCCGGTCTGGATCGAGTCGATTCCGGACGATGGCCTGTTTGAATTCGATCCGACCAGTGATCAACCGGAATCGCGAACGCAGCTGATCGGCTTCGTGGGCATCCACCTGGATTTTGTGATGTTTCACGATCAGCTACTGTCGAACATACGCGGCGCCGTTCTGATTCTGATGGCATTGCTTATCTTGTTCGGGCTCTACGGTAGACGAACGCTGCGCAAGGCCCTGGCGTCAATTTCCGATTTGCAAAAGCCCATCGAGGAACTGGCAAAAGGCAATCTCGACGTTAAATTCGAACCCGCCGAACATCGCGAGATCTCGGATATTGTTGAAGCGCTGGAAACGACTGCATCCGCGCTGGGCGAGAGGGACGCAGAACTCCTGGAACTCGCCAATCATGACAGTCTTACCGGGCTCTTCAATCGTCGGCGTTTCGTTGAGGAACTCGACAAGGAAATTGCCGACGTTACGGTGATGGGCCACACCAGCGCACTTTTTTTTATCGATCTGGATCAGTTCAAATACGTCAACGATGCCTGCGGCCATCCAGCGGGTGATCGACTTATTCGCAAGGTGGCCGACGAGTTGAAACGCAGTGTTCGACGAAGCGATATCGTGGCCCGCTTCGGTGGGGACGAATTCGCGATTCTCATGCCGCGCACCGACGCGGAAGGGGCCAGCTCTGCCGCGAAAGAAATTCTGTCGGATATGCGGCGTATGGCTCATATAGAAGAAGACCGTGTCTTTCATGTGCACTGCAGTATCGGTGTGACCATGCTGACGGAAGACGAACTGCGACGTGACGAACTCATCAATCAGGCGGATATGGCGTGCCGGGAAGCGAAGCTGGCCGGTCGCAATCGCATGCATCTGTATGCGCATTCCGAGGACACGGTGCATCGCATTGCGGCGGACGTCGGATGGATGAACCGTTTGCGTAAGGCCGTCGACGAAGACCTGTTCGAGTTGCGTTTTCAGCCGATTAACCGGATCGATACCGGTGCAACGACGCATCATGAAGTGCTCATCAGGCTGCGGTCGGACAATGGCAAGATGATATTGCCAGATGCGTTCTTGCCGGCGGCGGTTCGTTTCGGACTGATGTCGGAAATTGATTTATGGATGATAAGGCATGCTTCACAAGCGTATGCCGAACATTTCTGCAGCGCGCGCAATATAAAACTGGCGATAAACCTCTCAGCCAACGCGTTCGAAAATGACAATTTGACTGATTTGGTCGAGCAGTCATTCAAGAAACACGACGTCAATCCGGGAGACATTACTCTGGAAGTTACCGAAAGCCTGGCGATCAGGCGGCCATTACATGTCGAACAACAAATTACCTCGCTTCGCGCGCTCGGTTGTAAATTCGCGCTCGATGATTTTGGCACGGGCTACAGCTCGTTCAGCTACCTGCAAAAACTGCGGTTCGATTACATAAAAATAGACGGGGCGTTCGTACAGGACATTCTCAATAATCCGGTGGATCAAAAGATGATCAAGCTGATTGCCGAGATCGGTCGCGAGGCGGGCATGCAGACAATTGCAGAATATGTGCAGAACGCAGAATCATTGCATCTGCTTGGCGACCTCGGGGTGGATATGGCACAGGGCTACTTTATCGGTCGACCAACGAAACGGCCGCAGCTGAAGCCCACGCCGATTTCCCTGAACGCCCGGCGCGTCAAGCGCTCGTCGCGCTAGACCGGCTCTGATCGCTCACACCTCGTCGGAAATAAAGCCACCTACCGAGCGGGCAAAGCGAAGCGTTGCAAAGGCGACGCCAGCTACGCACAACTTCGACCAGCCTTGCCGCTCGTACATGCTGTGGGTGACACTGGCTACCGCCTCGAGCACTGTGCTGACTATCTTGATACGTTGTCCGGTTTGCAGATCGTGTTTGGTGATCAGACGCAGCCCGTTCAGAGAGATGTCCTCGGTGTGGCCGATGAAGCCTGCTGCCTGCGGCCACTGGGTATAGAAGGTGATGGTCTGCCGCTTATCGATACGGGTGACGGCCCGTTGGTCGACGTCTTCGATGCGGTGATTCCCGGCCGTGGACAGGGGGCTTCCGCAGGTATGACAGCCCGCGTCGAGTTCGATCAGCCTGCCATGCTCATGTGGAGATTCGCAGAAGACGCACTCACGATACGGGTCCAGGATCCGAGCGCTGGCAGCCGCTAATCCCTGATCGCCCACGACTCTGGCTGCGCCTTGAGCAACCTTTGCCACGACATCGAGTCGGGCATCGTATTCGGCGCGCCGTTCCGGGCTCGTCAGTACAGCATAGGCCTGGTTGATCAACGCGGCTGTGGTTGCATCCCCGCCAAGATCCGGGTGATTCCTGAGTTGCTGCATAAGCGTCCGGTAGCTTCCACGAATGATCGCCGCCGGCGCGTCACGGCTCACGTGCAAGACTTCGTAGTAATTTCGGCTGTCGGGTTGCGCAGTCATACAGGGATATCGGCCGTTGTATGCTGCTACTTTAGCGTCATTTCCCTGCAAGATCAGGCCGTTGCGACTTAATGTCTGTTACGGCGCTGACCCGTCGGACGGCCGTGCAAGCAGCAGACGCACGGTGTGAGCCAACTCGCTGCCATCCGCGGCGCTGTAACGAATGATCAGGTCGGCTCGACTATCGTTGTTGATGTCCTCAGCAGCAACCAGATCGCCATTGCGCGGCAGTTTGATATCCATTTCGAACATTTCTCGGGCGAAAAGGCTGTCGCCTGGCACGCCAGGATAAATGCTCAACCTGTCCGGCCCGGACTGCATCATGAGATCCTGCAGTCCGTCACCGCCAAAATCGGCGACCTTGATTGCGGGGATATCTACCTGCCCGCTGGACACGCTGAATCGCACCGTCGTTTTCGCAATGTAATTGGCTGGTTCCGCGTAATCGTCGTTGTCGCTCATTCGAAAAAAGTGCAATTGCAGCGCAACGTTTCCGGACAGCAGAGCCCTGATAACGCGGCCGAACGTAAGCTGGACCTTGCGAACCAGTATGTCTTTCTTGCCATCGCCGTCGATGTCGGTGCTGATCAGACCGTACTGCAGTCCTTCGGACGCGAGCAGCGCATCTTCTTTTTCACGATAAGCAACGCGGTTGCCATCGCGACGACCCAGGTGCAGCCGAAACTCATTACGCTTGTCAAACACACCGTCATTGAATATCGACTCTGTCAGGATGTCCGGCAGCCGGTCGTTGTTCAGATCCTCGATCGACCAGATCAGTTTCTCGACAGTGCCGCTTCGTCCGACCGTGCCGCGGTTCGTTTGCAGCGCGTGAATCTCGGCTTCACTGAGCAAATCCAGTTCAAGCGGCACAACCTGCGGCTGGCCCTGCAGGCGCGATCCTGGGAGCTGTGGATACACGCGGAGCGTATTACCGCGCCAGACAGCCAGATCCGCCAGACCATCGGCGTTCATATCACCGCTGAATAGCGGCCGACTCTCAAAGCTGACGATGCCTCCCGATACGGTCATGCTGCTGCTGTCCTGCAGCAGTGTTTCGTCGCCGAGATTGCCATCGGGGTCTTGCAGGCGCACCCGATAGCCGGCGGTGTCGGGCACCACCAGATCGTCCCGGTCGTCCTGGTTGACGTCGCGGAAGAAATTCAGCGGCACGATTTCGCCGGCGCGGTTTTGACCATAGATCGTGCGGATATCGGCGAATTCGACGAGCTTGCCGGCGGCCAGGTCGTAGCGCAGGATACGTCCCGGCTCAATAAAGAACAGCGCATCGCGATTGCCGAGCCGGCCGACATCGTAGGCGATCAGATTGGTGCCGGGACTCAGTGACAGAACTGATCGCGCCTCGTGGCCACCGTGCGGGTCAATCCGGTAAATGGCCAGACGTTGTTGGTGATCATCGTCACGGCCCGCCAGCACAACGTGCTGTTCCCCGTCTGTCAGACTGCCGAACAGCACGGGCTGCTCCACGAAGAAATCCGTGTCGATGACGATTTCGCCGAACTCCGGGTCCGCTGCGCCAGCCGTGGCGGATGCAGCAAGCAGGATCGGCAGGCTAAGGGCTGCGCTGCGCATGCTCGACAAGTATAAGATCCTGGGTCGCAAAGCCCAGGTCATTGGCCTTTTTTACGAGTGAGTGCAAAATCTCGGGATCCATCTCGGGCGTGCGGCTGAGTATCCACAGATAGGAGCGATCAGGACCGGCGACCAGTGAATACTGATAGGCAACCTTGTCGAGTTCAATGATGTTGTAGCCGCCGTAGAATGGGCCGAAAAACGAAACCTTGAGTTGCCCGCGATTCGTATCGCCAACGAAGTAGGCCTTCCCCGTGGCCTCGCTGTACTCGTTCGCTGAGCGGTCGAAGCCGCGGTTAACGACCTTGACACCTCCGTCATCACGCAGGCTGTAGGTGGCGGTAACTTCCGAGAGCCCTCGTTCGAATCGGTGATCGAGCCGGGCGATCTCGTACCATTTACCCAGGTAACGGTCGAGTTCAAAACCGCTGACTACCTCAACGCCGTCGGGCACGCCGCTGCAGCCGGTCTGGGTCACGAGAAGCAGCGCTACGAGCACCCGAAATCGCTTACGTTTTCGAATATTCATCAGTAAGGCCGGTAGGGTCGCCTGAAGTGAATAAACAGTCCCAGCAGAAAAAATGCAAGCGAAGCGTACATCGAAATGCGCCAGTAACTCGTGGCCGGCCGCACTATTCTGAAATCTTCTACATACACGGTTTCACACGCACCATCGCCGCTGTCGGTGCGGGTGGTGCTCGTGCCACGCCTGCCACCGTTCGCGCTGGAATAGCTGGCCAGGTATCCGCGCACGTGGATTTGATCGCCAATCCGGATGTCCCGGACCCGATCACGGATGTAATCGTCGTCCGATATCAGATGATTATTCGATAGTTGGTTCATGTCGAAGGAATCCCAGGCGGCCTGATCGCGGGTCCGAACATTGCAGGTGAAAATGCCGTTCCAGAAGTTGATCTTGTGCAACTGCGCACTGGCCGTGTTCTGCCCCCACACTACGCAAACGTCGAGCATATTGAGATGATCATTCGCCTGCAGGTGCATACGGCTGTTGCCTTCGTGGTGCCGGAACGAGACGATCATGCCCGTGAGTTCGTACTCGTACTCCGGTTCGACCAGATACTCGACATCGTTATAAGTGGCGGTAAACGCCTGCTGGCTGGTTGCGGTTTGTCTGGGTTCCTCGCTGATTTCCGCGACGTACTCGATATCTCGCGGCAAGTCGTTACGGTTCCAGAATGAGACCAGCAGCCAGATAAAGCTGCTTGCAACAAGGATGTTATTTGCTCGCACGATGCTATTCAGGGTCCGTTCACAAAAATTTCAGCGCTGGTTAAGCCGCCCGGCAATAATCTGGCTGCGACCTACAAGGGAATGTACATGAGGAAGTCGACATGAACATCATATACGCAGCAGAGAAGCCGAGCATCGCGAAATTACTGAGCAATTACACGCAATGCAGAGTAGAGCCGGACGAGATCGAGGTTACGGAAAACCCCGACGAAACCGGCAGTTTTTGCATAGGCTGGCAATTCGAGAATTATGTTCTGTCGCCAAGCGGTGAAATTGTTTCTGACAAACTGGAACTGGTCGATTAGCCCTGGCCGATTATTTCGAGCAAGCGGGTAAATGCTCCGGGATCTGTCGCGGCAACAAAGGCAATGCCGCTCAATGCGCCGCACAGATGTGCATCATGATTGATGCGGCCGCGGGATCTGTTTGACGCCCAGTACGAGTACGCTACATAGCCGACGGCAAACAACGCGGCCGGAATCGGAACCGGTATCGGAATGATCATCAGCGTCGTTGTCGGGAAGTACACGATGTACGTGAACAGAACAGCAGAGACGGCGCCCGATGCCCCCAACGATGCATACGCCGGGTTATTCCGGTGTTTGAACCAGGTGCAGGAGTGGCTCGCGACCAGGCCGACAAGATACAGAATCACAAACGGAGCCGTGCCGATATAGCGTTCCAGCGGAAACGCGAAAAAATAGAACGTAATCATATTGAACAGCAAATGCCCGACGTCGGCATGGATGAAGCCGCTCGTCACCATCGTGCTGTACTGGTTCTTTCGAACGAAAAAATACGGGCGAAACAAAAATCTGTCGATGATTCCGGGCATGCGGTAAATGCCGAGCAAGCTGACGATCACCGTCACGGCCATGATGGTCGGCGCAGCTAACTGTCCTAAGGTGAAAATGGATCGATACCTGGCGGCGCCTGGCTATTCTGGCTTACGCAGTTTCAACAAAAACCGGTGTGTCTGGCCACGCTCCCGGTCGCGCATGTGTCCGGTCATGTCATCGCTGTGAACGTGCAGGATGCCGCTGTCACCTTCCACGACAAAACCTGCAGCTGCCGAAACGCGAATTGCGTCGGCCTTTTGCATACGATGCAGAGCAGCGTTGTCCTGACCCGCCAGGCCCTGGTGATCGATGACGCCAAACACTCCGCCCGGTTTCAAGACGCCGTAAACCGCTGCCAGCGCAGCGACGGCTGCATCTTCACCGCCACGGTTGTAGATGTCGTGGAGATTCATTGCCGTTATAGCGGCGTCGAAGGGCCCGTCCTCTGGTACCAGGTCGGCAAGCTCCTTGTTCAGGCGCGATACGTTGGGCAGCCGGCCATCGGCCAGGCGTGCGCTCAGTGCTTCTTCATTGGCACCGTCTCTGATCTGCAGGGCGAACGCCGTGTTGTGAGATGTCACGTGGCCGTCCGGCCCTACCGCCAGTGACAGGACCTCCGTATACCAACCGCCACCGGCCATCACATCGAGCACGCGCATGCCGGGCTCGATGCCGAGAAAGGCAATGACCTCTGCCGGTTTTCGTCCTTGGTCGCGGTCGCGGTCGTCCGCAGATCGAAAGTCACTGGCCAGTATGGTGGCGAGGTCGGCTGTCCGTGTTTGCTCGGCCGGCACCGTCTCCGCGGCTGAAGAGGGCTGGTCGGCTTGCGAATCGTCAGCGCGATCACAGGCTGCCACTGACACACTGAAAGCCATGGTGGCGATGATGAGGTA
>JAOTVR010000056.1 GCA_029863305.1 Gammaproteobacteria bacterium | reverse complement strand
GGCTGCCAGTTCGGCTCGGCGGAACGGATCGTGCCCTGCGTTTGCCGAAGCGCGCGATAGTACGCATCCTTGCTCTGTTCAATGATGCTTTCCAGGGAACTGTAAGGCACATAGGCATAGCCCGCGCGCAGCAGCAGCAGTGTCGTCAGGATACGGGACAAGCGCCCGTTGCCGTCCTGAAACGGATGAATCTCCAGGAACACGACAATGAACACACTGATCAGGATCAGCGGATGCAAATCCTGTGTTGCCAGTTGGTCGCGTGTCCACTCGGCCAGTTCGGTCATCAGGCGCGGCGTATCGAACGGGCTCGCGGTCTGCAAGACCAGGCCCAGATTTGTCCCGTCCGGCCCGATCGCTTCAACGTGGTTATTCAGTGTTTTGTACTCACCGCGATGCCGCTCGTCTTTTGACGAGTACTGCAGCAGGTCACGATGCAGCTGCTTGATGTGATTTTCGGTGAGCGGAATTGTCTGCCAGTGAGCGAAGACCGTTTCCATGACGTCGGCGTAGCCAGCAACTTCCTCTTCATCCCGCGAAGCGAATGCCTTCACGTCCAGTCCGGCCAGCAGACGTTCGACCTCCCGGTCGCTCAACTGTGCACCTTCGATTCGGGTCGACGAACCGATGCTCTCGATCGTGGCGACCCGCCGCAGGGAGGTGAGTCGGTCGGGCGACATGCGACCGATCGCCGCCCACGCGCCTTTGAATTCGTCGATCTCGGCGATCAGCTTGAGAATCTCCGGCGTGATCGTAAGCGTAGCCGTTTGAATGCCGCCACCCATTTCTGCCTCCAATTCCATCCATTCTCAGCATGGCACAGTCACATCCGAATGTCCATCCAATTCCATCCATTCATGGCTCCAAGGACCGTCCTATTGGATATCTGGCCGGATTAGCGAAGAGGGGGTGTCTTGGTTTTATGTGATCCTCATCTGTTTAGAAGTGCCCCGGCTAACGCTGAGAGCTGTTTCGTCTACACATTGCACGTTGAGGAAGCCGTCGCATCGTTGAGGACGACCAGGCATTTTCTCGCGCCGGGTGGCACTTGTATTCGCAGGTAAGCAAGCTGGACAATGCATCCTATCTAAAACGATCCGTAACGGATCCGGTGTTTCTTGCGTCAGCGTGTGGTCGGCATAGGAGTAGTTTGATGTTGCAAAAGCGCCTGCTTGTTGCCGGACTGGCGTGCCTGTTGCTCGCGGCCTGTGAGACGCCGACGGTAGAAGAGACGCCACGTCCCAATATCATTCTTATACTTGTTGACGATCTGGGATACGGTGACCTTGGTTCCTATGGCCAGAACCGCATCAACACGCCCAACCTGGATCGCCTGGCGCAGGAAGGCATGCGTTTCACGGACCATTATGCGGGTTCCTCCGTCTGTGCGCCGTCGCGGGCGACGTTAATGACCGGCCTGCATACGGGCCACAGCCCGATTCGCGGCAACCCTAAATGGACCACTAGTGGGCGCCCGGTTGACCTCGCGCCCGCAGACGTAACCGTTGCCGAAGTGCTGCAGAAAGCCGGCTACTACACGGGCATCATCGGCAAATGGGGATTGGCGGAAAGCGAAGAGGGCTTCCTGGCTGCTATGCCGATCCAACAAGGCTTCGACGATTTTTACGGCTATCGTCGCCATATTGACGCTCATTATCACTACTGGGACAAGATGTACCGGGACAACGAGGTCGAGCTTATCGAGGGCAACGATCCGATGACCAACAGCGGTGAATACAACCAGGACCGGTTTACCCGCGAGGCCGTCGCTTGGCTGGCCCGAAGGGCAGATCACGAAGAGCAGCCCTTCTTCTTGTACCTGTCCTGGGCGCTGCCCCATCTGGCAGTAACGGTGCCGGAGGACAGCAAGGTTGCCTATCGGAACTTGGGTTGGCCGGAACGGAAGATGATTACCGACGGACACTACAAGAACGACCCTGAGGGCAATACAGCTTACGCAGGCATGGTGTCGCGCATCGACGATCACGTCGGGCAGATTGTGCAGACGCTCGACGACCTGGCGCTCGCCGACAACACGCTACTGATATTCGCAAGCGACAATGGCCACGAATACGATGACGGATTCTTCAACAGCAATGGTCCCTTGCGTGGCCAGAAACGCGACCTTTACGAGGGCGGCATTCGTATCCCCTTCATCGCAAGGTGGCCGGGCCGGGTCTCTGCGGGCGCGACCAGCAGCCACGTGTCGTCGTTCCAGGATTTCCTGGCAACAGCCTGCGACCTCGCCGCATCCCGCGCTTGCCCGGCAACGGATGGTCTCTCCATGGTTCCCACACTGACGGGTGAGGGAATCCAGCAACAGCACGACTTTCTGTACTGGGAGTTCAATGAACACAGAGGGCCGACCCAAGCGGTCCGGGCAGGTAAGTGGAAGCTGGTCAGGCGCTTCGAAATCCCGCTCGAACTCTATGACCTCGAAAACGACATCGGCGAAACGAAAAACCTGGCCGAGCGATTCCCGGAGCTAGTCGAGCGGCTGACCGAGATGCTGGAAGGCGCACGAACACACCATCCGGAGTTCACGCTGAGAAAGCTGCCAGATCCCTACAACAATGCTGGCAAAAGCAAGTGACCCCAATCGGCTTTGCGTGACGCGCTGCGATACTCATGATCAGCGGTCTCGGCTTGGTGGGTTGTGCAGCCAGTACCGTCGACGATCGTCCGGTCGTCCTGGTTCTTGCTGGCCAATCGAACATGGTTGGGCATGGTCGGATGGAAGATGTTGACGAGAGGGTCATCACAATTCCACCCAACGTGACGCTATTTATCGGTTCGAAATTAACGTCCATCACTGGTCGCTCCAGTTTCGGTCCCGAACTGACGCTTGCCGAAGAGTGTGCGAGTGCGGCTCCAGCTCGCGAGCTAGTTCTCGTGAAATATGCGATCGGCGCGACGTCCCTGTTCGACTGGGCACCGGATTGGGACGCAATGCGAGCGACAATCACCGGCAATTCCCATCGGGGGGCACTCTATCAGCAGCTCATGGCAGTCATCGAAGAACTCTCCCTCACGGGCGCTGACATTGCTGGCGTGCTATGGATGCAGGGTGAGCGAGATGCAAAGATCGAGGAGGCGGGCAATGAGTACTACGAGAACATCAAGGATCTGATCCACGCGTTTCGCAAAGACCTGAACCGGGAAGACCTGCCGTTCCTGATGGGAAAGATAAATCCGCCGCCCGAACGCTACCCGGCCCGCGACACCGTCCGACTTGCCCAGTTTAGGATTGCCGAGGAACTGCCGAACGTGTATTTGATAGAGACCGACGATCTATCGAAATGGGACGATGCACTACACTACGATTCCGAAGGCTTAATGGAACTCGGGCGCAGGTTTGCGCGTACGCTAATCGCTGCCGAATCCTGTCGTTGATTTGCCCACGCACTCGCCAATCTAGGTGACGTCCTGCCAAGATTTTGTCGTGCGCATTCGGCATTACGCGGGCGCGGTGTTGCGTTCGTAATGCCAACTGTTATGAAGATGCAGCGCGTTGGATTACCGGAAGTAGCTCATCAACGCATGAGCCATTTCACGTCGTACGTCGTCGTAATCGCCGTCATCGGCAAGGTTGTCGAACTCGTTCGGGTCGACGCGGTGGTCGTATAGCTCCTCGTCTCCGCTGGCGTATCGCACATAACGATAGTCCGCTGAGCGCAGCGAGTAGTGCATGTCCTCTGGCTGCTGGCTATCCGTATCTGCTTTGATCATCGTCAGCGCATATAGCGGCGGCTCTGCGTCGTCACGGTGTATGTAAACGGCGAGGCTGGTGCCATCGAGTTTGCGACCTTGCTTGTTTTTTCGGGTTTCTCCACTCAGGCCGGCGAGGTCACGCAGCGTCGGGTAAAGGTCTATATGCGAAGCCGGTGCCGCGAGCAACTTGTGCTCGCCGTCGGCGAGACGAATCAGCAAAGGGACTCTTGTGCTGCTCTCCCACAGCGAATTCTTGAACAGGAAATCCTTTTCACCAATCGTGAAACCATGGTCGGAGGTTAGTACGATGATTGTGTTTTCTTTGAAGGGTGAGCGATCAATTGCGGCGATGACCTTGCCGACCTGCTCGTCCACAAAGTTGGTCGCCGCCAGGTACGCACGAGTCCAGGCCCGCAGTCCATCGTCAACGTCCGCATAGCTCTGCTTGATCGTCTGATAGTATCGGGGCCCCTTGAAGTTTTCGTCGAAGTGCGAGTGATAGTACGTATCGTCCTTGTCGTTTTCGGCAAGTCGCGGTAGCTGCAGGTTATCCGCTGGGAAACGGTCAAAATATTTTTGCGGGACATGCAGGGGCGCATGCGGCTTGATCAGGCCAACCGCGAGGAAAAATGGCTTGTCGATACCGTTCGTCGCACGAGAGTCGAGTTGCTGGACAGCCCAGTCTGCGCTGATTTCATCGGGTAAGCGGTCGCGATCGTCATCCGAGTAATAGCGCATGGGACGGGGATTGTGCCACCCGCCCTGGTACCAGCCGACGAATCTTTCATCTCCCGATACGACGAACTCAGGAGTCATCGCTGCGAACGAGCCATCAATGGTTCCGATATCGGAAAACGGTTTCGGTACGGAAGGATGTGCAGTCGTCTTCTCGCCATCGAACCAGACCGGTCCATAGTCCGGGCCCGGGCCAAAAGTCGTCCACTGGTCGCGCTTCAGGTGATGCATGATCTTGCCAACGCCAAGCGTGTCGTAACCGTTCTCGCCGAAATACTCCATTATGGTTTTGGAGTTACGGAGAACGGGGTTTTCGAACCATTTTGCGAAGCCGTAGTTCTTCGAGTTGTGGGCGTAAATGCCGGAGAACATGCTCGCCCGTGCCGGGGCGCAAACCGGAACGTTGGCATGAGCATTAGTGAAAACGACCGACTGTGCGGCGAGAGCGTCGATGTTCGGTGTCCGTGTCTGCGGGTGTCCGCCCATGTAGCCGATGTAGTCGTTCATGTCGTCGAGGACAATCAGGACGACGTTCGGTCGTATCTGCAGGCTTTGCACGCGCTCGGGTGTGGTGGCGCCCGCGCAGGAAACAACGATCATCGTTACCGAAAAGACGCACATGACACGGGCAGCACAGTCTTTCATTGTCATTCCAATCGCGCCCGCGAGGCACCGTCTGCTGACAAAGCGCAAACGCTAGCGCTCGAGCCGCCAGGTACCCAAGCCGGGGAATGCCGGATCGATCATTTCGGCCTCCCATTGCCGGTGTGCATCCTCAAGCATTTTTACGGTGTCTTTATTGTCGCGGGCAAAGTCGGACGTCTCGCCGATGTCCGTTTCGACCTCGAAAAGCTGCGAGCCGGTATCCTTGATACCCATGGTCAGCTTGACGTTGGCTTGACGAACGGCGCGTTCATCCTTGTCGAACTTGCGCCAGAAAAGCTGGTCGTGGGGTACCCCGGTGTTCTCACCGCGCAGGTACGGCAGCAGGTTGACGCCGTCCAGCGGCCGGTCCGAATGCGTTTTGATACCCGTCACCGCTGCAATCGTTCCCAGTATGTCGAGGGAAATGATCGGAGATTCGTAAATCTGGTTGGCCGGAATTCTTGCGGGCCAGCGCACGGCAAACGGAACCCGAATACCGCCCTCGTAGAGTGACCCCTTTCCTTCGCGCAGGGGGCCATTATCAGACGCGTTTTTTTGCTCCGGGCCGCCGTTATCAGAAAGGAAGAAGACTAGCGTATTGTCGGTAAGGCCACGTTCATCAAGTTTATCCAGCACGGCGCCTATGCCATCGTCCATAGCACTGACCATCGCGGCGTAGGTGCGTCGCTTCTCGTTCTTGATGTGCTGGAAACGTTCAAGGTATTCCTCCGTGGCCTGCAACGGAGCATGCGGCGCGTTATAGGCGAGGTAGAGAAAGAAGGGTCCGTCGTGTTCCTCGGCGACAAACTCAACCGCTCGGTCGGACAGTTCATCGGTGAGGTACTGATCTATGTCGACGCGCTCCCGGTTGTGTTGCAAGCGGGTCTTGTACCAGCCCCAGGAGGTATCAACCTCTTCGATGCTGTCATAGATGTACTCTTCCGGGAAATATCGGTGTCCTCCTGACAGGAAGCCGAACCACCGATCGTAGCCCTGGTTCAGTGGGTGGTACTCCTCGCGTATACCCATGTGCCATTTACCAACCGCCATGTTCGTATAGCCTACGGTCTTCAGCAATTCCGAGATCTGGTCTTCCTCGACCGGCAGCCCTGCAGACGGCTCAGTCGGATCGATCGTCGGGTTGCGACCGAAGCCGAACCGGTCCTGGTAACGACCGGTGAGCAGTCCCGCTCGACTCGGACCACACACCGGGTAGGTGACGTAGCCGTTGGAGAAGATGGTCCCGCCTTTCGCGATGCGATCGATATTGGGGGTTGGGATTTGCTTGCTGCCATTGAAGCCGACGTCAGCGTAACCCTGGTCGTCCGAGACGATAACTATGATGTTGGGACGCTCGGGGTCCGTACCGGCGGTTGCGGTTTGGGTGGCAGCAGTGCTGGCCAGCACGGCAAGAAACAACAGGAAGTGGCGCGCAGTCATCTAATAACCTCGTTCGACAATCCGATCCACTGTTATTTGCATGTCGCGAACCCGGTTCGGGCGATCGGGGGCCAGGTTGAGCTGCTCACGAATATCGTTGCCCAGGTCGTACAACTGAGGTTCCGGCGATATGCCGCCCTCGATGCCTTTGGCAGGCAGCCAGTCCGGAAGCGTTTTGCCGGAGAACGGCACGATGTATTTCCAGTTGCCGTCCCGCAGTGACAGACCGCCAACCGATTCCAGCAGCAGCAGGTCACGCCCGCGCGCCGATCGGCCGAGCCATGCATCCAGTTGGTTCATGCTGTCTGCAGCTTCGTCTTCAGCGCGGTCCACGCCGACCAGTTTGGCGATGGACGCATAAATGTCCACTTGCGACAACAGGGCGGCGCTTTCGCCTGCGCTGACGGTGCCGGGCCACCACGTTATGGTCGGTACGCGCGTGCCGGCTTCGAAGGAGCTGTACTTACCGCCTCGAAACGGTCCCCAGGGCTTGTGCTCGCCCAACCGTTCCACCGACTGGTCGGCGTAGCCGTCGTCGAGCACGGGACCGTTGTCGCTGGTAAAGATCACCAGCGTGTTTTCGGCAATGCCGAGTTCTTCCAGCTCCTTAACCAGCGTGCCGACGATCCAGTCCATTTGTGCGATCGCATCGCCGCGCGGTCCCATCGTGCTCTTGCCCGCAAAACGCGGGTTGGGCAGTCGCGGCACATGAATGTCGTGGAACGAATGGAATAGAAAGAATGGCCTGTCCTTGTTGGCGCGGACAAAGGCAACCGCCTTTTCGGTGAAGACATCAGGAAATTCCTCATCGACCCAGAGTGCGGATTCGCCGCCGCCCATGTGGCCAATGCGGCTCACGCCGTTGACGATCGTGTCGCTGTGCTGTCGATCCGCTTTAACGCGCAGGAGTTCGGGATTTTCGTAGCCAGTCGAACGGTTGCCGACTTTTTTGCGATAGCTCACTTCGATCGGGTCGGCAGGATCGAGGTCAACCACACGGTGATTCTCGAGGTAAACGGTTGGGACCCGGTCGCCCGTTGCGGGAAGCAGGAAACTGTAGTCGAAACCGATCTCGAGCGGCCCCGGTTTTACATCGGTGTTCCAGTCGACGGCGCCTTCACCGAGTCCGAGGTGCCATTTGCCGACGACAGCCGTCGTGTAACCGGCGCGCTTGAGCATTGCCGGTAGCGTCGGTTTGCCGGGCCGGATCAGCGCGGGTGCGTCTCCCGGCAGGATTTCGGCCTGGCTTCTGAAGCCATGCTCGCCTGTGAGCAGTGAATACCGTGACGGCGTGCAGGTCGCCGCGCTGCTGTGGGCGTCGGTGAAGCGGACGCCCTCGGCCGCAAGCCTGTCAACGCTCGGTGTCTCGACCCCGACGGCGCCGTAACTGCCCACGTCACCGTAGCCGAGGTCATCGACATAGAAGATAACGAGGTTGGGTGGCCGTGACGTTTCCGACTCGCTCTTGGGCCTGCCGGCGTCGGATTCGTTCGTGCCACAGGCATAGAGGACCGGGAACAGTAGAATGGTGAGGAGAAGTGATGTAGTGCGATTCGGAATCATCGTATTGTACTGGCTCGCTCAAATGCTTTAATATTATATATCATATAAACAGAAGCCCCGAATGTCCATGAGTCCAGATACCTTTACGCTGCGAGCGGCGGGAGCCGTTTTATTCCTGACAATCTGCGCCAGCGCCAGCGCCTGCGCAGGACCGAAGCCGGAGGCGAGCATCAACGATTGGGAGAACCCGGCCGTACTGCACATCAACAAGCAGCCGGCCCGCGCGTCGTTTTTTGCGTTCGAGTCCCCGGAGCTGGCCGTGGCGGGCGACCGGTCAGCGTCTGACTATTACCGGTCGCTGAACGGGCGCTGGAAGTTTCATTGGGTCAGAAAACCGGCGGACCGACCGCGCAGCTTCTGGCAGGACGATTTCGATGCCAGCGACTGGGATGACATTGATGTGCCGGCGAACTGGGAGTTGCAGGGCTACGGCGTCCCGCACTACGTCAATATCGAGTACGTCTTCCCCGCAGACCAACCCAACATCCCCGACGACTACAATCCCGTTGGTTCCTACCTCCGGGACTTCGACATTCCGGCCAGCTGGGACGGGCGGCGCGTGTTCGTTCATTTCGGCGCCGTCAACTCGGCGTTCTATCTTTGGGTTAACGGTGAGAAGGTCGGCTACAGTCAGGATTCCAAGCTGCCCGCCGAGTTCGACATCACCGACTTCGTCACGGCCGGGCCGAATCGCATTGCGGTCGAAGTCTATCGCTGGTCCGATGGCAGCTACCTCGAGGATCAGGACGCCTGGAGTCTCAGCGGCATCGAGCGCGACGTTTTCGTCTACGCCACGCCCGAGAGCTACATTGCCGATCTCACGGTGACCTCGGACCTCGACGCCGACTTCGAAACAGGAATCTTCGGACTCGAGCTCGATATGGCAGGAGCAGTCGATGACGGCGGATGGACTGTCGATGTCCGCGTCGCCGACGGCGCTGACGTCGTTTTCGAGGAGAGTACGAGTGACCTGGCCGTTAGCGGATCGATCGACGGCATCAAGCCGTGGAGTGCCGAGGACCCGCAGCTTTACAACCTGACGATCGCCGTCACGAACGACGCGTCCGGCGAGCGGGAATTCATCCTCGAGCGCATCGGCTTTCGTAACATGAAGGTCGAAGGCGGCCAGTTCCTGGTTAACGGCGTTCCGGTGACGATCCGCGGCGTCAACCGACATGAGCACGACCCGGCAACGGGACGCGTCGTCAGTCGCGAGCGCATGCTCGAAGATGTCCGGTTGATGAAAGAACTCAACATCAACGCCGTGCGCACCTCGCATTACCCGAACGACCCGTACTTTTACAAGCTGACCGACGAATACGGTCTATACGTGATGGATGAGGCGAACGTCGAATCCCATGAGTACATGCAGATGGGGAACAAGTCCGGCGAACCGGAGAAATACCAGCTCGGCCATAAACCGGAGTGGGAGGAGGCGCACCTGGATCGGATACGCCGCATGGTGATTCGCGATAAGAACCACCCGTCGATTATCTGGTGGTCGATGGGCAACGAGGCCGGTATCGGGCCGGCGTTCGAGAAGGGCGCGGCGTGGATTCGGGAATACGATCCTTCCCGGCCCGTCACCTACGGTGGCTGGGGTACCGTGGATGGGCATTCGGTGCTCGACTACATCGACGTCTACACGCCGATGTATGACTTCGTGCACGAGTCGGTCGACTACGCGACCAGCAACCCTGACAAACCGATGATCCAGGCCGAATACGCGCACGCGATGGGCAACAGCATCGGGAACCTGCAGGAATACTGGGACGCGATCTATGCCCACGACGCGCTGCAGGGTGGACACATCTGGGACTGGGTGGATCAGACGCTTTACAAGACCAACGACAAGGGCAAGGTGATTTTTGCCTACGGCGGTGATTTCGGCGAGAGCCCGCGGCCCGACTCGGACAATTTTCTCGCCAACGGCATCATCCAGTCGGACCGGTCCCTGAACCCGCACGCGTGGGAGGTGAAAAAAGTCTACCAGCCGATCAAGTTCGGCGTTTTTGATGCGAATCAGGGCCAATTCACGGTATGGAATCGTCACGATTTTATCGACCTGTCCGGTTTCGACTTAAGCTGGCGGATTGACAAGGACGGCGAAACGATTGCGGCGGGCGAGGGACCGGACATGAACGTTCCCGCCGGCCAGACCGAGCCGCTGACACTCGATCTGCCGGACATCGATTGGCAACCGGGTGCCGAGTATTTCCTGCGCCTCGACGCACGCGCGAAAGACGGGGCCGTGCCGCTCCTCGGTGCTGGTTACCTGGTGGCGTGGGACCAGTTCGAACTGCCTGGTGGTGTCCCCTTGCCGGCATCGATGCAGTCGAACCTGTCGGCACCCGAACTGCAGGACCGCGACGCAACGCTTAGCATCAGCGGCAACGATTTTTCGATCCGGTTCGACAAGGCTTCCGGTGAGATGACGTCATGGACCGCGGCTGGTAACGAGTTGTTGTTGCGAGGCCTGCGCCCTGACTTGTGGCGTGCGCCGACGGACAATGATTCGGGCGGGCGCTGGGCGCAGACGACCCTGTCCGTATGGAAACGCGCGACCAATGAGGCGGCGCTCGCAGGGTTTTCGGTCTCTCGAGATGATCACGAGGTCGTCGTGGTGACCGATTACGTGTTGGGCGAGGACATCGCGTCGTATCGCATCGAGTATCGCGTGTCCGGTGACGGCGTCGTCGACGTGCGTGGCGTGTTCGAGCCGACCCGGCCGGAATTACCCGTCATTCCGCGCGTCGGCATGAACATGGTGCTCAAAGGCGAGTACGACACCCTGAACTGGTATGGCCGCGGTCCGCAGGAAAGTTACGAGGACCGCAAGACCGGTGCGGCGATCGGATTGTACGAATCGACGGTCGATGCCCAGTACCACGATTACTCACGGCCGCAGGAAACCGGCAACAAGACCGATGTGCGCTGGATGAGGCTTACTGCTACTGACGGCCGGGGGCTGATGGTCGTCGGTGATGAACCGCTCAACATGACCGCGCTGCCGGTTGAGACCTCCGACCTGGATCATGAGCGCAGCCGCAAAGCGCCCAGGCCACACGGCGGCGATATCGAGTTCCGTGACATCGTTCGGCTCAACATCGACCTCCGGCAAATGGGCGTTGGCGGCGACAATTCGTGGGGCGCGAAGCCGCTGCCCAAATACCAGATACGGCCTCAGCGCTACGAGTACGGCTTTAAGATGATGCCCGTGACCACGCAGTGATCGGCAGATTGCCGCTACTGTTGCTGCTGCTCGCGACGGGGAGTGCGTGCGCGACCGATTATTACGTGCACCCTGGTCTTGGTGACGATCGTCACTCAGGCAAAAGTGCAGGCGCACCCTGGCAGTCCCTGCGAAAAGTCAACGCAACACGTCTGACCGCGGGTGATCGCGTTTTGCTCGCGACGGGGCAGACATTCAAAGATTCTCTCGACCTGAAAAACATCCGAGGCAGCCGTGACAAACCGGTGATCGTCGCGAGTTACGGTGATGACGAGAAGCAGGGCAGAGCGGCGATCGATGCGAGCGGTTTACCCTTCGCGGTTCACATCGTCAACAGCAGTCACGTCACGATCCGCAACCTCGAACTGTCAGCAGACGGTGGCAAAGTGACGTGGCGTGCGCGTCAGCAACGCATGCGCGCCGCCGTGCTGATCGAAATGACCCGTCCAGGTGCGTACGAGAACATCCACCTCGAGGGTCTCGATGTGCACGACGTATTTTTTGAGGACCCCGGCGTGACGCGCAGCCCCGAGGAGACGCACACTGCGAACGGCACCGAGAGTTACGGATTCGGCATACGTGTGCTGAATACGGCGAGCGACGCGACCCTCGACGGACTCGTCATCTTGAACAACACGGTAAGCCGCGTCAGCCACACTGGGATCAAGATCGGGAGTGAAACACGCCGCGCCATTCACGGCGTTCGCATCGAGAACAACCGTGTCACCGACACGGGAGGCCCCGGCATGCAGATGGGGCGGGTCGGCGACATGGTGGTACGCGGCAACGTTGTCAACGGTTCCGGCAGCGTCAAGGACTCGCGCAACTGGGGCCGCGGCAGCGGCATGTGGACCTGGAAGTCCGACGATGTCCTGATCGAGAAGAACGCGTTTCTGAATGCGAACGGCCCCGCTGACTCTGCCGGCGTTCACATCGACTTCGGTTGCCACAATGTCGTCATCCAGTACAACCTGAGTGCCAACAACGCCGGCGGTTTTTACGAGGTCCTCGGCGATAATCACAACACCGCGTATCGGTATAACGTCAGTATCAATGACGGTCGCCGTGTGAAAGGCGAGAACGGTGCGTTCCAGGAGGGCAAGACCTTCTGGCTGAGTGGCTATGCGGGCACGAAATCGGAGCGGACCGGGCCCTTTAATAGTTACTTCTATAACAACACCATCTACGTCAATAAAGATATCGTCTCGAAAGTCGCCGTCGCCGGAACGGCTGATGGTGCGTTGATCGCCAACAACATCTTCTATATTGAAGGACGCAGCGAGGCTGTGCGCGGCGACCAGTACCGGCCGGATCGTGGCGGGGCGTCGAGGGCGAAAAATATCATCTTTCGCAACAACCTTTTTCTGCGACCAGACAACTGGCCTGACGGCACCGGTTTGCAGGACAGCGCACCGATCATCGGTGACCCGGAGTTCGTTTTCACGGACGCAATGAAAATCAGTGATTTTCTGCCGACCAACATCGCCCTGGTCAACGACCGGGGTATGCAAATCGAGCCGCTGCCAGGCGACACAGCGGGTCTGCCCGGCGGGCTTACGGTCAGCCACGATATACTCGGCAATCCCGTCGTCGGGCTGCCGGACGTTGGAGCCATCGAAGTGTCACGGGACCCGATGAATGAATAAAACTGCTGCCTCACTCATGCTCGCCCTGTTGATCTCATCAGGTTGTAGTGCAAACGATGATGCCGTTGACGGGACGACCGAGCGGCGCGCGCCGAACATCGTCGTGATCCTGGCCGACGACGCCGGCTATGCCGATTTCGGTTTCCAGGGCAGCGACCAGGTGCTGACGCCCAACATTGACCGAATAGCGCGCAGCGGCGTGACCTACGGCAATGCCTACGTCACGACCCCGTTCTGCAGCCCGTCGCGAGCCGGGCTGCTGACAGGCCGGTACCCGCAACGCTATGGCTACGAATTCAACCTTACGCACGAGCCACCGCCCGGCGTCGATGCAGAGTTCATGGGCCTGGCCGTCGAAGAATCGACGCTCGGCGATTATTTGAAGTCTGCCGGCTACACGACGATCGCGGTCGGTAAGTGGCACGTCGGCGACGCGCCGCAGTTCCATCCGAATGTGCGCGGCTTCGATCATTTCTATGGCTTTCTCGGTGGTGGCAGTCACTACCACCCGGACCTGCTAAAGCCCGGCGATATAGTGCGCGACGGCGAAGCGGTGAGGCCGGGCGAGTACCTCACGGACGATCTCGCACGAGAAGCGATCGAGTACATCGAGCAATACAAGGAACAACCGTTTTTTCTTTACCTTGCGTTCAACGCCGTGCACACGCCAATGGATGCGTTGCGCGAGGACGCAGGGCGCTTTTCACACATTGAAGACGAGCAGAGGCGTCGTCTTGCAGCCATGACGTGGGCGATGGATCGCGCCGTCGGCAATGTCGTCGCCGCTCTCGAGGAGCGCGATCTGCTCGACGACACGCTGTTGATTTTCACCAATGATAACGGCGGTGATCGCATTGGCATCGCCGCCGACAATGCACCGTTGCGCGGCACCAAGGGGACGTTGCTCGAAGGCGGCGTGCGTGTGCCACTCGCCGTGCAATGGCCTGGAGTGATTGCACCGGGATCGACATTCGACGGCACGGTTTCGCTGATGGACATCGTGCCGACGGCCATTACTGTCGCGGGAGGCAACGTACCGGAAAACCTGGACGGCAGGACACTGCTAACGGCCGACGGTGAGCTCGATGGCGGCCACTCGTCGCTCTTCTGGCGTTACGACGTCGTGGCCGCCGTGCGCAGCAGTGACTGGAAGCTGCTCCGGTTCCCCGACCGGGCGCCCCAGCTGTACGACCTGTCGTCGGACAGCGGTGAAAGCAATGATCTCGCAGCGCAAAATCCAGACAAGGTTGGCAGCCTGATGCAGCAGTTGTTCGCGTGGGAGGCTGGTCTCATCCATGCGCGCTGGAATACCGGGACCTTCTGGTCGCAGGAAGACGTGCGCCGTTACGACAGCGATTACGTGGACCGGGAGCGGGCCGGGATAGCCAAAGACATCAGCGGCGAGGTTCGCTGAGCGACCGACGGGCTTGCCGTGTCTACCTTGCGCCGATCTTTTGCTTGGCGGCGCGCAGGGTTTCTGCCGCGGTTTCCGCCGTGAGATCCCGCTGCGGCATGGCCAGCATCTCGTAACCCACCATGAATTTCTTGACGGTAGCGGACCGCAGCAACGGCGGGTAGAAGTGCATGTGCAACTGCCACGCGCGGTGATCATCATTCGTCGCGGGTGCCTGGTGGATGCCGGCCGTGTATGGAAATTCGCAATCGAACACGTTGTCGTAGCATAAGGTCAGCGTCTTGTAGGCATCGGCGAATGCGGTGATTTCGCTATCAATAAACTCGTCGATGGCCGTGATGTGTCGCTTCGGCAGGATCATGGCCTCGAAGGGCCAGACGGCCCAGTAAGGTACAACGACGACGAAGTGCTCGTTTTCATGCACCAGCCGCTCCCGTTTATCGAGTTCACGCGCGGCATAGTCGAGTAGCATCGGCGCGCCGTGCTTATCGCTATAGTGCGCTTGTTGCACCTGCTCGGTCTCGACGATAGGCGGCAGACCGGAAGACGCCCAGATCTGGCAGTGCGGGTGCGGGTTCGAGCAACCCATGACCGCGCCCTTATTTTCAAAGATCTGGGCATAGCGAATCGATGGATTCGCTTTCAGTGCGCTGAATTCATTCTTCCAGGTGGTGATGACGCTCGCGACATCGTCGAGATCCATGTACGGCACGGACAGATCGTGCTGCGGAGAAAAACAGATGACCTTGCAGATACCGCTCTCCGACTCAGCGCGAAAGAACGTGTCCTCCCCAACCGACAACTCGGGCAGGTCCGGTAGCAACGCCGAGAAGTCGTTGGTAAAGACAAAGGTCCCGTCATAGTCCGGGTTGCGCTTGCCGCCGGCGCGTTCGTTGCCGGGGCACAGGTAGCAGGACTCGTCATACTGCGGGCGCGATTCCGCGGCACGTTTTTCCTGCTGCCCCTGCCAGGGTCGCTGTGTGCGATGCGGCGATACGAGTACCCACTCGCCGGTCAATGGATTGAAGCGCCTGTGTGGCCGCTCGGAAAGCGTTGAACTCATGTAAAAGACCTCAGTCGTCGAGACGCTTGACGCCGTCGCCGGCACGGGTCCGGAATATTCGGGCGGCGTAAGGCGTGGCTGCGGAGTAGGTTTTGTTTACGCGGGAGATGAAGTCGGGTACCGCGTCCGTGGCCACGAGCGAGACCGTGCAGCCACCGAAACCCGCGCCGGTCATGCGCGATCCGAGCACGCCGGGGACCTGCATCGCGGCATCGACGAGAATATCGAGCTCTGGACACGAAACCTCGAAGTCATCGCGAAGCGACGCGTGCGACGCTTGCATCAGTCTGCCGAATTCCTCGAGCTTGCCACTACGCAGCGCGCCAACGGATTTCTGCACGCGCGAGTTCTCGGAGACTACGTGACGGGCTCGTTTGTGCGGGATGGGCAGCGCTCTCAACGCCTCGCAGCCCTCGACGTCATCGAGACCTGCCGCGCCGAGGCAGTCGAAGTCGTGCACGGTTCGCAGGACATCGAGCGCTGCGTCGCACTCGGCGCGGCGTTCATTGTACGCGGAGTCTGCGAGCTGCCGGGGCACACGAGAATCCGCGATCACGAACTCGTGCCCCCCGGAGTTGATCGGCACAAGCTCAGATTCGAGCGACTGGCAGTGCAGGTAGATGCAGTGGTCCGCTTTGCCCATGGCGACGGCGAACTGGTCCATGATGCCGCACTGCACGCCGATGAAATCGTTTTCGACCCGTCGCGCAGCATGCGCGAGATCAAGGCGACTGAGTTCGCCGTCCCAGGCTTGGTTAAACAGGTAAGCCAGGCCGACTGTGAAGGACGCGGAAGATGAGAGGCCCGAGCTGCGCGGCAGGTCGGCGGCCACATAAATATCCAGGCCCTGGCCGCTGATGCCGAGCTTTTCGAGCTCGCGGAGGATGCCCACCACGAAATCGTGCCACTGACCCGCTGGCGCCCGCGCACCGATGGAATCGAGCGGGATCGAGGCCGCCTCGCCGATCGTTTCTGAGAAGACGTTTACGTTCGCCGTGCCGTTACCCGCGACCGCATAGTAGGTGCCGAGGTCGATCGCCGCAGGCAAAACGTAGCCGCCGTTAAAATCGGTGTACTCGCCGATCAGATTGACGCGGCCCGGTGAAAAGTAGGCCCACGCCGGACCCGCATCGAACTGCCGTTCGTAACCGGCCAGGAGATTTTCAACATTCATTGACTAAGGCCTCAGACTGCTAATTTCGGCAGGCCAGCCGCGATCGTGTATGGCTAGTCCGGCTTGGTGTTGACAATACAGAAGATTAATCATATAAATAAGACTCTTGCTTCGTCAACAAAAACCTGATCCAAGTATCAAGGGGGAATTAAATGGGCGCCATTACTGGGTGGATCTCCGCATCTCGCCGGTCTTTTGCATTTGGACTCGGCGCGCTTCTCGTAACGGGCCTGGCGCCAATTGCGCAGGCGCAGGACGACACTTCCGGAACAGCGGTTCGGGACACAGCATTGGAAGAAATCGTCGTGACCGGTGTGCGCTCGAGTATCGAGCGATCCATCGACGATAAGCGATTTGCCACCGAAATCAAAGACTCGATTTCGGCAGAAGACATTGGCCAGCTGCCCGACGACAACATCGCGGAAGCGCTGCAGCGCGTGACGGGTATACAGATGGCCCGCAGTGCAGATGGCGAAGGCGATACCGTTCAAGTCCGCGGCATTTCGAACAATAACGTTGAGCTGAACGGCCAGTCGATCTCGGGCAGCAGCTCGAATCGCACGATTAATTTCCAGGACGTGCCCTCAGAGCTCTTCTCCGGCATCGAGGTGCTGAAAGCGCCAACGGCCGACCGTATCGAAGGATCGCTTGGCGGCACGATAAACCTGAAAACACGCCGACCCCTGACAGGTAAGAAAGAAATGATCTCTTCGGTGACAGCGAAGGTGAAGTACTCGGAAATCGCCGACGAGTATGATCCGGACCTGAACGCTTTCTTCCTGAAACAGTGGCGGGGCACAGGCGCCGGCGACTTCGGGCTGATCCTCAATGTGGGCACGCGCACCGTGTCGACCGTTAGCGAAGTCTACGGTGGTGGTGATTTCGATGACGCACCGGCGATCTGGGTGCGGCGCACTGGCGCGGATACCGCCAGGGCTCCATTCCTTGCCGCCGGTCCATGGCAGTACGATGCCAGTGTGGACGTCAATGGCGACAGTGTTTCCGACGAAAACGACATTTTCTACATTCCGAACGGCTTCGGTTTTTTCGAGAACACCCGCACGTCCGACCGAAATTCCTTCAACGGTACGTTCCAGTGGCAACCCAATGACAAGGTGAACCTCTTTGCCGACATCACGGCAACGGATATTGAGGAGAGCCTGACGGGCTCTCGATACAGCCTCAACTTTAATGCCGTTCGATCTGCGCCGCTGACATCGGGCAATAACGTCTATGAGTTGTTGAATGAAACCGCCAGTCTGGGTCCCGTCTACCAGATGACCGCGGGGCGCATGGGTGCCATCACAACGCGCATGGGCGCATCGCCATCGAGTAACGATATCGAGCGCGATTCCACTCAAGTAACACTGGGTGGCGACTGGCAGGCCTCGGATCGGCTGAACGTTTCTGCAGAGTGGTCGACATCCAAAGGTAGTGCCAACACGGTCGACCAGGGCGCGATCGTCATGGGCATCAACTTCAACTGTGACCTGGCGCTCAATGCCAATGATTTCGCCGGGATCGTCGATTTCGACCTGTCAAGCGGGGGTATCCCCGATGCGACGCTCTACGAGTCGCCTTTTAACGCGCCGTGCTGGGGCGTAGATGGTGTGCAAAGCGAACTGACCGCTATTGATCCGACGGATGTCACCTACGAGCGGCTGAGTTATTTCCAGTTTAACCGCGTCGCCAACGACACGGAAAACACGGCCGACTCCCTCCGGCTTGACGGCGAACTGGATTTCAACGAGTCCGGCATAACGCGCTTGAGCTTCGGCCTGCGGATTGCGGAACGTGCCTTTGAGCGACGCTCATACCAGAATGGCAACCAGGCCGGTGGCTGGCCGTCAACCCTCGATCTCGAGGGAACTAACCCGACGGAGAGACTTAATGTGCAGCGCATATTCGTCAACCCGGCGTCCAACTCTGATCCTCTGATCGCCGACGCGGCAACGTTCCTGCAAGACTGTCAACTGACTCGTGGCAGCCCGGGACTGCTGTCGGGTGAAGGGGGCAACCTGCCCCGGACATGGACATCTTCTGTCGGCTGCACGGCGGCCCAGATCAGTGCTGCGTTCAATCTTTTCGACATCCGCGCGGTCAGGCCCGACAGTGGCGGCGTGGGCTATTACGAGCAGACTGGTCTGCGCTACGAAGTCGAGGAGGCAACCGACGCGATTTACCTGATGGCGGACTTCCGGACCGCTGTCGGTGACATGGAGCTGTTTGGCAATGTCGGCGGGCGCTATGTCAAAACAGAGACGAAATCGACCGGCTGGGTGAGCAACGGGGACGGTACTTTCAGCCTGGTGACCTTCGACGGCGATTACAGTGATTTTCTGCCGAGCCTGAATCTGAATTTAGCGCTGAACGATGAGATGCTCGTTCGTCTGGGCGTCTCCCGATCCCTCGGCAGGCCGGGACTCAACATCATATCGCCAGGTATCAGTATCAATCGGAATGACCAGGTGGAAGGATTTGACGGTAATGGAACGGCCGGTAATCCTGGCGTCAAGCCGGTTCGATCCGATAACATCGACTTGTCCTACGAATGGTATTACGGTCCGGCGAGCCTGTTGTCGATTGCTTACTTCCAAAAAGACATCGACTCGACCATTTTTCTGGACAATGACCAGGTTCCAAGGCAAATCGGTGATGAGCTGTTCCTGATACGCACGTACGGCAACTTCCCGGGTACGAAGATCGACGGATTCGAGTTCGGGCTACAGCACGCGTTCGAATCACTGCCGGGTATCCTTGAGAATACCGGCGTACAGCTGAACTACACGATTACCGACGAGAACTCCGATCTCGTCGATCAGGAAGGCGATCCGATATCGCGGCGAGGCCTGTCGGAGAACAGTTACAACGCCACTCTCTACTACGATGACGGTCGCTTGAATGCACGGCTTGCGTACAACTGGCGCGAGGCGTTCGTGCGCCGCGAGAATGTCACTCTCGGTTTTGGCAGCCCCAATGTTCTGCCCGAGTTTGAGGATGACAGGGGGCAGCTCGATTTTTCGGTGAATTATTCGGTCACTGATAATCTGAAGATGAACTTCTCCGCGGTGAATATTAACGACTCGAAAACCGAGCGTTACATGAAATACAAGACCCTGACCAACTACATCGCGTTCGCCGGTGTTCGGTACAATCTGGGCGTAGTCTATCGCTTCGATTGATCAAGGCCCTGGAAGAGCTACTGTTCTAGTGACTAAGCAGGGCCGGGCACCAATACTGGTGCCCGGCCCTGTCTTTCAAAAGAAGGTGGATTAGCAAATGCAGCGATCATTAACATCCGTTCTTCTTGTCACGTTGCTGTTTGCGCAGAGTGCAATGGCGGCTGCGACGAAGCCTAACCTGATCGTCATCCTGACCGACGATCAGGGCTACGGTGACGTCGGTTTCAACGGTAGCGAGGACATCCGGACGCCCAACATGGACCGCCTGGCGCGCGAAGGTGTGCGGTTCACGGACGGCTATGTCACGTACCCGGTGTGCGGCCCCAGCCGCGCCGGATTACTGACGGGCCGTTACCAGGATCGCTTCGGCTTCGGCCGCAACCCGAGCGTCAACCCGGACGACGTCACGGCCGGTTTGCCGAACAGCGAGAGAAACATCGCGGAGATACTGAAGCCTGCCGGCTATCGCACTGGCGTGATCGGCAAGTGGCACATGGGCACCCATCCGTCATTCCACCCAAATAAGCGCGGTTTCGACTACTTTTACGGTTTTCTCTCAGGCGGTCACCGGTACTTTCCGGAGGAGCTGGTTCTTAACGACGTCGCCGAGAGCCGATCCGCGTTCGACTGGTATCGAACGCGCATCATGCAAAACCAGCAGCGTGTCGACATCGATGAATACCTGACCGACGAATTCTCGAACGAAGCAGTTGCATTCATCGAGCGAGAGAAGGACGAACCGTTCTTCCTGTACCTCGCCTACAACGCGCCGCACGGACCACTGCAGGCGACCGACACCTACCTGGACCGATATCCCGATATCGAGGATGACGACCGTCGTACCTACGCGGCGATGGTCAGTGCGGTCGACGATGGCATAGGCCGGATCCTCGAGGCCCTCGAGCGCCTCGGCATCGACGAGAACACGCTGATCTTTTTCCTGTCCGATAACGGCGGCGCCCAGGGCAAGGGATCCAGCAACAAGCCGTTGCGCGGATTCAAGTCCATGCCGTTCGAGGGTGGCGTACGCGTGCCGTTTGCGGCGAGATGGAAGGGCACCCTGCCCAACGGCGTAGACTTTACGCAACCCGTCAGTTCGCTCGATATCCTGGCAACCATCAATGCGCGCGTGCAGTCGCCAATCGATGCTGACAAGCCGCTCGATGGTGTGGACCTTCTGCCTTACCTGACGGGAAAAAAGAAGGGGAGTCCGCACGAGGTACTGTTCTGGAAAAACTACGACAATAACTGGTATGCGATTCGTAATGGCGATGACAAGTACATCCACAATTACAATGGTAACTTCCAGTTTTTCAATCTCAAGAAGGACCTGTCTGAAAAGAACAACCTCGTGAAACGCAAGCGCATTGCCGTGAAGAAGAACATCGGCATGATCAGTGAATGGGATGAACACAATGTGGCGCCGATTTTCCCGCCTCTTAGCAGCTGGTCCGGGAACCCTTAAGGCCGCGATTGTTGCCGCCGGGGCTCTGCTGCTGGCGGCACCAATGGCGCCTACCGATGCAAGCGGGGCGTGGCAGCTCGTGTGGGCCGATGAATTCGATTCGGATGGCGAGCTGAGCTCCGCCGACTGGAGCTATGAGCACGGCTTCGTGCGCAACCGCGAGCTGCAGTGGTACCAGTGCGAAAATGCGTTTGTCGAGAATGGCATGCTGGTCATCGAGGGCCGTCACGAAACGATCAGGAACTCGAATCACGATCCGTCATCGAATGACTGGCGCGAAAGTCGCAAGTTTGCTCGCTATACGTCGGCTTCGGTCAATACGAAGGGCCGCCACGACTGGCGCTACGGTCGATTCGAAGTCCGCGCTCGCATAAGGGCTGAAGACGGACTCTGGCCCGCGATCTGGTTCCTGGGTGTCGATGGCGGCTGGCCGAGCAATGGCGAGATCGACCTGATGGAGTATTACGCCGGTGACATTCTCGCGAATGCGGCATGGGGCAGGCCGGCCCGTTCTGGCGGCAAACCGGTCTGGAACGCGACACGGACTCCGGTTGGATCATTCGGGCCGGATTGGGCCAATGAATTTCACACCTGGCGTATGGACTGGGACGAGTCGAGCATCGAGTTATACGTCGACGATCGTCTGTTGAATACGATCGACGTAGGCGCCACCGTCAATCCGCCGGGCGTATTGCCGCAATACCCGTTTCGGCAACCGCATTACTTGTTGCTTAACCTGGCGATCGGTGGGCAGGGTGGCAATCCGGAAGGCACCGCTTTTCCGACGCGCTACGAAATCGATTACGTTCGCGTCTACCAGAGAAGTTGGACGGGGCTGCGCTAGCTCGCGTCGCGGGCGCGCCCCTTCTCGATCAGTTCGATGGACTCTTCCAGCAAGGCTTCGACTTTTTTCCGGGCGAGCCGTGGATTGCCTTTCTTAATGGCGTCGAGAATCTGCGCGTGCGCGTTGACGTCGGCGCCGGTGACGCCTTTCATCGCGTTCGTGAAACGAATGCTCACGCGCAACGCGGTTTCCACGAACGCGCTCATTTGCGCGATGAAGCGGTTGCCACTTGCGACCAGGATCGCTGTATGAAAACTAATGTCGGATTCCAGAGCATCGTCGAAACCGGCTTCTGCGTCCCGCATACGCTGCAACGCGGCTTCGATCTCGGCGACGGCCTCCGGCGTCGCTTGTTCAGCAACAAGCGCGGCAGCACTCGGCTCTATGCCCTGGCGCATCTGCGTAAATTCAAGCAGCAAGTCGAGAGTAGGGCGGCTGTGCAGCAACCATCCGAGCACTTCCGTATCGAACAGATTCCAGCGGGACTCGGGACGCACCCGAATGCCTTGTCTCGGACGCGATGTCAGCAATCCTTTGGCGGCGAGCATTTTTACAGCTTCTCGCGTCGCGCTGCGGCTGACACCGAATTGCTTACAAACCTCGGCTTCCGTTGGGAAGCTGTCATCGATGGCGTACCTGCCCTGCACGATGGCCAGCCCCAGATCGTGAACCAGTTGGTGAGTCAGGTTTCTTTGCATCGTTATTTACGCCGTCCGGACGCACACGTGCGTTGCTGTAGCATACGTAACTTCATAGTATGATATATATGATTAAAGTGCCAGTAGTGGCAATTGGATGTCTCATGGTGGCCGTCTCTACAAACAAGTCCAACGGCGACAGCGGCGTTACGCAACGCCCGTTCGGGCAACTCCCGAACGGCCGGACCGTGACTGAATACACGTTGTCGAACGATCATCGTATACGAGTCAGCATTCTTGACTACGGCGGGATCATCCGGGTACTTGAGGCGCCTGACCGCGCTGGCAAGATTTCTGATCTCGTTCTGGGATTCGACACGCTCGATGGATACCTGGAGCGTCATCCTTATTTCGGCGCGGTCGTCGGCCGATACGCGGGACGAATTGCGCAAGGCCGACTACTTTTGGACGGAACGACGTTCAGCCTCGATACCAATAACGGTGAGAATCACCTGCACGGCGGACAACGAGGCTTCGATCGGGCCGTTTGGTCGGCCACAGTGTCGGAGTCGCCCGCGCGACTGGTGCTTGAGCACGTCAGCCCGGACGGTGAGGAGGGTTACCCGGGCGAACTGTCAGTGCAGATTACCTACACGCTGTCGGAGGATTCGTTGCACGTAGAATACCTCGCGACGACTGATGCACCGACGGTCGTCAACCTGACCCAGCACACCTATTTCAATTTGACCGGACGCGGCACCACCGATGTGCTCGGGCACGAACTTCAGGTACTTGCAGATTCGATACTCGAGCTCGGTGAAGGGTCGATCCCAACGGGCAGCCGGCTGCCGGTGTCAGGCACGGCATTCGATTTTCGCGAGCCTAAAACAATTGGACGGAACATCGGCGACCCGCATCCGCAGCTGCTCCTCGCGAATGGCTACGATCACAACTGGGTGCTGAATGGCAATCACACGGAACCGGTCATCGCGCTTTCAGATCCTGACAGCGGACGCCGACTCGAAGTCATTACGACGCAGCCTGGTGTGCAGATTTACACGGCCAACTATCTCGACGGAAGCATCGTCGGCAAACGCGGCGAGCGATACGCTAAACATGCGGGTGTCGCGCTGGAGACCCAGCATTTCCCCGATGCGCCTAACCATCCCAAGTTCCCGAGCACCGTGCTACGCCCAGGTGATACGTTTCGATCACAAACCCAGTTTCGGTTCAGTGTATTCGTTAACCGGCCGGAGGATGAGTCGGCGGGGACGACGGAGTAATGAAACTCAGCGCATATTTTGTTGTGGCCATTGTCGGCCTGGGGACATTAACAGGCTGTTCATCACCGCCGCCGCATTTGGCCCCACAGCCGAATGTCGTACTAATCGTCGTTGACGATCTCGGTTGGATGGATACCGGATTCATGGGCAGCTCGTTCCATGAAACCCCGAACATCGATCAGCTCGCGACATCGTCGGTGCAGTTTTCGTCAGCGTACGCCACGTCGCCCGTTTGCTCGCCAACGCGCGCGAGCATCATGACCGGGCAACACCCGGCGCGGCTTCGAATCACCGACTGGATTCCTGGCGACGATCCGAAGAACCGGGCTTTGCTCGGGCCGTCCGACCGTCACGAGTTGCCGCTCGCAACTGTAACGCTCCCCGAGCGATTCAAGATGGCGGGTTACTCGACTTTTTTCGCTGGCAAATGGCATCTGGGCAGTGAGGGCTATTTCCCGGAGGACCAGGGTTTCGATATCAACCTGGGTGGTCACCACAAGGGCACGCCTCCAGGCGGCTACTATTCGCCCTACGAGAATCCGCGACTTGCCGACGGTCCTGACGGCGAGTACCTGACCGACCGACTCACGGACGAGACAATCAGGTTCATTAGCAGCCCGCGTTCAGAACCGTTTTTCGCGATGCTGGCGTACTACACCGTGCATACGCCGATACAGCCATCGACGCGCCACGTGGATTACTACACGGCAAAGGCGCAGGTGCTTCCTGACGCAGGGGAAGACAGCCATGTGCGCGAGCACGGTGCGTGGGTCAAGCGGCGACAGGACGACGCCGCCTACGCCTCGATGGTGGCGGCGCTGGATGAAAATATCGGACGACTGCTCGGCGCCATCGATGAGGCAGGACTTAGCGATAACACGGTCATCGTTTTTACGTCGGACAATGGTGGTCTTTCTGCATTCGCGGGCAAGAACGGACGATCCAAACGAGCCACATCGAATGTTCCTCTCAGGGCTGGCAAAGGGTGGCTCTACGAAGGTGGTATTCGCATACCGCTGCTGATTCGAGCGCCCGGAGTCAGTGCGATCTACGCACGTTCCTACGCGCCGGTGACCAGTGCGGATCTCGCGCCGACACTGCTTGATCTCGCCGGCATAAGAGCGAGCGACGCCGGCTTCGACGGACTGAGTCTGCGGTCGTTGCTGCAAGGCGGCGATGCTCCCGCCCGTGATGCTGTCTACTTCTATTATCCGCATTACCACGTCAGCGGCTCGGTGCCATCTGCCGCAATCCGGACGGGCGACTGGAAGCTGATCCACTTTTTCGAGACGGGAAACTCGGAGTTGTACCGGTTGAGCGTGGACATCGGCGAAAGCAACGATCTGTCGGCGACACTGCCGGATCGGTCGGCGGCGCTCGAAAAGCGCTTGTTCGACTGGCTGGAATCGGTCGATGCGCAGATGCCGATGGCGAATCCGGCACGTGAGGAACGGAGCCAGCCGTGACTCCAATATGACTCTATATTATAATATAAATCAGATTAACAATGATAAGAAGGCCGAGCCTGGAGAGTCGGGGATGTTCAAGTGATGCCACAATCAAAGTCTGCCAATTATCCAAGCCTCGCAGCACGCGGCGTGTTTATTACCGGCGGCGCAACCGGCATCGGCGCGGCCTTTGTCGAGGCCTTCGTGCGAAACGGTGCCAACGTTGCATTCGTGGATGTCGATGATGATCGGGCTGCCAAGCTCGTCGACAGGCTCGCGAACAAATACAGTCGATCTGTTTGGTTTCGGAAAACCGACGTAACTGAGTCGGAGGAACTCGAGACAGCAATTCGTGACGCGAGCAGCGATATTGGCGGATTGCACACGCTGATCAACAACGCCGCACGGGATACTCGTCACGACGTTGAGTCATTCGGACTGGACGACTGGCGTAAATGCATGGCCCTGAATCTTGACGCGGCCTTCGTTGCTTCGCGGGCGATATCTGCTGAACTGAAATCGCGGCAGCGCGGCGCGATTATCAACATGAGTTCGATTGTTACGACGCTCGGCTCTGCCGGCATGCCCGGTTACGTCACCGCCAAGGCTGGGCTGATCGGCATGACCAAGGCGCTGGCGCGAGAATTCGGTGAGCACAACATCCGCGTCAATGCGATTCTGCCGGGCTGGGTTGCAACGGAACGGCAGCTCGAGCGCTGGCTGACGCCGGAACAGGAAGCAGATTGGCAGAGGCAGGTTGCCTTGAAACGTCGACTGGTTGCCGCTGACATCGCCAACCTCGCCGTCTTCCTGTCAGCCGAT
>JAOTVR010000154.1 GCA_029863305.1 Gammaproteobacteria bacterium | reverse complement strand
CCGCGGCCTGATCGTGAATCGCTATTCGCCATATGAGTTGTCGTTGTTGTTCGCACACGTAGGCAGTCTATTGAATTACTGCTTGCCTCCATGAGGCATACGGCCTGCGGTTACCCAGTATTTGACCTACGCGTCTCTGATGCACACCTAATAGAGCGGCGACGGCCGAGTACGTCGCCCTTACTTGATGCTCATTCAATGTGTCCAGAATATTTTCAATCGTGTAGCCCATTTCCTGATCCTGTACCAATACTCCTAGGCGGCAGCCGCATCACGAAGAACAGCCAGAAACCGCTCGCCGTAGCGATCCAGCTTTGTTTGCCCGACACCACTGATACCCAGCATCTCCGCGGCCGTCTGTGGTCGATACGCGAGCATCTCGTGCAGCGTCTTGTCATGGAAAATGACATACGCGGGCACATTGTGCTCGCTCGCGAGCGTCTGCCGGCACGCGCGTAGCGCGTCCCATACATCAAGATCTTTTTCGGCAACCACTCGCTCTGTGGCTGATTTTCTCGATGCCACAACCGTGCGTTTCGGGTCCTCCCGAAACTGTAAGGGCATCTCGCCACGCAGGACACCGCGACTCGTGTCTGTCAGCACCAGCGCACCAAAACGAGCGGCATCCGCACGCAGGTGGCCCGCGACGATGAGTTGGCGTGCGACCGAGCGCCAGGTGGTCGATGGCAGGTCCTTGCCGATACCGAAGACACTGAGCCGATCGTGCCCGTGCTGCAGAACCTTATCGGTCTCTTTTCCGAGCAATACATCGACAAGGTGTGCGGCACCGAAGCGCTGACCTGAGCGATAAACCGCTGATAACAGTTTCTGCGCCGCTTCTGTCCCCTCCCAGGTTCTTGCCGGCGTCAGGCAACCGTCACAGTTGCCACAGTCCTCGTCCTGCGAATCGCCGAAATACGCGAGTAACGGCCGGCGCCGGCAGCCCGTGACCTCGCACCAACCCAGCAACGCGTCGAGCTTGAAGCCTTCGTAGCGTTTGTACTCGTCGTCGGCCTGGGATTCCTCGAGCATCTGCCGCAGGCGCACCACATCCTGTAGGCCGTAGACCATCCAGGCATCGGCGGGCTCGCCGTCCCGGCCGGCTCTGCCCGTTTCCTGGTAATAGGACTCGATACTCTTGGGCAAATCGAGATGGGCAACGAAGCGCACGTCCGGCTTGTCGATACCCATGCCGAAGGCGATTGTCGCGACGATCACCAAACCGTCCTCGGCGAGAAAGCGGCGCTGGTTTTCCGTGCGCACCTCGGCGGCGAGCCCGGCATGGTACGGCAACGCCTCGAAGCCCTGCCCGCACAACCAACTCGCGATGCTCTCTGTTTTGTTGCGTGAGAGGCAATAGACGATCCCCGCTGCGTCACGATGAGCCTGCAGAAATTTCAACAGTTGCCCTCGAGCATCGGTTTTGACTTGCACGGCGTAACAGATATTCGGTCGATCAAACTTCGCAACGAAGATGTCGGGTTTATCAAGCTCGAGTCGAGCGACGATTTCCGCGCGCGTTTTATCCGTTGCCGTGGCCGTCACCGCCATGCGCGGCACGCCCGGGAACATCGCACCAAGATCACCCAGCCCCAGGTAGTCAACGCGAAAATCGTGACCCCACTGCGACACACAATGGGCCTCATCAATCGCGATGATGGATAAGGGTATGTCACGTAACAATGAGCGGGTGTGTTCGGTAACCAGGCGCTCCGGCGCGACATACAGGAGCTGCAAGCTGCCCTGCCGAAGCTTGCTCATCACCTCCCGCCGCTCGTCGGGCGACTGGCTGGAGTTCAGGAACGCCGCTTCGATGCCGAGTTCACGCAGCGCCGTGACCTGGTCCTGCATCAGCGCAATCAGGGGCGAAACGACGAGGCCCGTTCCCTCCCGCAATAGTGCTGGAATCTGGTAGCACAACGATTTGCCGCCACCGGTCGGCATGATCACGAGGGAGTCGCGACCTTGCAGCGTGGCCTCAATAATCGACTGCTGTTGTCCCCGGAACTGTGCATAGCCGAAGACATCTTCCAGGACTTTCTGTGGTGAAGGGTTCAGGTTCGATCCATCGGGAGGGGTGCTCAACGGCAATCATAGCAGGGTGGGACCGAAGCAACGGCACGCAGATTTCCAGTCCGCACCATATGCAGATCACGCCATCGCGAATCAACGAAAAGGCCCTCGCCCGGAACAAACCTGCCGATCAGCCACATTCCCAATACGGTGGCGAGCCGAAATAGTCGGCGAGAAACTCGACGAAGGTACGAACCTTGCCCGACAGGTATTGCCGGTGCGCGTATACCGCGTAAACACCCATTGGCTCGATCTCGTAGTCCTCCAGGACGAGTTGCAGTCGACCGCTACGTATATCGTCGCCGACGATAAAGGTCGGCTGCAGTACGAGGCCTGTTCCGGCCAGCGCGGCGAGACGAAGCACGTCGCCATTGTTCGCCGAGAAACTCCCGCTCACTCGTACATCGTGCGTCTCCCCGCCATCGGAGAATCGCCACCGACTGTGGTCCGAAGATAGCGTGTATCGAAGGCAGTCATGAGCATGCAAATCGTCCGGAGAAACCGGAACCCCTCGTTCCGCCAGATAATCCGCAGAGCCGCAGACCACCAGGCGAACAGGTGCCAGCTTGCGTGCGACCAGGGAAGACTCCTGCAACTGGCCAATGCGGATGGCGATGTCATAGCCTTCGCTGACAATGTCGACCACACGGTCGTCCAGCGTCAGGTCGACGGTCACCTCCGGCTGGCCGCACTGGTATTCGGCAATCGCCCTGGACAAATGCAGCGTGCCGAAGGTCATGGGGGCATTGATTCGTAGCGTGCCTCTCGCCGCGGTCGCCGCATCGCCGACCGCGCTTTCCATCTCGTCGATTTCCGCCAGCACGTACTGGCATCGATCAAAGTAGGCTTGTCCGGCCTCGGTAATGCTGAGGCGCCGGGTGGAGCGATTCAGCAATCGCGCGCCGAGTCTTGTCTCGAGCTGCCCGACGTATTTGCTGACCAGTTGTGGCGACATGTTCAGGCGCTCCGCGGCGCCCGAAAACGATCCCTCCGAAATCACGGCCACGAAGGTCCGCATGCCATCGATAGTGTCCATACAAACAACACTACATTGATAGTTATTCAATATGAAGTCTATTTATCGCCTGATTATTGTCTTGTACCGTGCAGCAGTGGCAACGAACACAACCTGGATACAAGGAGTACGACAATGAACAACACGCAATTGACACCTTACGCCGCGACCTTGTTACGCGTATCGCTTGGCACCCTGGCCCTGGCGCACGGCTTACTGAAGATCTTCGTATTCACGCCGGCGGGTACCGTGGGCTTCTTCGCCTCGCTGGGTTTGCCGGCTTTTCTTGCTTATGCAACGATCGGCATCGAAGTCGTCGGAGGCATCGCATTGATCACTGGTATTTTCACGCGCTACGTCTCGATCGCAATGATCCCGATTCTGCTCGGCGCAGTCCTTGTACACAGTGGCGCCGGCTGGATGTTCTCGAACGAGGGCGGTGGTTGGGAGTTCCCGGCTTTCTGGGCAGTCGCACTCGCCGTGCAGGCCTTGCTGGGTGATGGCGCGTTCGCGCTGCGCTTACCGCAAGCCAAACGGCATGTGCTCAGGGCGACGGTGTAACTCAGATGATGCGAATGCCGACCCTGTTCGTTTCTCATGGTGCGCCGACGCTCGCCATAGATGACGGTCCGGCGCATCAGTTCCTGATTGCCTGCGGACGGAGCCTCGGAAAACCCAAGGCGATACTGGTGCTATCCGCGCATTTCGAGGCTCCAACCGCAACCGTCACAACGAGCCTGGCTCCCGAAACCATCTACGACTTCGGCGGCTTTCCTGAGGAGTTGTACAACATCTCTTATCCCGCACCCGGGGATCCGGATCTCGCACACCGGGCAGGCGAACTGTTGCAGGCAGGTGGCATCTCGACAAACGAGAATCCGACCCGGGGCCTGGATCATGGCGCATGGGTACCGCTGTCGCTCATGTACCCGGACGCCGATGTGCCGGTCGTCCAACTGTCGATCGACGCGCGACAGGGTCCGGCATATCACCTGCGCCTCGGGGAACTGTTACGACCCCTGCGCGAAGAGGGCATCCTGATCATTGGCTCCGGTGGCGCGACGCATAACCTCTCGCATGCGCTGCGTGCACCGCAAGATGACCCGACACCGGACTGGGTGATCAGGTTTCGGGAGTGGTTGGCGGAGGCCGTGACCGATGATCGCCGCGACGATATTGCCAACTATCGCGCGCTCGCACCGGATGCCGCATTAAACCACCCGACAGAAGAGCACTTCTTCCCACTCTTATGCGCGCTGGGCGCGACGCAGCCTGGCGAGCCACGTCGTCGAATTCATGTGAGCGAGACATACGGCGCCCTGGCAATGGATGCGTATTTATTCGGCCCGCCGGACGCCGACACGGAATAATACGGCCGTATTGACTGCGACCTTCTTATAGCATCAGCTCATCAGAACAACGCCGACACCGCCATTTGCCAGTCCATTTTTTCGCCCGCGTACCACTTCGCGTTACAACCCTCACCGTTCTCCGTCGCTGCGAAGAACTCCTCGTCCAGCCACTGTTGCACATCGTGATCGTCGGCGAGCCCGGGTAGCGCGAAACAGCCGGGCAGAGGCTGCAGTCGCCGATCCTTGAACGTGATTTCACCACTGGCCGACTTCTCGCAGGTGAAACCGCCTTCGTGAACCAGGTGATGATGGTGCCGGCAGAGCAACACGAGGTTGTCCAGACGGGTTTCGCCGCCGTCGGCCCAGTGTTCGATGTGGTGCCCATCGACGAAACGGCTGTTGGTGCAGCCAGGAAAGCGGCAACCGCCGTCCCGAATCCCTAAAGCACGGCGCATAGGGGGTGGAATCGACCGGGACCGGCGTCCGATGGAGAGCGGTTCTCCGTTTTTGTCCTCCTTGATGTTCACAATCGAGCTGTCGCAGCCGATTCGCCGCGATGTTTCCGCGGTAACGTGGGGGCCGTCCTCGATTGCCGATGTTTCCGCGGTAACGTGGACGACAACCTGGTAACGATCTGCCGTAGAACCCGACGATTCGTCATTATTCATGTAGGCCTCGGCAAGCCCGGCCAGCGCATCTGCGCGGCGGGCCGCGACAGGCGTGCGTACGGGGTCCGGCTCCGACGTTTCCGCGGTAACGTCTGTTTCCCGAAAGTCCTTGTCCATCGCCATCTCGAGGGCCTTGACGATCAGGGCGCCCTGCTCCGCCGGCAGTCGAGCCTTGATGACCAGGCAGCCGTCATGGTCGTAATAATGGCTCAGTTCACGAGCGCGGTATTGTTCGTCCGCCACTTCAGCATCCCGGAGCCGTCTGGCCGTGCGATATCGGGACACGAGCTTTTCGACGTGATGTGCTGTGCCGTGTCTGGCGATCATCAACAAGTACTCTTCATTGCTTGCATCGGCGATGCGCGTCATCGCCCGCACTTTGGAGTAACTCACTTCGCCGCTTGCGAGGCCCCTGTCGATCCCGGGCAGCTTTGCCAGCGCATTGGCCACGCGCACTTTTTCCCGGGCTGCGTTCATGCCAATGCCGCATTTGATATTGAGCCAGTGAGCGCAGGAGCAAAGGCCCAGATCCGCCCAGCATTCCTTCTCGTCGAACTCGCGAATCAGCCTGAGCAAACGGGACTCAGCGGCGTAGAGATAACTGCACAATTCGGTGATCTCATCGCCGAGTTTTTCGGCCTCCGAGCGTGAGGAATGAGCGTCTGAAATGCGGGTGACAGTGGCTGTTGGCACGGGTCCCTCCGTTCTTATTCGCTATACTGTAAATTTGTACAGTATACACTTAAGCCGCTGAATTATCTAGTGAATTGTGACTTCCAATGTCTTTTTCAGGTCCGCGTATAACGTCGGCAGCTGCGATTGCGAGGTCGGTTTCCTGCCTCGGGCGGTGTTCTCGGGAATCCGCACGATGTCCCGTGACCCGGGCGCCGTGGCGCGACGCTGTACGCCGGCCGCCCACTAGCGGATGCCCTTCCATCTGCTAACCTTATGATCAGTACCCTTCGCGGGACGCGCTCACAATAATCCTCGTCCACAACAGGAATCGACGCGATGCGAACCTCAATCCGACTTTTGAACCTTACCCTCCTGATGGCGGCAGGCCTGTTGCTCGGGCAGACCGGTCAGGCTGAAGAGCTCAGCCGCGGTGCCATGCTGAGTGCGTCCTGCGAAGGATGTCACGGGACCAACGGACGCAGTCCGGGGGCCATGCCGTCTATCGCCGGCAAGTCAGCCGATTACCTGCGCGAGGCTTTGGAGCGGTTTCGCTCAGATGAGGTTCCGTCCACGGTCATGGGGCGGCACGTGAAAGGCTATAGCGAAGAGGAGATTCGCCTGATCTCCGAGTACTTATCCAAACAAAAGTGAATGACAGGAAGCAGCAGTCATGAGTCGAATTACACGTAGAAATTTCGTTCT
>JAOTVR010000055.1 GCA_029863305.1 Gammaproteobacteria bacterium | reverse complement strand
AATGCCGCTACTCGTCGGCTTGATTCGAGAGATGGGCGCCGGACGAATCATGGTGTTCGTCAATATGAAGCGCGAGGCGGAACGTGTCGAAGCGTATCTCGAAGCGAATGGCGTGCATGCCAAGGCAATATCCGGCGACGTGCCTCAGAAGAAGCGCCTGCGCATGTTGATGGAATTTCAAGCCGGCGACCTGCAGGTGCTCATCGGCACAGATGTCGCGTCGCGCGGCTTGCATATTCCCGACGTGCAATACGTGATCAACTACGATCTGCCACAGGATTCCGAGGATTACGTGCATCGTATCGGCCGAACCGCACGTGCCGGCGCAGCGGGTGACGCAATCAGTTTCGGTTGTGAAACCTATGCAGTGTCATTACCCGATATTGAAGATTACATCGGGCACAAGATACCCGTCGCGAACTACGACCCTGCATTGCTGCCGGAATTGATCAAGCCAAAACCGAGGCCACGACGTCAGTCAGGTCCACGCGGCCGGCAAGGCGGAGCAAAGGGTGGCTCGAGGCGCGGACCGCCGCGTAGGTCATAAGAGCTCGCCGACGCTCTCCACACCGACAAATTCCTCACAGTGACGTGCCGGCGCCGTAGTGTCCGGACGCGTAATTGTCAGCAGCATCTCGATCCCGAAATCAGCCGCACTGCGCAAAACCGCCACAGTGTCATCAACAAACAACGTGGTCGCCGGCTCGAAGCCCTCATTCTCGCGCAACGCGTGCCAGAATTCCTGGCGCTCCTTGGCGTGACCGTAGCTGTGTGAACTGTGAAGGCCATCAAAATATTCTGCGAAGCCCAGGGTCTCATTCTTGAGCTGCAGCGTATCGGGATGTGAATTTGTCACGAGCAGAACCCTGACATCGGCCTCGCGAACCGCCTGAAGAAAACTCTGCGCGCCGGGAAGGTACTCGATGCGGTGATGCACCTCTTGGTGCAGCTGCAGGACATCGAAGCCGAGCCGCTCGCTCCAATGATCGAGGCAATACCACTCCAGATTGCCGTGAATGGACGCGTATTTTGCGTACAGGCGCTCACGGGCAACCTCATACTCCAGGCCATTTTCCGCGGCATAGCGAATAGGTACAAGTTCTCTCCACACGTGGTTATCGAACGCGAGATCCAGAATGGTGCCATCCATATCGAGCATTAGCGTTTCGCACTTTTCAATGGCTGTTTTGGGATTGAATGTCACTGTTCTATACTGCGCGCCCCTTTGTCGCGTCCGGATTTTCGATGAACCTCAAGGAACTGATCAACCCTGTCGTGGACCTCGCCGTCGATGCCGGACAGGCGATTATGAAAGTTTACGCCACCGAGTTCGACGTTCAAAGCAAAGCCGACGATTCGCCGCTGACACAAGCAGACCTGGCAGCACACCGATGCATCGTCGCCGGGCTCGGGGAGTTGACGCCGGACATTCCGATCATTTCTGAGGAGGAAGGCCTGCCGAGGTTCGAGGATCGCAGCCAGTGGCAACGCTATTGGCTCATTGACCCGCTCGATGGCACCAGGGAGTTCGTCAATCGCAACGGCGAGTTCACGGTCAATATCGCGCTCATAGACGTGCATCGGCCGGTCTTCGGGGTCGTGCATGTCCCCGTGCAGGACAAGACCTATATTGGCTGTGAAGGCCACGGCGCCGAGCTGCGGGACGGTGGCTCAAGCACCGCGATTCGTGTTGCCGCGGCAAGTGGCCGACCCGTTCGCGTGGTCGGCAGCCGTTCTCATCGCGGATCGAGCCTCGACGCATTCCTTAAAAGAGTCGGAGAGTCGGACATGGTGCCAATGGGCAGCTCGTTGAAATTCTGCGTCGTGGCCGAAGGCCGCGCGGACATCTATCCGCGTCTCGGGCCGACCTCTGAATGGGACACAGCCGCGGCCCAGGCCGTCGTCGAGCAGGCTGGCGGCAAAGTGCTGGAACTCGACGGCAAACCGTTGTCTTATAATGCGAAATCAGAGATATTAAACCCTTGGTTTGTGGTTATTGGTCCGTCCGACTATGACTGGCTGGCGCTGCTTGCAGGCGACGCGTAGCATGGAAAATGATGACCGATAAAGTCGATACTGAAGCATTCAAGAATCTCGACCGACTCCGCGAATTGCGCGTCAGTCACCGCGATCTCGACTATCTGATTGATCGTTTGCAGCACGATCCCATGGTCGATCAGCTACGCATCCGCCGGCTCAAGAAGCGCAAGCTGCTGATCAAGGACATGATCGCCGCATTGGAGAGCGAACTCATTCCCGATCTGGACGCCTAGATCGGGATGAGACAGCGGGGATACCCTCACCTTACTCAATACGCCATTCGTTGAGCGAGCCCGTCGCAGGGCCCGACCGTCGCCAATTACCTGGGGCCGATGTGCTTTTCGCCGCGCTTTTCTGCCAGTTCGACCTGACGCTGACGCTCTTCCAGGCGCGCCGCCCGATCTTCGTCAAGATCGCCAATGCAGTGCGGACAGGATACTCCTTCCCGATAATCGGGTGAGGCAACATCCTCCGTGCTGAGAGGGCGCCGGCAAGCGTGACACTGCACGTAGCCACCTTCAGCCAGGTCCCGATCCACCGCCACGCGTGTATCGAAGACAAAGCATTCACCCTTCCAGCGATTCTGCTCCGGCGGCGTGTCTTCGAGGTATTTCAGGATACCGCCCTGCAAGTGGTAGACCTCGTCGAAGCCCAGATCCAACATCAGCGCGGTCGCTTTCTCGCATCGGATACCACCCGTGCAGAACATTGCAAGCGGTCGGTCCGACGAGGTTTTCGCCAGCTCTTCTGCAAATTCCGGAAACTGCCGGAAACTGTCGGTCTGCGGATCCAGGGCACGAGGGAAGCTACCCACCTCGATTTCATAATGATTGCGTGTATCGATAACCAGCACGTCGGGGTTTTCGATCAACGCGTTCCATTCCTCCGCTGACACATACGTCCCTGTTTTCATGTGCGGCAAGATGTCCGGACGACCCAGGGCCACGATTTCTTTCTTCAGTCGCACCCGCATGCGCCGGAACGGCGCTTCGCTTGCCTCGGTCCAGCGACCTTCGACAGGCGTGGGCAGTGACAGCCGCGCTTCGATCCACTCGAATACCGCCCGCAGCGACTTTTCGTCGCCAGCGACTGTGCCATTGATCCCTTCTGCCGCAATGAGGACTGTCCCCAACAAACGGTATTGCTCGCAAACACGCTGCAGATCGCTTCGAAACTCCCCGGGTTCCGGCAAATCGAGGAAGCGGTAGAACGAAACAACTTTCATACGTCATCCTTATCCTCAGGCATCGTCAATGACAATATGCTGTGACGAATTTCTTCGCCGAGCACGAGCCTGGCGTCGGCCCCGATGGCTTCAATACCTGTATCGAATTCGAGCAACCCGTCGGCGTTTCGAAGCAGCACTTCCTGCTCCTGCAGTTTGCGAATGAAATCGTGAAACAATGTCTTATTGAAGAAGTCCGGTGAATGCAGTCCGTAAATCATGGACAGCCGCTCGGCACTCATCTCACACTTGCGTTCAAGCTCGATCCGCGACAGTTTTCCCGTGCCATGTTGTACCAGAAGCGCAATGACGAGATAGAACCTTTGTAGCATCGGCACCATGGCCTGGCCCAGCATCATCAATTGGTAGGCCTGTGCCGAACCTGCGGGCGGGCGTTCGAGCAGCCTCTTACGTTTTCCGCGCTCAAGTAATTTGTGAGCAACCAGCGCCTCGATTGCCATCGTGGTGACGCCGTCGACCTCGTCGTCGCGCCACTTCAAACACAATTCCTTGGCCATGAAGGGGTAAATCAGGCGAATGAGGCGCTGCAATTCGGTGTGCTCGAGTTGCCGACCCTGGATGAAGCAGCAGGCTACCGATGCAGGTACCGCAAGCAGGTGCAAGATGTTATTGCGGAAAAACGTCATCAGAACGGCTGTGCGTTCAGCCATATGAATAACGTCGCCCATCGGGTGCGACGTGCGACTGATGACGTTGAGTTTCTCCCCATGCGCGATGATCTCGTCGGGACTCCAGTCCGGCAACGTGACGGAGTCGGAGTAGCTGAATCCTCTGAGCAGATCGAGACTAAGTTGCAGCTGGGAGCGCAGCTCCTCAGCGCCAATCTTCTGCCTGGGCGTGGCAAGCAAAACGTAGGCAAGCAAACTGATAGGGGTCACGGCCGCAGCCGAATTGATGCCACTCATGATCGCGTGGCCGAGTTCATCGATGACGTCATTCAGCCAGGCCGGACGTTCGCCATTGCCCTGCGAATGGTCTCGCCAGTCGGCACGTTTGCGGTCAAGCAGTGAATCGAGCTCTACGGGCTCGCCGATATTCACGAACACCCGACCGAAGTTCTCGCGTAGCGATTTGATCGATCGAATAAGACCGAAAAGTGATTCTTTCTTCTTCTCGGCACCGCCGAGTTCGTTGATAAATGAATCGCCTTCGATGAGCTTCTCGTAGCCAAAGTAGATGGGCACGAACACGATAGGGCGTTTTGGATCCTGGATATACGAACTCACGGTCATTGCCAGCATCCCGCCTTTCGGGGCCAGCAACCGGCCGGTGCGACTGCGGCCACCTTCGACGAAGTATTCGATCGAATAGCCGCGCACCAGAATTTGATACAGATAAGCATCAAACACAGCAGCATACAAGCGGTTGCCTTTGAAGCTGCGTCGCAAGAAGAAAGCTCCTCCCCTGCGCAGGATGCGGCCGATAACCGGCATGTTCAGATTTATGCCGGCAGCGATGTGCGGCAGTTGCAGTCCTTCCTCGTAGCAGATGTAGCTCAACAATAAATAGTCGAAATGGCTGCGATGACAGGGTGTGTAGACGACCACCTTGTCCTTGGCCACCTCTTGCAGCCGTTCAATGTTGCCCAGCTCAATGCCATCGTATATTCGATGCCACAACCACCTTAGAACTCGAACAAGGATGCGAATCGTCGGGTATGAAATGTCCGCCGCAATTTCGTGGACATATTTTTGCACCTTGTGCACTGCCGCTTCTCGCTTCTCAGGGTCATCTCCAGCCTCGGCCCTGATAGCCCGCTTTACGTTTGGCGCAAGCAAGACCTGTCTGGAGAGTGTCCGCCGATGCGACAGGTCGGGACCGACCGTCGCGGCGCGGCGCTGACGAAAGTGAACACGCAGAATGCGTGAAACCTTGCGGAAAGCAATTGGCGCTTCGACGCCATTCTGCACGATTGAACTCAGTGCCAGCGCATGACTAAAACGTAGCAGTGTATTTCGACCATACAATAGCGTCGCAAAGAACTTGCGGATTCGCCCTACAACATCCCAATTTTCGGCAAATAACAGCTTGAACAGCGAGCGCTCTTTGTCGGGCGAGCGTCCCCAGTAGATTGCTGCCGGAATGAGCAGCAGATCTTCGCTGTTGTTTTCAGCCGCCTCCACCAGGCTGCGCAGACGCTTCGAACCTGCCGTCGAGGGGCGACGAATGATAAATCCGCTGAGTGGCCGCAATACAACGTAGCGGCGTGAGAATTGCTGGCCACAAAACTCGAATGATTCGCTGGGTGACGGCAGACCATGCTGTTCGCAGGCCCGTTCCAGCGCAAGCAAATCGGCCAGACCGCCCGATTCAAGCACATAGCAAATGGCTGCGCTGGCGTCCGTGATGAGTTCGGCCGGCGATTCAGGTTGAATCGCCGGCCGTGCCCAAATGGCGAACAGCTTTCCGGCCAACACATACAGAGGCCGGACGAAGAGCTCCGCGATATTCATGGCAGATCAGACGCATCGGCTTGCAGGAAGATCCTGCAGGCCAATTGCTACTGACGTCGGGCTATCGCCTAATTACCCATCGCGTCTTCGATGGCGCCCTCTACTTGTTCCTTCTTCTCCATCAGAATGTCTTCGACGCCCTCGGCTTGTTCCATCGCATCCTGCATGGCGCCTTCGACCGCTTCCGTGCCTTCCTCGACCATGTCACCAGCAGCTTCGGCAACATCTTCGGCCATTTCACCAGCGGTATCGGCAACATCTCCCGCCATGTCGCTGGCGCCCTCGACAGCCTCTCCAGCTGTTTCTTCAACAGCCTCGACTGCGGAATCCATCTTGTCTCCGGCCGCTTCGTCTGAAGAGCCACCACACCCGGCGAACGTCAAAGCCGCAATTATCAATAAGTACCTCATAACCAATCCTCCCGTTTCGTTTCGTCATTGTTGTAGTTGTTCGATGAAGCGTTTCAAATAATATTTTATCTCATCGATATTGTCCGTCAGCCGATGATCACCATCAACCAGGTGCAACGTCGCCGCGCACGACCGCGCAAAGCGAATGCTGTTTTCAACGGGAACAATCTGATCATGCCATCCATGCACAATGCAAATCGGCAATTTTGGTGGTTTCGGCGTAAGTTCTTCATATCCTTGCATATAGTAGGCGGGAGCCAATACAAAAAGGCCTGCTGCCCGTAACGATTCGGCTGCTGCTGTCGCGACATGTCCGCCCATACTCGACCCTACCAGAATCAGCGCGTCGTCCCGGCCACGACAGTCATCAAGCAATTTCTGCACTCGCTCTGCAGGATCCGCGATGCCCCGATAGTCGATACTGTCAGCCTTGCAGCCGAGTCCCGTGACCAGCTCCGCCATGGCACGGATTTTGCTGCCCCACGGGCCGCTTTCCTGGCCGTGCGAAAAGATTACTGTCGTCATATCAGTATTCCGTCTCCCGCGTCACAAAGCTCCTCGATGTGCCGAACCAATAGCCAGTCCCTGTCCTGGCCCCATACGACAAAGTCACCGATCCGCATAGCCGGAACGCCCCACATATCCGACTCCTGCATGGATTCGACGTTCTCATCAACTCTCGCGCGCCACGAGTCGCCCTCCATTGCCGCGATGACGTCTGGCCAGAATAAACCACTGCGGCCGGTTGCCTTGCGCATGCCTTTGTCCGTTGCAACATCAATGCCACGCGCCCATATCGCTTCACCGGCGTGGACCAGAAAATCGCGTTCGCGCTTTTCGCTCTGCGCATAGAAGAACACGGCGAGACACCGCTCTGCGCCTTTGCCAACCGGATCGGCAAATTTGCCGAACGGTATTCCCAGGCGGCGCGCTTCGCGGCTGGAATCCAGAATAATGTATTGCATCTTCGCTTTCGGTACTTGCATTCCGCGCATGACCATTGGCCATACGGGCCTGACGATAAGCTGCAATCCGAATGCGTCGGCAATTGCGAATACACGCTTCAGACAAAGGTAGGAATAAGGGCTGCGGAATGAGAAAAACAGCTCGAGCGGTGGCAGCTCCTTCGCAGTGCCGGGTGGCGTCACCGGTAACGACATCTGCATAACCTGCCTTATCGAGGCCAGTTTCGCAGTTGTCGCCGTATCACGCCGCGCACCCAATGCATCGAGCCTTTCCGTCAGGTAGTGCAGCCGGTCGATACCCCAGTACCACTCGCCTTCATAATGCAAAGTTGCACTATTGTAATGGCCCAGTCTGGCAAGTCGCTGCTGGTTCCGCTCCAGCAATGGCTCGCCTTCCCCACTGGCTGCTGCGCCACTCACCCGCCGCGTTATACCCTCCGCATCACCGCGCCAGTACAACTCAATGGACTGGAGAAGCTCGTCGGCATAGCCCGGGCTGGCGCTGATTGCGGCCAATTGACTGGTCAACGCGCGGCGATATTCGACGGGTGGCGCCCGGCCTTTGTCCAGGAACGGAAGTCCAAGTTCTGCGGCGAGTCTGTTGCAATCCCGCTCGGCGTAGACCGCCAGCAAATCGGCCCGCGGGCGATGTGCCTCATCACTACGCGCCTGCGTGAGATAGTAACGCAGCTTGATGTCGTAGTTCTGTGCGAGACTCGGCAAGTACTGCGCAAGCAAATAAGAATACGGATCATCCAGCTCGAGAAATACAGAGACTTCGTGCGGCCGGCGTGCGAGACGCCGCCGCGTTTCCGCCAGCGATCGTTGGACGGATTGCGCCTTGTCACTGGACAGAATATTGACGAATCGTGAGCGAAGTTTCCTGCGAAAAGTCACTCTTCATCCCACGCGGCGGACGGCTTCCATAACAGTTCATCCAGATCAGGCTGCCAACGGTATTTACGCATATCGACTCGTCCGGCAATGACCGTGACATCCTCCATCATAAGTCGTTTGCTTTGTTCTTTATATGCGGCGCTGCCTTTGGCGAATGCGATTCTTCCTGACACTTGCAGCACCCGATGCCACGGCACGTCCTGACCGTCCGGTAATTGCCGCAAAGCATGGCCAACCTGACGCGCGCCCCGCGGAATGCCGGCGATCTCGGCAATTTGGCCGTAACTGGCGACCGAACCCGCGGGGATGTCACAAATCGTGTCCCAAATTCGCTGCATGCGGGCGATGCGGTCCATTGCGGCTGCCGTCAGCCAATCCCAAGTCGGGCCTGAATCTCACGCTTGGCATCCTTCAATACGGTATCGCGATCGAGGCTGTCGAGAATCTGTTTGACCACCTGCTTGGGCCCGCCTGCGCCCCACGATTTGCCTTTACCAAGGTATTCGGCAGCGACGCGACCGACAACATAGGTGCTGTAGTAAGCAATCGCGCCCTGCGCGCCAGCGGTCACGATCGTAGACAGTCCCGCTGTCCCGACCTTCAACGCACTGGAAACGAAGTGCAGAGCCCAGACCGTGCCCATCAGGGCCGCTGCTTCCGCAACGATCACCCTGACGAGGGAACCTGCTTCCTTCTGACTCAGAGGCAGGTCATAGACACGTGACAGGTGCACGACCATGCCGACGTCGATGAAGGCGGCCGCAAACAGATCCGCCACCGGGACAGGATTGAACGCAACGGCTATGCCCTTTGCGACGCAGTACGTTCGTACGAGCCGGTCGCCGATTTCCCGGCGCGCAGCGAGTATGCGGCGACCGACCTGATCGCTGAGATCGGATGCAAACAGGCTCGCATTCAAGGCCGCGAGGGTCTTGCCCTCGGCATCGAGTATCTCCCATAGCCGCAAGCGCAACGTCTGTACGTCAGGATCGCGCGGCCGTTCGCTCACTGATTCCTTGCCTGCACCATCGACCTCGACCACAGTTTGCGGCCGCGGCTGGGCGGATACTGCGAGGACATGGTCGGCCGCAACAATACCCTGTGTCTTCTCGCGCACCGATCGCAGCAACGCATCCAGTTCATCCGACGTAAACAGGTCGCTCTTGTTGAGCGCAACGATCACGGGACGACCTTGTGCGAGCAGCGTGCGCAGCGACGATAACTCGGTATCGGTGATATCGCCATCGAGCACGAAAATCACGAGATCGGAACGCCCGGCCACCTCTTTTGCCATCGCCTCACGCTGTTCACCACCTGCCTCGTCCAACCCCGGGGTATCGATCAGGAATACACCCCCTGCCTCGACTTCATTCCAGGGTTGCATGGACGAGAATCGTGTTTCCCCGTGCAGCGGGCTGACCGTGAACGCATCGTGCCCAATCAGCGCGTTCAACAGCGACGATTTACCGGTGCTTACGCGGCCGAAAACCGCCAGGTGCAGATAACCGTGCTCGAGCTTGTCAAGCATCGCCTGGACGGCATCGTAATCATGCGCGAGCGCGTCGCGCACACCCTCAGGCAGCCGTCTGTCACTGACCAGATCACGCAGGCTTTCGCGTGCGAGCGTCAGATGATCCGAACCATCGTCAACTGTGTCAGTTGTTGTCTGGCTTTTCGTCCACGGCCATTTTGGCAATGCGGCGAACGCCCGTTTCAATATACTCACTGATGCCTTCCTCGAATTCTTTCGCCGCAAGGTCCGGCAATAACTCGCCATGCTGATTGAGCGTCAGTACCAGGCTGCGGCCAAGCGCATCGAATATCAGGCCGTAAGCAACCGCGTGCACGAGCCCTCCCGCGACGGTACCGAGACCGGGGAACGCCTTGAGGGCATTGCCGGCCACTGCCAGCGACAACGGCAGCGCTCGCCCGACGCGGCTCTGGCTCAGATTCAGGAACTCCTCAATATCGAGATCCCGGGGTGTCGCGCCGTACAATTTGCAGAGTTCCTGCGTCATCGCTGTGCCGATGTAACCCTGGATCAGCACATCGGTGCCAGGACTGACAGCAGCAACAGAGCCGATGATCGCCTTGCGGGTCGAGTGGCGAATGATCTGCTCCGATCGCTGCACCCGATAGGCGGTTTCGGCCTCAGCAAGCTTATCGGCAGCCAATCGAAAGACGGCGCGGTCGCGCTTTTTGTCGATTGAATGCGCAGACTCGGCGAGCAGTCGATTGATCGCGACGACGAGCACGCCGATGTCGGCGGGCCGCCGCCGCCGCGTGACCTCTTCCGATCCGTCAGCCTTCCTCTCGATGACATCGACTTCGCCACCGGCCGATACCGCAACGACGCGATCGCGGGCTACCGCCCCACCAACTGCGTCCAGGTGCTCGAGCAGCCGCTGCATCAGCGCGGCCTGCTCCTCGACATCGAATCGATCGGCCTTGTTCAATACGAGCACCAGCGGTTTATCGATCGTCAGCAAGCGATCAACGACGGCCCTCTCCGCGCGTGTCAAATCACCGTCGCAAACGAACAGGACCACATGCGAGCGCTGCGCTTCCTCGATTGCGAGTTCGTCCAGCCCGGCGTCGTGGCCGCCGGTTCCGGGAACGTCGGTCAGCAGAATCTCCGCGCCATCCTGGTTGCGCCAGCGGTAGCTTCTGGCATCCCTCGTCGAGCCGCCGACGACGTCGACGTCGACATCGGCATCGGGAACCAGCGCCTTGATCAGTGAGCTCTTGCCCGTGCTGATCTCGCCGAAAAAACACAAATGCACCGCACCCGCCTGCTGGCGAGACGCGAGTTCCCTGAGCTCAGCCTGCGCCTTGCTGGTGTCGATACCGGCCGCCTCGGCGGTGCGAAGGCGTTCTTCTATTTCAGTCCGTGTGAGCCGGCTTGCGGGCGTCTTTCCGGAGGGTGAGATTCTGCGGCGAATGACCAGTCGCCAGACAAGCCAGACAGCCGCGACAATTAACGCGACCATCACGCCGACATATCCGTAGAGCAATGCACGTGGTCCTTCGACCAGCCGGTCCCAAACATTGAGCGCCGACTCCGTCACGAACAGGAGAGCGGCGATTGCGACGATGAACAACAGCAGAATGACTGCCGCCGCAAACATGCGAATGACCCGATCGAGTTTCATAGAAGCCCAGTATGCCTTGATGCGGTGCGTTTCTCACCGGAAGTAAAGCGCGCAGCGCAGCGAGCCATGACGGAGAGAAACGCACCGTGTCGAGGCATACGGTTACATTTGTGACTCGACCCAGTTACTGATCTTGTCCTCGAGCATGGACAGAGGCATCGGACCGTCCATCAGTATTTGCGTGTGGAAATCCTGCACGTCAAACCTGTCGCCCAGGCGCGCTTCGGCGTCTGCGCGGATTTCGAGAATCCTGAGCTGCCCTATCTTGTAGGCAAGGGCCTGACCCGGTATCGCCATGAAGCGTTCGGCCTCGGCAACAGCACGCGCTTCTTTCACGGCCGAGTTTTCATACATGAAGTCCAGCACATTCTGCCGACTCCACTCTTTGGCATGCAGGCCTGTGTCGACGACCAGGCGAATTGCGCGCCAGAGTTCGGCATTGAGCGCACCGAAATACTGGTATGGGTCGGTATAGACACCGAGTTCCTTGCCGAGCGACTCGGCATAAAGACCCCATCCTTCGGTGTATGCCGTGTAGCCCCCAAATCGCCGGAACGCCGGCAGCTTCTCATTTTCGACCTGCAGCGACCTTTGGAAATGGTGGCCTGGAATTGCCTCATGCAGAAACAGGGACTCCATTGCCCAGACAGGACGGGCTTTGATGTCATAGGCATTCGCGTAAAAGACTCCCGGGCGGCTGCCATCGGGTGTGCCGGTCTGGTACTGGCCCCCGGCGGCCGACTTCTCGCGAAACGGCTCGATGCGCCTGACCTCGAACGCAGTCTTCGGCGAGACATCGAACAGTGTCTTCGACAACTGCTCGATTCGGTCCGACATGTCACGATAGCCCTGAATGAGTTCTTCGGCTGTATCGAAGTAGAACTGTTCATCCGTGTTGAGAAATTCGAAAAAATCGTGCAGGTCGCCTTCGAATCCGACCTGTTGCATGACGCCACGCATCTCGCCGTGAATGCGTTCGACCTCATCAAGTCCGATGCGGTGAATCTCGTCGGGCGTCAAATCCGTCGTTGTAATACGTCTGACGTTGAACGAATACCAATCATCACCGTCGGGCAAGTCGTAGAGTCCAACGGTTTCGCGTGCGGCACCCAGGTACTCGTCGGCAACGAAATGACTCATCCGCTCATAGGCCGGAATGATCTTGTTTTCAATCGCACCTTTAAAGGCTGCCGCCAGCCTGTCGCGGTCATCGTCGCTGAATTCTTCGGGCATATTGTTGATCGGCGCATAAAAAGCGCTGTCTTCCGCCCGATCGACGATTTGCGACTCAAGTTGCGGCAGCACCCTGGCCATCAGAATGCGCGGCTGCACCACGCCCTGCCGCATGCCTTCCTGCATGTTTTCGATGGCCTGGTCGTTATAGACGACAAAATCGTCGATGCGTGCAAGCCAGTCGTCGTAGTGCCTGACCGTTTTGAAGGGGTGCAAACTCGTGCCGCTGCCAAGCTGCACAAATCTGTTCATCATGGACGAGAACTGGTTGATGGGCTGCAAGTGACCGGGAAAGCGATCACCCTCGATCGACGTCTCGCGATCGAGCCTGAACATGTCGTAGCTCAATTGATCCTGGCGTGACAACTGCTCGCGGTCAATGTCGAGCAGACGCGCAAGGAATTCGCTGTCAAGGCTGCGAACGGCTGCGCGGTACTCGGGACCGATAGTGTTGGCCAGACGGTCGTTATACCGGTAGTCACCGATTCTCGTGGCCAGCAATGGGTTGAGCTCAAGTTCACGCTCAAAGAAATCCTCGAAGAGTGCGTTGAGCGTCGCACCTGGGCCGGCTTCGGGTTGTGGTGCTTCGGCTGGTCGCTGATCACTGCCGCACGCGGCAACACAGACTACGGCTGCCAGGACGGCGGCTTGAAATGATTTCACAGGTCTACTCGCATTCTCGGGCTGACCGGCCAGAACTGCCGGCTCCCGATCTGGTTCATGATGGCGGGAAGAATATCAGACCATGAAGCCCAGATCGCGTTGTACGAAATTGTCGATGTGCGGCGCCACGATGTCCAGGTCGACGTCAGGAATCCCGAACCATCTGGCCAGCGTTGCGGCATACTGGTCGGCCGAGGTCGTCGGTATCATACGGCCACCACCTACATCATCTTCGCCACCAATCTGCAACACGGGATACGTGCCGTAAATATCCTGGCCATTGACGGCGCCGCCCACAACGAGCTGATTGCCACCCCAGGCGTGATCGGTGCCGTCGCCATTCGACGTGAGCGTGCGGCCAAAATCGGACTGCGTGAAAGCGGTCACGCTGTCCGCAGCGCCAATCTCGACAGTTGCGGCATAGAACGCCGCCATCGCCTCGCTGACGCCGGCCAGCAGTCCGGGTTGATTTTGATTCTGGTCGTCGTGCGAGTCGAAGCCACCGATGCCGACAAAGAAGATCTGTCGTTGCATCTGCAGCTGGTCACGAGACCCGATCAGCCTGGCCACCGTCTCGAGCTGTCGGCCAAGCTGTGAATTCGGGAATACCGTAGTCATTACTGGTGCCGATGCAATTGCGGCCGCCACCGTGTCAGCCGAGTCGATTGCGCGACGCTGAATTTCGGCGAAACCGCGTTCATATATCGAGCTGTACTGCGCCGCAACGATGCGCTGAAACGCGAGCTTTTGGTCGTAGAGGATGTTGTCTGGATCGTCCGAAAAGCCCTCAAACTGGAGCGGTCCGCTCTGGCCCATAACATAGGCAATCGTGTGCTCGGCCGACTGGAACAAACTGGTACCGTTGAGTGAAGCATTCGTGGCCATTCGCTGCCCCGCGACATTTGTCCGGATCAGGTCCGCGATGCGACCTGCCCAGCCCGTCTTGCTCGTACCGGCCCCTTTGAGTGAGTGCCACTGCGATTGCTGGTCGTTGTGCGAGAACAACTGCGACGGCAAAAGGACCGACTTCTGCTGATACTGGGTCTTTGTCGTTGGCTCGACCAGCGGGCCAAGATTGGCTACGAATGCCGCATTGCCCGCTTCGAACAGGGTCTGGATGCCACCCATCGACGGGTGTAGCCCAAATGGCGCAGTTCCGGGTGTCTGTGAGCGCGGATTGATCGGCAGCAGATCTTGCCGGGTCACCGCCAGATTTTGCCGCGATGCCGCGTAAACGTTGTACTCGGCGGTCGTGTTCGGCACCAGCATGTTGAATGAGTCGTTGCCACCATGCAGGAATACGCACACGAGCGCGCGGTAGTCATCGAAAGGTGCCGCCGTGCCGATGCCTTGCGAATAGGCGAGCCCCGGAGTACTTGCGAACGTCGCTGCGGCGGCAGCTGCACTACTGCTTCTCAGAAAATCGCGTCGATTGATCTTTTTCATGATGGTCTCTCCCGGCATGCCGCCGTGCTTAACGCTGGTACGCGTATTCCGGTGATGTCACGATGAGATAGATTGTCTCTGCTACGCGCAATGCCGCTTCAGTGTCGGGTATCAACGCGAGCATGCCTGCCGTTTCATTGCGCAGAGTGTCCGAGATTTGTCCGGCCAGAAGTTTTCCGGCAACCGAATCGATCAACATATCGACGTCGTTCGCAAGTGCCAGCTCCGACTCGAAGTTGATGAAGACATCGTCTTCGTTCAATTGGGTATTTGTCGAATTCAATGCGAACGTCTGATAGAACATGTAATTGGTCACGAACGTATTCAGGTATTCAGTCGAGATTTCCAACTCGGGGGCAACAAGATTGCCGTCGCTGATCTCACCGGGCGGTGCATAGAACGGACTGAAAAAATTGAAAACATGCGATGCCTGCAATGGTCCCTGCCCAAAGACGATGTAGGCGAAGTTCAGCGGGTAGCGGCCGCTCTGCGACGTCGCATTGTAAACGCGCCATAATTGCGTAAGGCGCAACAACGGTTCTTTGACTTTGCCGTCGAGGTCCATGCGCACGCCTGGCTGTGCTTCGTCATCAAGCAATATCGCCTTGACGACCGCACCAAGATCGCCGCGAACCCCGAAACCGTTATCATTGAAGACACCGGCGACCCGAGACACGTAGCCCGGAGAAGGGTTACTGGTGACGAGGCGTTGAATCAGTCGAATCGCGATAAAGGGACCGACGTTCGGATGATTGAAAATATTATCGAGCGCATCCGCGAGATCCTGCATACCCATCTGTCCCGCCGGGATAACGAAGCCGTTTAACAGGGTTTTCGGCCCGGTGTCGTGAAAGCTCGGCCAGAGCTGCATGGGTATGACCTGATTGGTCAGCGTAGGGCGCGCTTCGCGAAAGACAGGAGATCCCGCGTAGGTCCAGCCTGTGTAAACGTGCGCAAATGCTTCAATGGTCTCCTGATCGTAAGTCGGAATCGGCTGACCCCGGTCATCGAGCTTCACACTGCCGTCCTGATTGAGTTCCACGAGCCCGATCGAAAACAGCTGCATCAATTCGCGGGCGTAATTTTCATCTGGCCGGATATTGTTTTCGACATCGGGCTTTTCATTGCCCAGCATGCTCAGATAGACGCCCATCGCCGGATGCAGCGTGACAGCCTCGATCAGGTCGCGATAATTGCCGAACGCGTTTTCAGCGAGCATGTCGTAATAGCTTGCCAGTGAGTAAGGACGGTTGTTCAGCACACCAATTTGCGAGACCACCATGATTTCCGACAGGGCGAAGGCAACCCGCTGACGAAGCTGATCGTCACCATGCAGCGCATTACGAAACCAGATATCGACGCGGTCTGCCTGCAGCTGACCCATGAATGGCGGCAGAGGCAATGACTGAATATGCGGCAATTGCAGCGATGCCGGCTTTTGCAGTTGATCGTCGATCCATGCTTCGTAGCGCAAGTTGATAACGCGTTGTGCCTCCGCATCGGTTGCACCGAACGTTGACTGATTCAGGAATTGAAATGCCTCGGCCTTCGTTATCGGCGGTGGCGGCGGCGGTGGGGGCGGCGGTTCATTATTACCACCCGAACTGCCGCCGCAACCGGCAAGACCGACCAGCAATGATATGAGCAGTGAGAGCAATCTGGTTTTCATGTCATCGTCCCGTTCTCGCGAAACGGCTCGGCCGGTTCCGCATTCGTATCTGAGAGCCTAATACTGCGTCGTGCGCGCAAATGTGATTATTCGTAGCAATAATGTGCACATTTGTCGCGAGGCTAGTCGCGCACCGACTCCAGATACGCGATCTGTTCGTCCGTGAGCAGGTTCTTCAGTCTGATCAACATCGTTACCTGCAACTTTTTCACTTCATTCTCCGCGCGAAGTGCTGCACTGACGTGCTCGAGCACCTGCTGCTCATCAATCGGCATCTCATCGAGCTCTGCCATGATGTTCTGGTACGCTTCGCGAACATCCCATTCGTGTTCGGCTACGTTGGCCTGCACCTCGACCACGGCTTTGCGGATTTGGGTAAACTGTTGCTTGCTGAGGCTTAATTCCGCCTGGTTCTCCAGAATAATATTCGGCGCGAACAATTTGCCCTTGAAGACATCTTCCTTTGGACCTCCGGCATACGCGCTTGCTGCAGCCAGGCAAGCTGCGACCAGCAAGATCAATAATCCCTTCCTCATAGTAACGTTCCTCCCGCCGGTTCGGTTGACTCGAATAGCACCGGCATATCCTGATATATGTCAAATTCCCTGTCGGGCAACAGCACATCGCTGGGCGCCGACCAGTACGTGGACTCCAGCAACTCGGCCACCTCGATGTAGGTCGGCTGTTGCATCGACGTCAGCGCGTTCAGACCAACAACGATCGCAGCCGCGGTCGCTGCGACGCCGGCAAATCGCCGATATCGGCGGCGCGAAGCAGCATGTCTGCTTTGTGCCGACTGCCAGGTGCTGTCGAATGGCGGCTGACGATCACCCGCACGACGCGCCCAGGCCTGGCTAAGCCGTTCACGAAGCTTGTCGTCTGAGCCCTTCATGATTCTTCCTCTGACCGATCCTGTAACCTCGAACGCAGAGCCTTCTTCGCCCGGTCGTAGTGCACGCGCCCTGTGCCGGTAGACACACCCATTACCGCCGCCGCCTGCTCGATAGTGAGTTCGCGACAAAAGACGAGTTCGATCACGTCTCGCTGTCTTGCCGGCAACGCGCGTACGGCACGCCATACCGCGGTATCGACGGGCTCGCTGATTTGTGCAACGGCGCCGCTCGACTCCTGTTGATACTGCCTGACAAGCCGCAGCCGTGACGACAGGCGCCGAAACCGACTGCGTGCGAGATTCTGCACCACCGAAAACACGAATGTCTTGAGTGACGACCTGTTATCAAACCGGGCGTTGCCACTCAGTAGTTCGACATATGCCTGCTGCATCAGGTCCTCCGCTGTTGCGTGATCAAAATCGCATCGGGAGAGGGCCCAGCCGTATACCTGGCCGTGAATGGCTTCCAGTGCCGAGCGCGAAACGTGTGGATTGTTTTCCAGAGCATCGCTGTCTCTCATACCGCCTCCCGAAAGATTGGTGGCATGAAGTGGATGCGCATATGACAGCTTACAGTTGCTTTTTACGAATGCGTTTCAGGCACAATTTTCCATAACCGGAGCGAAGGCCGTCGTGGTCACCCGACTGCCTGATACGGTTTGATGCAGTGTGAATGAGACGGGCTCCGTGCAACCGAGCGGATGAAATACGACCAGAATCGTGACGCCATGCCCGAGCTGATCGTCGCGCCGGCACAATCCGGCATCGCATTCGACGACAAAGCGATCATTCTCGAATGCGCCCATGTCCGCCAGACAGGACAGGTAGGCGACAACCTGGCTGCAGATGCGCTTGCGCAAGTCCTCATCGTCAGATTCAAATACGGTCCAGCGCGTTGCCGATTCGATGGCACTGATGACCCGCAGACAAAGTCGCCGTACCGGAAGGCTCGCATATTTGCGATGTGACACGCTGCCGCGGCCCATCGTTGTTGCCCCGCGCAGCCGCGCCCGACCTGCCGGCCCTTTTGACACGGTGTTCAAACCTTCACGCGCCAACAGTTTTGCATCGGCGTCATTCACCTCGAAAGACGCGAAGAGGCTGCGCTTGAAGCCCATGCCTTGTTGATCAAGGTCATGCCATGGCCCAAAGCTCCGATCGAGCTTGCACAACAATCCGGCCAATGCGCCGCCCACTGCCCGAGGCGCTCCGGCATCGTCATCGCGATCATACATGCGCGGAAAATATCCAAGCATATTGGGGCTGGCCAGACCGGCAGTCCTTATGCCTGCAACCGCTTTGGATGGTGTCACCCAGTCAGACCGCGGATCGACAATCAACATTACGCCGCGTTCACGACAAAACATTTCGGCAGCCAGAATCGAGGTCAAACCGAGGTCACGACCTTTGCCGGGTGGTGGCAGGTACAGGAGGTCAAGCCGATCAACCTGCTGCAGGGCGAACAGTCCGCTGGCGTCCGTGTATGAGCCCACGAGATCGTAGTCCGACAACTCATGGCCATCCGATCCACCCTGAGCGTGGTCGATGTAGGACGAATTGAATGGCCGGTCCGGGCCGCCAGTCGATTCGGGACGGTGTGTCGGGTACGGCTGCTCGACGCGTGCCAGCGTCGACGTCAACAGCATGTCCGCAATAAAGCCGTCCGCCCCCTCGCGGTAATGCGCACGACGAAACATCTCCTGATCAATGACCAGGCCAGTATCGGGATCGACCCGCTGTAAGGTCAGATTGAACAGTTCATCGTCGTCGATACCGTCAAAGTCGACGGCGGCACGTATCTGCGCCGTCGACCCGGGCTCGACGGCGCGCAGTACGAGCGCCGAACCACTCGCCGGAAGGCACAGCAGTGCACCGCGTGCATTGTTGGCAACCCGCACGATATACGCGCGCCTGCCACCGTGTTCGAAGAACTGCCTCACGGCCGGCCCCAGGCTGGAGCGCGACCAGACATCACCAAATCGACGACGAAACTCGCCGACACTTTCGATCAATACCGGATGATTCAGAGGGCCGCGAAGCGCACGTCCGACAAAAGCCGCCGTGGTCTCAGGCAACACGTCGATGGCCTGGTCCATCGGTGTCATTTCGGTGACCGTTATGCTGCGGTCAACTGCATCTGACAAGCTTATCTCCGAAACAGTCAGATATATGTCGCTGCATTCTAATCAGTGCCCGCCGCTTATGCCATTGAATTGAGCCGCCATGCTCACTAATTCGCTACTATTCAGGCAATGAAAGATTACCTGGCGAGTGCATATCCCGGACTGGCAGAGCAACTGCCCAAGATACGCCTTGCTGACCTGCCAACGGCAATCGCTGAACAATCCCTGAGCACCCCCAAAGGCCGGCGCAAGATCGCGATCAAGCGCGATGACCTGACCGGCAGATTGTATGGCGGCAACAAAGTCCGCAAACTCGAGTATCTTCTGCGGCGCGCAAGCGACCGGCACGCCAAACGTATTGCCACTTTCGGCACGGTTGCGTCAAACCATGCGTTGGCAACGGCACTGTATGCGAAGTCGCTCGGCTTCGAATGTACCTGCCTGCTGTCTCACCAGTCCCGCACCGCCAACGCCGCGCGCATGCTGAATATGCAACTGCACAACGGCAGCGAAATCGTCGCTTACGGCGGCAGCTATGCAGACCGTGTTCGTACCTTGCGGAGATATTTGTGGCATCGACAGGCCTGGGTAATCCCTGCCGGCGGATCCAACTGGCTGGGTACCGTCGGCTTCGTCAACGCGGGCCTGGAACTCGCCGCGCAGATTCTGGCTGGAGAAACCGAATCGCCCGATCGTCTTTACGTAGCGACCGGCACGATGGCCACTGCGGTCGGACTCTCGCTCGGACTGACCCTTGCGGGTCTTGCTACCGAAATCCAGGCCGTGCGCGTCACTGAGAAATTCATCTGCAATCCGGAGGCTATGCGTCGCCTGACGATCAAGACGGCGAAGATCCTGCACAATCTGGATCCATCGATACCCGTCGATCTGGCAGAACGGACCCGGTACCGTCTGCGTGATGGCTTCCTGGCGGGGGGCTATGCAAGAACGGATGCCGCAACCGATGACGCCGTTCGGATTGCGCGTGACGAGTTGGACCTGGCCCTCGAGACGACATACACCGGCAAGGCGATGGCGGCCATGTTGCACGACCTCGACCAGGCGGCACATGCGCGTCAGTCCGTGCTGTTCTGGAATACGTACAATTCCAGGCCGCTGCCTGCCAACTCCGGGCAACCAAAGGACGTGTCGCGGCTCCCCAAAGAGTTCCTGCGTTACTTTGATTGATCCGTATGGCTTGCCGCTTCGCTGCGGGCCTGTTCTTCGCGACGCCTGATTTCTTCGTCCGCGGCCTGCGCTTCACGCTTTTTGCGTGCAATCTCCTCGAGCATCAGGTCCAGCCATTCGCTCATAACGACTCCGCCTCTTGGCGAGCCTCTTCGACCGCCTCATCGATCATCTCACGGACTTCCATCAATGTCGGCGCATCCGGGTCAACCACAACCGTGTTGCGAACCAGCCGCGCACGCGCCAATACGTCTTCGGCGCTTGCATACCCAAGACGGGATGGAACGCCATTCGCGTTGCTCGCGATGCTGCGCACGTAATCGATGCCATCTACAGCAGCGTGATTTTCGATCAGTTGCTGCAGGCGCTGTTCCGAACCGATGAGATCATCCTCAAGCGGCTCGTGACCTTCAAAATACCATTCGCCGTCGAGTTGTCCGATAAGAAATGGTTCGTTGACGATGTTGACTGGCTCACCGATATCAACGAGCTCGTACAAATACTCGATATTTTCCGGATACAGACGCACGCAGCCATGGCTCACACGCATGCCGACGCCAAATGGCTGATTGGTGCCGTGAATCAGATAACCGGGCATGCCGAGCTTGAGCACGCGATGGCCCAGCGGATTATCAGGGCCGGGCGGTATGACCGACGGTAACGGATTTCCCGACTCTGCATGTTCCTGGCGGACGGACAACGGCACGTACCAATGCGGGTCTTTCGCTTTGGCCGTAACCTCGGTTGTACCCAGCGGTGTTTCCCAGCCAACCCGACCAATGCCGATCGGGTAGGTCTGAACAACTGCCGCCTGCCCTTCGGGCACGACAGGAAAATAGAATAATCGTCTCGACGCGATGTTGAGAACGATGCCCTCCCTCGGCACATCGGGAAGCACGTACTGTGTAGGCAACAGCACCGGCGTGTTGTCGCCAGGCAGCCATGGGTCGACATCGGGATTGGCCGCGAGCAGTTCATCGTAACCGAGGCCGTAAGCGCGTGCGAGATCCGACAAGGTATCTTCACCCCGCGTGAATACCACCTGTGGCATTCCGACGACGGACTGCTGCGCCGACTCAAGCACGAAGTGATTGGCCGCAAGTGGCTCCTCAACAGGACGCTGCGCGATTGGAATGCCTTCTGCGCCGCGCGGGCGTTTACCTGGCGCGGTACCGAAGAAGTCCTGCAGGGTCGAGCAGCCGCCCAGTGCAACTAGCGGCAGGATCAGTGCAAAGCGACGAATTATGAGGCGTCACTCCTTTTTAGAGGTTGGCAACGGCTGTGGTGGTATGCAGTTCGGCACGCGTCCTTCCTGCGTGGCCGCATTATAATACGGCAAAGCATCGATCCACTGCGATACGAGTGAGTCGATACGCTTCTCGCTCGACGGATGCGTCGAAGTGAACTCTGCCGGCTCCTCGCGTCCCGACAGACCGGTCATATTCTGCCACAGCGGGACAGCGGCTCGCGGATCAAATCCTGCACGCGCCATGTACTTCAGACCGATAACGTCCGCTTCGCTTTCCTGCTTGCGATTGAAAGGCAGCATGATACCGAAGCGCTCGGCCTGATTGAGTGCCTCGTACGCCGTGTAGGTCGCACCCTGGTTTCCACCGCCGAGCAACACCGCGGCAACCTGGATACCGACGTTGGACAGTCTGCCGCGCGACGCCCTTTCTTTCGAGTGATCCGCCGTCACGTGGGCGATTTCATGACCGATCACGGCGGCCAGTTGATCCTGGTTCTGTGCCGCCTTGAGGATCCCGACCATGACACCGATCTTGCCACCGGGCATCGCGAATGCATTGACAGCGTCGTTATCGAAAATGGCCATTTCCCACGCCAGGTCACTGTGCGGCGGGTCCAGTTGGCTGACGACCGCATTGGCGACGCAAGCGATGTATTCAATCGTGTCACGATCCGTGGTCAGCGGCATCGAGGCTTTCATCTCCGCAAACTGCTTCGCGGCCTCTGCCGCCAGTTCGGCGTCAGAAATCGCATGGGCAGACAATGACCACGACAAGGCGCCACTCGCGATAATGAAAACCGGGGCAAATTGTCTGAAACGCTGCAAGTTCATCGGCTATCCTCGACTCCAGTCCCTGTACCACTGTTGTACAGTCTACGACAAATTTCGGCGGCACCAGTTCCTGGCGTCAGCGCGGCAGGCGCGATTCGAATTTGCGGCGCCATCCTGCCGCGTCGACCTTTTCCAGAGTGCTGTCGATATTTGCCATAAGGCGCTTCTGCAATGGCTGCTTGATGCGATAGCTGAGCTGATACAAGTCTCTATCGACCACAAGCTCGGTCAGCAGCTCGTCGCTCGTCTTGATCTCGTCTGCCAGACCAAGCTCGAGTGCAGTGGTGCCATACCAGTGCTCCCCCGTCGCGACCTTGTCGAGATCCAGAGCCGGTCGATACTTGCTGACGGCAGCCTTGAACAAGGCGTGCACATCCTCGAGTTCTTCTTTGAGCTTGGCCCGGTCCTCATCAGTATTCTCGCCAAACATTGTCACCGTGCGCTTGTACTTTCCAGCCGTGATCTGTTCGACATCCACGCCGTGACTGTCCAGCAGCCGGTTGAAATTCGGAATCTGGGCGAGTACGCCGATGGAGCCGAGAATTGCGAATGGCGCCACGTAGATTTTGGAAGCAACGCAAGCCATAAGATAACCGCCGCTGGCCGCAACCTTGTCGACACAAACGGACAACGGGATTTCGCGTTCCCGTATGCGCGCCAGTTGCGATGCCGCCAGTCCGTGCTCGTGAACAACGCCGCCATGATTCTCGAGGCAGACAATGACCTCGTCGCCGGCGCCCGCCACGTCGAGAATCGCACTGACTTCCTCACGCAACGACGGTACAGCGCTCGCTTTGAGGTCGCCCTTGAATTTGATGATGAAGCTGCGCGGTCGATGCGATGCCTGCTTTGCTTCAGCTTTGTCGCGCTTTTTCTCTTCCTTGGCCTCTTTTCTTTGCTCGCTCTTCCCGAGCACGGCTTTTCGAAGCGTACCTGCCAGCAGCCTGTATTTCTTATTGAGACTTTCGACTTCCAGGCCTTCCTGGGTGGCCTTGCGGCCGGCCGAAGCCACAACGCCGATCACGATCACGATTGCCACGACAATTGTGACGACCTTCAACAGGAACAGGCCGTACTCCATGAAGAACTGGCTCATACGGCAAGGCCTACATTGTTCTTTTGCAGTACTTGCTCGGCACGATAGCTGGAGCGAACCATCGGTCCGGCAACCACCTCAAGAAAACCTTTGTCGAGACCCTCACGTCGGTACAGGTCGAATTCGTCGGGCGTAACGAATCGTTCCACGGCCAGATGGTTCGGCGTGGGTCGCAAGTACTGGCCCAGTGTCAGGATATCGACATTGGCATCGCGCAAGTCGTCCATTGTTTGCATGATTTCATTGTCGCGCTCGCCGAGCCCCAACATCAGACTCGTCTTCGTCAGGATATCGGGGCGATGATTCTTCGCGTGTCGCAAGACGGCGATCGTCTGCTCATAACTCGCTCGAGGATCGCGTACCGGATGCGTCAGTCGTTTCACCGTTTCGACATTTTGCGCAAATACTTCAAGTCCGGAGTCGACGACGATCTCGACGTGCTCCATGACGCCGTTGAAATCCGGCGTCAGCGCCTCTACGGCCGTGTTCGGATTCTGCTGCTTGATCTGCCGAACACACTCGGCGTAGTGCGCCGCTCCGCCGTCGGCGATATCGTCACGATCGACGGACGTGATGACGACGTACTCGAGCCCCATGAGTTGCACAGCGCGCCCCGTGTTAACCGGTTCTTCGGTGTCAAGCCAGCCTTTCGGATTTCCCGTATCGACGGCACAAAAACGACACGCCCGCGTACACACCGAACCCATGACCATGATGGTCGCCGTGCCGGCATTCCAGCACTCACCAACGTTCGGACACATCGATTCTTCGCACACAGTGCTCAGGCGGTGTTGTTTGACGATGTTGCGCACCACCGAATAGCCCTTGCCGGACGGCATTTTCGCGCGCAGCCAGCGCGGTTTCCGCCCGATATCCAGCGGCTCCACATCGCGCCGGTTCTTGACCCCGTTCTTGATCGCGGAAAAACCCTCTTCGGTCTTGTACTTCGTGCCACTTTGCACGATCGGAATGCCGCGGAATCGTTTGTCGGTATTGCTGCTCATTCGGAGTGTCATCTGCCAGGCGAAAGGGCCAGCATTGTAACGGAAATTGGCAAAAAAAATCCCGGCCGAAGCCGGGAGAGTCAGGGGGAATCGGTTTTGCGCCAGAAGAACTCAGTGCAATCTGGACCAGCTAACGAGCTTTACATCGTGCTTTTTCAGGTCGAAATTGCGGGCCAATACGGCCTCTATGTCACGCGCATCGCTATCCATATCCATCGGGTGACTCAATTCGATCACACCGCTGAATTCGTTGCCGCCACGATACTGCGTGTCGGTCAATATGAACTGCGTGTAGTACTTCGCGGACATGGTTCAAGATTACGCATGGGATGATATGCGGTCTGTGAAACACGCCACAAAATGCCGGATTCGCGAGCACCGGCAATTTTATGCTGCAGCGCAGCATGCTGTGCCTCGCACAAATGCTGGTACGAGCGTAAAATCCCTTTATTTGGTGGACACGGCGCACAGATTTCGTGTCGCAGCATATGTAATATGGACAGCAACTGCCTATCGCTTGGGCGGTTTTTCGTTAAACCAACGCAGGAACAATCCACATGGCCGTAAACCGGAGATTCGCACCTTGCGTACTGGTCCTTACCCTGCTGCTGGGTATCGGCAGCGCAAACGCCCAGGACGAGCTGAGAAAGACCTTTTTCAAAGAGGCAGACGCCGCAAAAGCGGCTGCCGAGGCTGCCAATGCACAATTGCTGGCACCGCGCAGTTACGAACGCGGCAGTGCTGAATACAATGCCGCCGAGACCGCTCTCGAACGGGGTCGAAATATTGAAACGGTTCGTAGCAATGCGGCCGACGCCGCGCGGCATTTCAGGACCGCAACGACGGCGGCACAACTCGCCAGCACCGCCCTCGCCCAGGTGATGAAGAGCCGTCAGGACGCCGCCAATGCCCGCGCACCTGAATTGTCCGCAGAGATTTGGGAGGAGGCGCAACGCAAATTCGGCGATGCAATTCGCTTACTCGAACGGGGCGACCTGAAGGGCGCGAAGCGCCGCGATATCGAGGCGACCAGTTTGTATCGCGACGCGGAACTCATCGCCATCAAGGCTCAATACCTGAACGAAACGCGTCAGTTGCTGGCCGATGCCGATCGCGCCCGGGTCGGTCGCTATGCGCCGATCACGCTTAACAAGGCAAAACAATTGCTCGCGGATGCAGAACGGGAGCTCAACGAAAACCGTTATGACACTGATCTGCCACGCAGCCTTGCGCGGCAGGCAAACTATGAAGCCAAACACGCCATTTATCTTTCGGAAATCGTGCGCAAGGTTCGTGATCGCGACCTGAGCGCCGAGGTACTCGTGCTCGAGTGGGAGAAACCCCTGCGCGATATTTCGGGGGCTGCCGATGTCGTGCCGGACATGGAAGACGGCCCGGACAGGCTCGCCGCAGAGCTGGTCGCGTACATTGATCAGTTGCGCAATGAAAATCAGGCGCTGGGGCAGGAAAAGGCCGAAAACGAAACGCGCCTTGCTGATATGGAAGAGGAACTGGCCGCCCTCGACGAACGTCTTGGCGGTGCCACCGCAGAACGCGCGGCGCTGATTCAGCGGCTCGAGGCGCAGGCACGCGTCAAGCAGCAATTCCAGCAAGTCGAAAAAATGTTCACTCCGGCGGAAGCCCGCGTGTTTCGTGAGGGTAACAACATCATCCTGCGACTCGATGGATTGACCTTTGACAGCGGCGCTTCGCAAATCAAGCCACAGAGCTTTGACCTTCTCGCCAAAGTAGAGAAAGCGATCGATGTGTTCCCGCGCAGCGAGCTGATCATCGAAGGCCACACCGATTCTCATGGCGGTGATGAACTCAACCAGAAGTTATCGCAACAGCGCGCGGAATCCGTGCAGCAATACATGATCAATGCGATGCGAATTCCGACCTATCGCCTGATTGCGACGGGCTATGGGGAAACGCGGCCGATCGCAAGCAACGAGACCGAGTCGGGACGCGAGCGGAATCGGCGCATCGATATCGTCATCCGGCCGAACATCGAATCATCCTGATGCCAGCCGGCCACCGGCCGGATACCGCTCGTCGGAGATAAAGCGCAGCGCTGCGAGCCATGCGGATGAGCGCCTACGGCCTGCTCGCGTGCCACCATTCGGAAATGATTTTCGCAGTAACGTCATTGGCAAGATAGCCATACTCCGCATGCACGTTGAGATCACCATCGAGGCGGAAGTAGTTGTGTAGCACGTGGTCCTCGATTGACTCGACACATCCGAGCTTCACCAGGATCGCGAAGTCATCGGCGAGATCCGGGTCCACGGA